>NZ_CP117452.1:4720833-5070000 GCF_030687895.1 Pseudomonas sp. FP198
TGACTTCTTTGACGAACGAAGTGCTGGAAAAATCCACGCTTGCACTCTGGGTGCGGTCACGGAAAACCGGGTGATCGAAATCGATCTCGAAGCTCACCTTGAAACCTTCGAAAGGGACAAAAGTGGCGCGCTTGTCGCCGTCTTCCACTGTCACTTCCCGCAGGATGCGGATGAACTTCTTGGCCGCGTCCTGCTCTTCCAGGCCAGCCGATTGAATCAGGAATACGAAAGGTCCGGCGCTGCCATCCATGATCGGGACTTCGGACGCGGAGAGCTCGACGTAGGCGTTATCGATGCCCAGGCCAGCCATGGCCGAGAGCAAATGCTCCACCGTGTCCACTTTGGTGTCACCGTTGACCAGCGTGGTCGACATAGTGGTTTCACCAACGTTTTCCGCGCGAGCAGGAATCTGCACCACAGGGTCGAGGTCGGCACGACAAAACACAATGCCGGTGTCGACAGGCGCGGGCTTGAGGGTCAGATAGACCTTCTCGCCGGAGTGCAGGCCGACACCTGTGGCACGGATAATATTCTTCAGGGTGCGTTGTTTAATCATGGCATGGGCCGCTTCAGCGCAAATTGCGAACTGGTATCAACAAAGGCTGGCGATGATAGCAGACCAGACCTTTGCTGAACACCAATCACCCGTATACCCCTGATACATTCCATCAATCGGCCTGACGACGCAGGAATGCCGGGATGTCCAGGTAATCCAGATCGTCTTGCGGATTCATCTTCGCGGCAGTCGCAGCACCGGCCTGGGCCTGGTTGCGCATGACGGTCGGACGGTCCAGGTCACGGTAGTTCACCGCGGGAGCTTCCTGACGAGCGGCAGCTTGCTGCTGTGGCTGCGAAGCCATGGCGGTCTGCACGGTGTTGTCGATCACCTTCATCGGTTTCTCGATTTTCGCGCCCAGGCCAGTGGCAACCACGGTCACGTGCAGTTCGTCACGCATGTCCGGATCGATCACGGTGCCGACCTTGACCATCGCGTGGTCGGAAGCGAACGCCTCGATGATGCTACCCACGTCGGAGTACTCGCCCAGGGACAAGTCCGGACCGGCGGTGATGTTCACCAGGATGCCGCGGGCGCCCTGCAGGTTCACATCTTCGAGCAGCGGGTTGCGGATGGCCGCTTCGGTGGCTTCGCGTGCACGGTTCGGACCGCTGGCGCAGCCGGTGCCCATCATCGCCATGCCCATTTCGGACATCACGGTGCGTACGTCGGCAAAGTCGACGTTGATCATGCCCGGACGCTTGATGATGTCGGAGATACCGCGAACGGCACCGGCCAGTACGTCATCGGCCTTGGCGAAAGCCGACAGGAGGCTGGCGTCCTTACCGAGGATGGTCAGCAGCTTCTCGTTGGGGATGGTGATCAACGAATCGACGCTTTCGCTCAGCGCGCGGATGCCTTCATCGGCGATCTGCATGCGCTTGCGGCCTTCGAACGGGAACGGACGGGTCACCACCGCAACGGTGAGGATGCCCATTTCCTTGGCCACTTCGGCAATGATCGGCGCTGCACCGGTACCGGTACCGCCGCCCATGCCAGTGGTGATGAACACCATGTTGGTGCCAGCCAGGACTTCAGCGATGCGCTCGCGATCTTCCAGGGCAGCCTGACGGCCAACCTCGGGATTCGCGCCGGCACCCAGGCCTTTGGTCACGCCGGTACCGAGTTGGAGGATGGTCCGCGCGCCGATGTTTTTCAGCGCCTGAGCATCGGTGTTGGCGCAGATGAACTCAACGCCTTCGATGTTGCTCTTGACCATGTGGTTGACAGCGTTGCCGCCGCCACCGCCGACACCGATTACCTTGATAACCGGGCTGGCGGGGATGTTGTCTACGAGTTCGAACATTTTCCCTCTCCTTTCATTCTCTAGTTTTTTCGCCTACTGCGTTTGTTGCCGTCTTGCAACGCCGGGCCTGAAACCCGACGCCTGAATCTGAAATCGTTTAGAAATTGCCCTTCACCCAAGCCTGGAGCCGCTCGAACAGCGGTGCCTTGGGCTCTTCGCTGCTGTAGCTGTCACGGCTGCCGATGCCCGAGAACGAGATCCCGTCGGACTGCTTTTGCAGGCCGTACATCAACAGGCCCACGCCAGTCGAATAGATCGGGTTGCGCACCACGTCATCCAGGCCCTTGACGCCATGGGGCACGCCCAGGCGCACCGGCATGTGGAAAATCTCTTCGGCCAGCTCGACCGCGCCTTCCATCTTCGACGTACCGCCGGTCAGCACGATGCCGGCCGGGATCAGGTCTTCGTAGCCGCTGCGGCGCAGTTCGGCCTGGATCAGCGTGAACAGTTCGTCGTAGCGCGGCTCGACCACTTCGGCCAGGGCCTGGCGCGACAGTTCGCGCGGTGGCCGGTCGCCGACGCTCGGCACCTTGATGGTTTCACCGGCACCGGCCAGCTTGGCCAGGGCGCAGGCGTAACGGATCTTGATTTCCTCGGCGTACTGGGTCGGGGTGCGCAGCGCCATGGCGATGTCGTTGGTCACCTGGTCGCCGGCAATCGGGATCACTGCCGTGTGGCGGATGGCGCCTTCGGTGAAGATCGCGATGTCGGTGGTGCCGCCGCCGATGTCGACCAGGCACACGCCGAGTTCTTTCTCGTCGTCGGTCAGCACCGAGTAGGCCGAAGCCAGTTGCTCGAGGATGATGTCGTCGATTTCCAGGCCGCAACGGCGTACGCATTTCTCGATGTTCTGCGCGGCGTTCACGGCGCAGGTGACCACGTGGACCTTGGCTTCCAGGCGTACCCCGGACATACCCAGGGGCTCGCGTACGCCTTCCTGGTTATCGATCACGTAATCCTGCGGCAGGGTGTGCAGCACCCGCTGGTCGGCCGGAATCGCCACGGCCTGGGCCGCGTCGAGTACGCGCTCAAGGTCGGCGGAGCTGACTTCACGGTCCCGAATCGCCACGATGCCGTGGGAGTTCAGGCTGCGGATGTGATTGCCCGCGACACCGACGAACGCCGAGTGGATCCGGCAACCGGCCATCAGCTGCGCTTCTTCGATGGCGCGCTGGATCGATTGCACGGTGGACTCGATGTTCACCACCACGCCTTTCTTCAAGCCACGGGACGGGTGTGTACCGATCCCGACGATGACCAGCGTGCCGTCGTCCGCGACCTCGCCTACCAGCGCTACCACCTTGGAAGTGCCGATATCCAGACCGACGATCATTTTTCCGCTTTGCACGTTTGCCATGGGTCCTGCCTCTTCTTAATTCTTCGCGACGGCGGGTTCGGCCGTCGTCGGCGCTACAGGTTCCCGCCAGCCAACAGCGAGGCCGTTGGCGTAGCGCAGATCGATGCGCGCAATGTTCGTAATCTGTTCTTTGAGCGTCTTGTCATAGATGGCAATGAAGCGGCGCATCTTTTCCACCAGGTTGCCGCGCCCGAGCAACAGCTCGATGCCCGGTCCCGAGCTGCCCGCGCCAGTGGTCAGGAACCAGCTGCCGCGCTCACGCAATTCCAGGCGCGCGATGGAGAAGCCCATTGGCCGCAACATCTGACTCAACACCTGGTATTGCTGCATCACTTGCTGCTGGGCCCGCTGTGGACCGAACAGTTGTGGCAAATGTTCATAATTGGCCAGCTCCCGTGGCGTAAACGCCTGGCCCTGGTTGTTCAACAGCGACTCGTCGCCCCAACGGGCCACCGGCAACTGCTCTTCCAGACGAATCGACACCTGGTCCGGCCATACCCGCCGCACTTCGGCGTGGGCGATCCAGGGCATCTGCTCCAGCTCGGTGCGCATCCCCGCCAGGTCGATGGTGAAGAAGCTCGACGCGACGAACGGAGCGATCCGCTGCTGCACCGCCTGCTGGCTGATGTAGCTCAGGTCACCCTGGACGTTGATCCGGGCGATCGGCCGATCGGCATAAGGCAGCAGCCGTTGCGCGCCTTCATACGTGCCGAACCCCAATACCACCAGCATCACCGGCCAGAACAAACTCTTGAGAAAGCCGAAATTGGCTTTCGGCAAGCGCGCCGACATCGGCTCTTTGGCCACCATTCGGCTGGCACCCCGCGGCACCGGCTTGCGACCGGGTGCGGATGGCTGATGACGAAGCGATGCACCTTGCATGGCTTAACCTCTGGACTCTTGGTTGCCGACACTGGCGGCCAGGATCGACAGCACCAGTTGCTGGAAATCCAGGCCGGCAGCACGAGCCGCCATCGGAACCAGGCTGTGGTCGGTCATGCCGGGCGCGGTGTTGACTTCCAGGAACCAGAACTGCCCATCGGCGTCCTGCATCACGTCCGCCCGCGCCCAACCGGCGATACCCAGCGCCTCACAGGCCTTGGCCGTGAGGTCCATCAATTGTTTTTCCTTGGCAGCGTCCAGTCCGCAGGGAATGCGGTACTGGGTGTCATTGGCGATGTACTTGGCGTCGTAGTCGTAGAACGTGTGGGGCGTGCCCAGCGCAATCGGGGGCAACACCTGGTCACGCAGGGTGGCGATGGTGAACTCGGGACCGGTGATCCATTGCTCGACCAATACTTGCGAATCGTAGGAACTGGCGTCCTTCCAGGCTGCGGTCAACTCAGGCAGCGAATTCACTTTCGCCATGCCGATACTTGAACCTTCATGGGCCGGTTTGACGATCAAAGGGAAGCCCAGTTCCGTCGCCGCCGAAATACAATCGGCCTCGGACGCCAGCACGGCGTGACGCGGCGTCGGGATGCCGAGGCTGTGCCAGACCTGTTTGGTGCGCAACTTGTCCATCGCCAGGGCGGACGCCAGGATGCCACTGCCGGTGTAGGGAATGCCCAGGCATTCGAGCAAGCCCTGCATGCTGCCGTCTTCGCCGCCACGGCCATGAAGGATGATGAAAGCGCGGTCGATCTTTTCGCTCAGCAGGCGCTGCAGGAAGTCGTCGCCCACGTCGATGCCGAATGCGTCGACGCCGGCGCTTTGCAGGGCTTGCAGCACGGCGTTGCCGGACTTGAGGGAGACCTCGCGCTCGGCGCTCTTGCCACCGAACAGCACGGCCACGCGGCCGAAGGCTTTCGGATCAAGGGTCGAGACCAGGTTGGCGTAGGCAGCAGTCATTTCAGTTTCCCCTCGCTGGAGGCCACGGTGGCTCCGGCGAATAACGGACTTTTCAACAGTTTCGGGGCCAGGCCACCGATATCACCGGCGCCCTGGCAGAGCAGGATGTCGCCGGCGCGCAGCAGCGGCTTGACCAGCGGCGCGAGGTCCACGCCGCGGTCGATGTAGATTGGGTCCAACTGGCCGCGCTGGCGGATGCTGTGGCACAGCTGACGGCTGTCGGCGCCCGGAATCGGCTCTTCGCCGGCCGGGTAGACTTCCATCAACAGCAGCACGTTGGCGTCGGCCAGCACCTGGACAAAATCGTCGTACAGGTCGCGGGTGCGGCTGTAGCGGTGCGGCTGGTAGACCATCACCAGCCGGCGCTCCGGCCAGCCACCGCGCACGGCCTTGATCACCGCCGCGACTTCGGTCGGGTGGTGACCGTAATCGTCCACCAGCATCACGTTGCCGCCGTCCACCGGCAGCTCGCCATAGACCTGGAAGCGTCGACCCACGCCCTGGAACCCGGACAGGCCCTGGACGATGGCTTCATCGCTGACGCCTTCGTCGGTGGCGATGCAGATGGTCGCCAGCGAGTTGAGCACGTTGTGGTTGCCCGGCATGTTCACCGACACGTCCAACGGCTCGCGATCAGGACGCAGCACGGTAAAGAATGTCTGCATGCCCTGCTGGCGCACGTTGATCGCGCGCACGTCGGCGTCTTCGCCAAAGCCGTAGGTCACGGTCGGACGCTTGATCAGCGGCAGGATTTCGCGCACCACCGGATCGTCCAGGCACACCACCGCCAGACCGTAGAACGGCAGGTTGTGCAGGAACTCGACGAAGGTTTTCTTCAGTTTGTTGAAGTCACCGTCGTAGGTCGCCATGTGGTCGGCGTCGATGTTGGTCACCACGGCCACCAGCGGTTGCAAGTGCAGGAAACTTGCATCGCTCTCGTCGGCTTCGGCGATCAGGTAGCGGCTGGTGCCCAGTTGGGCGTTGGTGCCCGCGGCATTCAGGCGCCCACCGATCACGAACGTCGGGTCCAGGCCACCGGCAGCGAACACCGAGGCGATCAGGCTGGTGGTGGTGGTCTTGCCGTGAGTACCGGCGACGGCGATGCCGTGGCGATAGCGCATCAGCTCGGCGAGCATCTCGGCGCGCGGCACCACGGGGATACGACGTTCCAGGGCGGTGGCGACTTCCGGGTTGGAGGTGTTCACGGCGCTGGAGACCACCAGCACATCGGCGTTGGCGGCGTTCTCGGCGCGGTGGCCGATGAAAATCTGTGCACCGAAGGATTCCAGGCGCTCGGTGACCGGCGAAGCCTTCAGGTCGGAACCCGAGACCTGGTAACCCAGGTTCAGCAACACCTCGGCGATCCCGCACATGCCCACGCCGCCGATCCCGACGAAGTGGATGCGGCGGATGCGGCGCATTTCCGGCTGCGGCATGGCTTTGCGATTCTCAACCATGGGCCACCTCCAGGCAGGTATCGACCACTTGGGCCGTGGCATCGGGTTTGGCCAGGCGGCGCGCGGCGCGGGCCATGTCTTCAAGTGTTTGCGGCTGCATCAAGACCTCTGTCAGGCGCGCGGCTAGATCCGCGGCGCCAGTCGTTCTTTGTGGCATCAGGAAGGCAGCGCCTTCGCGGGCCAAATAATCGGCGTTGCGGGTCTGGTGATCGTCGATGGCGTGGGGCAAAGGCACCAGCATCGAGGGCAGACCGGCGGCAGCCAGTTCACTGACGGTCAGCGCGCCTGCGCGGCAGACCACCAGGTCGGCCCAGCCATAGGCTTGGGCCATGTCTTTGATGAAAGGCTGCACTTGCGCCTCGACGCCAGCGGCGCGATAGCGCTCGGCGGTCACTTCATCGTGGTTTTTGCCAGCCTGGTGAAACACTTCAGGGCGCAGTTCGGGGGCGACCTGGGACAAGGCTTCGGGCAGCAGTTTGTTCAACGGTTCCGCGCCCAGGCTTCCGCCCAGGATCAGCAAACGCGCCTTGCGTCCGGCCAGGGCCGGGCGCGGTGTATCGAGGAACAGCTCCGTGCGCACCGGGTTACCGGTGGTGCGACGGCTGCCCGACAGGGTAAAGGTGTCGGGGAAGGCTTCACACACTCGGGCGGCCAACGGCACCAGTAACCGATTGGCGGTACCGGCGACCGCGTTCTGCTCGTGAACGATCACCGGCACACCGGCCAATTTTGCCGCGACGCCGCCAGGACCGGTCACATAACCGCCGAAGCCGACGACACACACCGGCCGCAGCCGACGGATGACCGCCCGCGCCTGCCAGATCGACTTGAGCAGCATCAGCGGCGCCTTGAGCAGCGACAGCTTGCCTTTGCCCCGCAGTCCACTGGCGTTGATCCGATGCAGCTCGAGGCCGGCGGCGGGTACCAGTTCATTCTCGATGCCACGCGGCGTGCCGAGCCAGTGCACGGTGTAGCCGCGCGCCTGGAACTCCCGGGCACAGGCCAGCGCCGGGAATACATGCCCGCCGGTTCCGCCCGCCATGATCAGCACGTTAGCGCCCATGAGTCGGCTCCTCGGCGAAGTCGCTTTCATGGAATTCCATTTCTTCACTGCCCAGGTGGGTTCGACTTTCCCACTCGATGCGCAGCAACAAGCCGAGGCAGGCACAGCAGATCACCAGGGAGCTGCCGCCATAACTGAGGAACGGCAGCGTCAGGCCCTTGGTCGGCAGCAGACCGACGTTCACCCCGATGTTGATCAGGAACTGGCCGATCCACAGGAACGACAGGCCGTACGCCACGTAGGCGGCAAAGAACTGCTTGGCCTTCTCGGCCCACAAGCCGATGTACATGCCGCGCACACAAACGAAGACGAACAGCGCGACGGTGCACAGGGAACCCACTACCCCCAGCTCCTCGGCGAGAACCGAGAACACGAAGTCGGTGTGGGCTTCCGGCAGGTAGAACTGCTTTTGCACACTGTTGCCCAGGCCCACGCCCAGCCACTCGCCGCGACCGAAGGCGATCAGCGCCTGGGTCAACTGGTAGCCGGAACCGAACTGGTCGGCCCACGGATCGGTAAAGGTGATCAGGCGCGCCATCCGGTACGGCTGGGCCTGCACCAGGACGGTCACTGCCGCGAACGCCAGCGCAACCATCAGGGTGAAGCGGAACAGCCCGACACCGCCGAGGAACAGCATTGCCGCCGCCGCGCCCATCATCACCACCGTCGCGCCGAAGTCCGGTTCCATCAGCAGCAGGCCGGCCATCGGCAGCAGCACGATGAACGGTTTGAAGAAGCCCATCCAGCTCTCGCGCACTTCTTTCTGGCGACGCACCAGGTACCCGGCGAGGTAGATCACCACAAAGACCTTGGCGATTTCCGAAGGCTGCACGTTGAAGAAGCTGAAGCCGATCCAGCGCATGGAGCCGTTGACCTCGCGGCCGATACCCGGCACCAGCACCATCACCAGCAGGCCGAAGGCACCGAGCAGCATCAGCCAACCCAGGCGTTGCCAGGTGGCGATCGGCACCATCATGGTGACAATGCACGCGCCCAGGCCGATCACCAGGTAAATCAGGTGGCGGATCATGTGGTAAAGCGTGTTGCCCGATTGCACGGCGGCCACTTCCGACGAGGCGGAGGTGATCATCACCAGGCCCAGGCCGAGCAGCGCCAGGCAGCCGGCGAGCATCGGAAAGTCCAGGTCGATACCACGACCGGTAATCAGCGGCGACGGGTACGGCTTGATGATGTTCATCAGGCTCATGCCAAGTCCTCCGCAGCCCGGGCGAACAGTTGCCCGCGCTCTTCGTAGTTCTTGAACATGTCGAAACTGGCGCAGGCCGGCGACAACAGCACGGCATCGCCCGGTTGCGCGAGGGCACGGGATTGCTGCACGGCTTCGTCCAGCGAGGCGACGCGAACCTGCGGCACGGCATCGCCGAGGGCCTGGGCGATCAGTTCGCGATCGCGGCCCATCAGCACCACGGCTCGGCAGTTGGCCGCCACTGGATCGCGCAGGTCTTTGAAATCGGCACCCTTGCCGTCGCCACCGGCGATCAGCACGAGCTTGCCCTGGATGTCCGCGCCGAGGCCTTCGATGGCAGCCAGGGCAGCGCCAACATTGGTGGCCTTGGAATCGTTGTACCAGGCCACGCCATCCAGGTCGCGCACCCACTGGCAGCGGTGTTCGAGCCCGGCAAAGCTGCGCAGCGCCGAGAGCATGGCGTCGAACGGCAGCCCGACGGCATGCCCGAGGGCCAGCGCGGCCAAGGCATTGGCCTGGTTATGGGCGCCGCGAATCTTCAGTTCGCGCACCGGCATCAGGTTCTGGAATTCGAAGGCCAGATACTTCTCGCCGTTCTCTTCGCGCAAACCGAAGCCTTTGAAATCCGGAGCGCCGAGACCGAAAGTCCAGCACGGCAGCCCTTCGCTCATCAGCGGACGGGTCAAGGCGTCCTGGCGGTTGAACACCACTTGCCGGGCGCCACGGAAAATCCGGTGCTTGGCCAAGTGGTAGGCCGGCAGGCCGCTGTAGCGGTCCATGTGGTCTTCGCTGATGTTGAGCACGGTGGCCACTTCAGCGCCAAGGTGATCGGTGGTCTCGAGCTGGAAGCTCGACAGTTCCATGACGTACAGCTCGACCTCGTCGCTGAGCAGATCCAGCGCCGGGGTACCGAGGTTGCCACCCACGGCGACACGCTTGCCGGCCGCCGCAGCCATTTCACCGACCAGCGTGGTGACGGTGCTTTTCGCATTGGAACCGCTGATGGCGATAATCGGTGCCTTGGCGTTGCGCGCGAACAGCTCGATATCGCCGGACAATTTCACGCCACGGGCGGCGGCAGCCTGCAGGGCCGGGGTCGCCAGGGCCAGGCCGGGGCTCACGTAGAGCTCGTCGGCGCGGCACAGGAACTCGACGTCCAGCTCGCCACAACGCACATCCACCTGTGGATAGTCACGACGCAGCGTGGCCAGCTCAGGTGGATTTTCCCGCGTATCGGCGACGGCAAACGACACGCCCCGGTTCGCCAGGAAGCGAACCAGGGACATGCCGCTCTTGCCGAGGCCGACAACGATGCGGAAGTGGTCAGAAGCGATCAGGGACACTCGTTCTACCTCAGCTTCAGGGTGGCAAGGCCGACCAACACGAGAATCACGGTGATGATCCAGAAACGGACGATCACGCGCGGCTCGGGCCAGCCCTTGAGTTCAAAGTGGTGGTGGATCGGCGCCATGCGGAATACCCGGCGGCCGGTCAATTTAAAGGAAGCAACCTGAATGACGACTGACAGGGTCTCCATCACAAATACGCCGCCCATGATGAACAGGACGATTTCCTGGCGAACGATAACGGCGATGGTACCCAGGGCCGCGCCCAGCGCCAGCGCACCGACGTCGCCCATGAAGACTTGCGCCGGGTAGGTGTTGAACCAGAGGAAGCCCAGGCCGGCACCGATCAGCGCGCCGCAGAATACGATCAGCTCGCCCGCCCCCGGCACATAAGGAATCAGCAGGTACTCGGCGAATTTCACGTTACCCGACAGGTAGCAGAAGATCCCCAGCGCACCACCGACCATCACCGTCGGCATGATCGCCAGGCCATCAAGGCCGTCGGTGAGGTTGACAGCGTTGCTCGAACCGACGATCACCAGGTAGGTCAGCACGATGAAACCAGCGCCCAGCGGGATGCTGTAGTCCTTGAGCATCGGCAGGATCAGGGTGGTTTCCACCGGCGAGGCGGCGGTCATATAAAGGAAGATCGCCGCGCCGAGGCCGAACACCGACTGCCAGAAATATTTCCAGCGGCTTGGCAGCCCACGGGAGTTCTTCTCGATAACCTTGCGGTAGTCGTCGACCCAGCCAATGGCGCCGAAAAACAGCGTCACCAGCAGCACGACCCAGACGTAACGGTTCGCCAGGTCGGCCCAGAGCAAGGTGCTGATACCGATGGACGACAGGATCAGCGCGCCGCCCATGGTCGGGGTGCCGGATTTGGACAGATGCGACTGCGGGCCGTCGTTACGAACCGACTGGCCGATCTGCAGGTTCTGCAGGGTGCGGATCATCCACGGGCCCAGGAACAGCGACAACGACAACGCGGTCAGCACACCGAGAATCCCGCGCAGGGTCAGGTACTGGAAGACCGCGAAGCCTTTGTGGAACTGTTGCAGGTACTCCGCTAGCAGCAGCAGCATTAATGTTTCTCCATACGGGTGCCGCACAAAGCCGCAACGATGTTTTCCATCGCCGCACTGCGTGAGCCCTTGATCAATAGGGTGGTGTTCGGGTCTTGCTCGGCGCCCAGGGCCTGGATCAGCTCGGCCTGGGTGGTGAAATGCTGTGCGTGCTCGCCAAACGCCGCCACGGCGTGGGCCATCATCGGGCCGACGGCGTACAGCGCATCGACCTTGCCGCGCGCGTAGGCACCAACATCGTGATGGCCTTGTTGTGCCCACTCGCCCAGTTCACCGATATCCCCGAGCACCAGCACGGTGCGACCGGAGAAACCGGCAAGGATATCCACAGCGGCGCACATGGACGTCGGGTTGGCGTTGTAGGTGTCGTCGATGACGCGCATGCCGTTGCTCGCCAACTGCGCGACGCTGCGGCCCTTGACCGGTTGTACGGCGTTCAACCCGGCGACAATGCCCGGCAACGACACGCCCAGTGCATGGGCGGCGGCCGCGGCGGCCAGGGCGTTGGCAACGTTATGCGTGCCAAGCAGATTCAACTGCACGCGCTCCGCGCCGTCAGGGCTGTGCAGGTTGAAAGCCGGGCAACCACGGGCGTCGCGATCCAGGTCGCTGGCGTAGAAATTCGCCGCCAGGTTGCTCAGGGCGAACGTCAGCACCTTGCGCTCCCCGGCCCGGGTCTTCCAGATTTCGAAGGCTTTGTCGTCGAGATTGAGCACGGCGACGCCATCGTCAGCCAGCCCTTCGATGATCTCGCCCTTGGCCTCGACAATTTTCTCGGGGCCGCCGAACTCGCCGACATGGGCGGTCCCGGCGTTGTTGAGCACCGCCACGTGAGGCTTGGTCATGCCGACCGTGTAGGCAATCTCGCCGAGCCGCGAAGCGCCGAGCTCGATGACCGCGGCGCTGTGCTCCGGCGCCAGTTCGAGCAGGGTCAAAGGCACGCCGAGGTCATTGTTCAGGTTGCCACGGGTCGCCAGGACCGGACCGCGCGTGCGCAGGATGCTCGCGAGCATTTCCTTGACCGTGGTCTTGCCGCTGGAACCGGTGATGGCCGCGACCGGGTTGGCAAACGCCGCGCGATTCAGCGCACCGAGCTGGCCCAGGGCCTGGCGAGTGTCACTGACCAGCAACTGCGGCAGCGTGCTGTTGCTTACTTCCCGCTCGACCAGTGCCGCGACCGCGCCTTTGGCTGCCACCTCGTTGAGGTAATCGTGACCGTCGAAGCGCGGCCCGGCCAGGGCGACGAACAACTGCCCCGGCGCGATCGCCCGGCTGTCGATGCTGACGCCGTCGAACGAGGCGTCCGCGGCGATCAGGCGCGCATTCAAAGCGTTGGTCAGCTCGCTGAGCTTCAAGGCCTTAAGCATGGGCCACCTCCCATGCGGTCAGGGCGTGATCGGCTTCCACCAGATCGGAAAAGGCCTGGCGCACGCCGTTTATTTCCTGGTAGTCCTCGTGCCCCTTGCCGGCCAGGACGATGACGTCGTCCGCCGAAGCGCTGGCGATCAATTGGGCAATGGCCTGGCCACGCCCGGCCACGAAGGTGACGTTGTCCACCTCCGAGAATCCGGCGCGGATGTCGTCGAAAATGCGCGCCGGATCTTCACTGCGCGGATTGTCATCGGTGACCAGCACGCCATCGGCCAATCGTTCCACAACCTCGGCCATCAACGGGCGCTTGCCGCGATCACGATCGCCGCCGCAACCGAACAGGCAGAGCAGTTTGCCCTTGGCATGCGGACGCAGGGCCGTGAGGACTTTTTCCAGTGCATCGGGGGTGTGCGCATAGTCGACCACCACCAGCGGCTGGGCTCCGCCGCCCAGGCGCTGCATGCGGCCGGCCGGACCTTCGAGTTTCGGCAGCACCTTGAGAATTTCGTCCAGGGCATAGTCCAGCCCGAGCAAGGCGCCAATGGCGGCCAACACGTTGCTCAGGTTGAAACGCCCCAGCAAGGTACTGCGCAAGTGGTGTTCGCCCTGGGGCGTGACCAGCGTGGCGCGCACGCCTTCGTCATCGAACTGCGCCTGACGGATATAAAGGTAGGCGCTGGGGTCTTCCTGGCTGTAGGTGATCAACCGGGACTCGCGTTGCTCGGCGGCCAGTTGGCGGCCGAACTCGTCATCAATGTTGATGACCCGGCACTTCAGGTCGTTCCAGGCGAACAGCCTGGCCTTGGCTTCGCCGTAGGCTTGCATGGAGCCGTGGTAGTCCAGGTGATCCCGGGACAGGTTGGTCAGCACCGCGACGTCGAATGCCAGTGCAGTGACGCGACCTTGATCGAGGCCGTGGGAAGAGACTTCCATCGCCACGGCCTTGGCGCCGGCCTTTTTCAGGTCGGCCAGGGTCGCCTGCACGGCAATCGGGTTCGGCGTGGTGTGCAGGCCGCTTTGCAGCGCGCCATGGAAACCGTTGCCCAGCGTCCCGACGATGCCGCAATGCTGGCCGAGCAGATCCAGCGCCTGCGCCACCAACTGGGTGACGCTGGTCTTGCCGTTCGTGCCGGTCACGCCGATCAGGTTCAGGTGACGGCTCGGTTCGCCATAAAAACGCCCGGCGATGTCCGACAGCTGCGCCGCCAGTCCCTTGACCGGGATCAGCGGAACATCGGTGATCGGCAGCACGGTTGCGCCGTTCACTTCATAAGCCACCGCCGCCGCGCCGCGCTTCAAGGCGTCGGCGATGTGGTCACGGCCATCGAAACGGGCACCCGGCACCGCCAGGAACAGGTCTCCGGCGCGTACGTCGCGGCTGTCGAGGGCCAGTTCGCGAATCAGCAGGTCATGCCCGGCGTGGGCAAAAATCTTGTTCAGGCTCAGGGACATCAGCCACGCCCTCCATCGGCTTTCAGGGGGACGACCGGGGCGGTACTCGCCTGCTGGGTCGGCGGCAGGTTATCCGGGGTGATGTTCATCAGGCGCAGGGTGCCGGACATCACTTTGCTGAACACCGGCGCCGATACCAGGCCGCCGAAATAACCGGCCTTGCTCGGTTCGTCGATGACCACCACGATGGCATAGCGCGGATCGCTCATCGGCCCGAAGCCGGCGAACAGCGAACGATAGGAATTCTCGGCATAACCCTTGGTGCCCACGGAAGTCTTGCGCGCCGTACCGGACTTGCCGGCAACGTGATAGGCCGGAACCTGGGCGCGGTAGACACCGCGCGGCGCCTCGATCACCTGTTGCAGCATGCCCTGCATGGTCTTGGCGACGTCCTCGGGAATTACCTGGGTGGTTTGCGGCGCCTTGTCGGTCTTGATCAGCGTCAGCGGGGCAATACGGCCGTTGTTGGCCAGTGCGGAAAACGCGTGGACGAGCTGGATCGCCGTCACGGAAACACCGTAGCCGTAGGACAGAGTGGCTGTTTCCGCCTTGCGCCATTCACGATAGTTGGGCAGGTTGCCAACGCGCTCGCCCGGAAAGCCCAGGCCCGTGTCCTGGCCGAGGCCGATCTTCTGGGCCAGGCGATAAATCGCCTCGCCACCGATATCGAAGGCGATCTTGCTCATGCCGACGTTACTGGAGTTGATCAGGATGCCGGTCAGGTCGAGCACCGGTCCTTCGGTCTTGGATACGTCACGAATGGTGTACTTGCCGATCTGCAACGTGCCCGGATAGACCTCGACGGTGTCGCTCGGCTTCCAGCGCCCGGTTTCCAGCGCGGCGGCCATGGACACGGCCTTCATCGTCGAACCGGGTTCGAACACGTCGATCATCGCGCGGTTGCGCATCATCGCCGGCTGCAGGTTGCGACGGTTGTTCGGGTTGTAGGTCGGCTGGTTGACCATGGCGAGGATCTCGCCGGTCTTCACGTCCATGATCACCAGGCTACCGGCCTTGGCACCGTTCTCGACGATGGCGTTGCGCAGCTCGCGGTTGGCCAGGTATTGCAGGCGCAGGTCAATGGACAACGCCAAGGGCTTGCCGGCCTTGGCGTTTTTGGTGACCTGGACATCCTTGATCAGCCTGCCGCGCCGATCCTTGATGACCTGGCGCTTGCCGGCGACACCGGCGAGCCATTCGTCGTAGGCCAGCTCGACCCCTTCCCGTCCCCGGTCATCGATGTCGGTAAACCCGACCATATGGGCGGTGACCTCACCGGCCGGATAAAAACGCCGAAACTCTTCGATGCCGTAGACGCCCGGCACTTTCAGGTCGAGCACGCTCTGGCCTTGCTCGGGCGTCAGCCCGCGCACCAGATAGATGAATTCCTTGTTGGCCTGGGCTTCGAGGCGTTCGGTCAGAGCCTTGGGGTCCTGGCCGAGGGCGGCAGCCAGCGCCGGCCACTTCTCCTTGGCCTGCTGCATTTCCTTGGCGTTCGCCCACAAGGTGGTCACCGGGGTACTGACAGCCAGCGGCTCGCCATTGCGGTCGGTGATCAGGCCACGGTGAGCCGGGATCGGGATATGACGCACGCTACGGGCGTCGCCCTGCTCCTTGAGGAAGTCACGGTCGACCACCTGCAAGTCGATGATGCGCCACGAGATGGCGGCGACCATGATCCCGAGCAAACCCAGGACCAGGCGGAACCGCCACGGGAACAGCGCCCCTTCGAGCTTCATCATGGCGCCACCATCTGCACTTCAGCCGCACCGGGGATGCGCATCTTCAGTTGTTCGGTCGCCAGGACTTCGATACGGCTGTGGGCGGTCCAGGTACTTTGCTCCAGGATCAACCGACCCCACTCGGCCTGCGCCTTGTCGCGCACGCTGAGCTCGTTGTAAAGGGTGTTGAGCAACTGCCGGTTCCAATGCGCGCTGTAAGACACGGCAATGGCGGACACGAGCACGCCGATAAACAGCAGCAGCATGAAAAAGCTGCCGCCTGGCAGGGGCTTGGCGAAGAGCTTGCTCACCGCAATTTCTCCGCGACACGCATGACGGCGCTACGGGCGCGTGGGTTGGCCTTGAGCTCGGCTTCGGAGGCGAACTGCGCTTTGCCATGAATCTTGATTTTCGGTACGAAGGCCTCGAAACGCACCGGCAGATTGCGCGGCAGGTTATCGGCTTCGCCTTTGGTGAGCTTGCGCATGAACAGCTTGACGATACGGTCTTCCAGGGAATGGAAGCTGATCACCACCAGGCGCCCACCGATTTCCAGCGCCTCGAGAGCGGCTTCGAGACCGGCCTCAAGATCACCCAATTCGTTGTTGACGTGGATACGCAGCCCTTGGAAAGCCCGGGTCGCCGGGTTCTTGCCTTTTTCCCAGGCAGGGTTGGCAACCTTCAGCACTTCGGCCAGATCACCGGTACGCTCGAACGGCTTGATGTCGCGACGCTCGACCACCGCGCGCGCCATGCGCCCGGAAAAACGTTCCTCGCCGTATTCCTTGAACACGCGGGCGATTTCTTCTACGGACGCGGTATTGACGAACTCAGCCGCGCTGATGCCACGGGACGGATCCATGCGCATGTCCAGCGGACCGTCGTTAAGAAAACTGAAGCCGCGCTCCGGGTCGTCCAGCTGCGGCGAAGACACGCCCAGGTCAAGCAACACGCCGCTGACCTTGCCTGCCAGGCCGCGTTGGGCGACTTCCGAACCCAGCTCCGCAAAGCTGCGCTGCACAACGACAAAGCGGCCGTCTTCGGCCGCTAGCGCTTGCCCGGTGGCAATCGCTTGAGGATCCTTGTCGAACCCCAGCAGCCGTCCGTCCGGACCGAGCTGGCTGAGAATCAGCCGGCTATGCCCGCCACGCCCGAACGTGCCGTCCAGATAGCAGCCATCAGGACGTACGGCGAGAGCCTCGACGGCTTCGTCAAGCAGTACGGTGATGTGGTTAAAGCCGCTATCAGTAGTCACAGGATCAAATCACGCAGTTCATCAGGCATGGCGCCCGGTTGTTGAATAGCAGCAAGGTCGGCGGCAGAAACCGCGTTCCAGGCATCTTCGTCCCACAGCTGGAACTTGTTCAGTTGGCCCACCAGCATCGCGCGCTTGTCCAGCTTGGCGTACTCGCGCAGACGCGGCGGCACCAGGAAACGACCGCTGCCGTCGAGTTCGAGGTCGACGGCATTACCGATCAGCAAGCGTTGCAGGCGACGGTTCTCCTCCCGCAGCGAAGGCAGTGCGCGCAGTTTGGTTTCGATGATTTCCCACTCATCAAGAGGGTAAACACATAAACATGGATCAACGGCGTCGATCGTGACGATTAACTGCCCCGAACTTCGCGAAACGAGCTCGTCACGATACCGGCTCGGCATGGCGAGACGGCCTTTTGCATCGAGACTGATAGCGTTAGCTCCGCGAAACACGTCAGCGTTTCTCCACTTTTTGGCGTTTTACCTTCAAAAAAACCCACTTCATGCCACTTTCCGCCACTTGCGCACACTATAGGAATGCGCCCACCGCACCGTCAAGGCACGGAATGAAGGAAAAGCCTTATAGATCGGAGATTTAGGAGCGTTTCAGGAGGGGTAACAAGAAACTGACGTAGGAAAATTCGCCTTAACTCGAAGACACACAGGGGACTGCGCGTAGAAGTTAAAGTGATTTATCAAGAGTAAGATTTTTTTGATCTTAGGAACTGCTTCTGCCATTGATTTCGGCAGGGAGGGAAAAGGTGGAGAGTCGATCTGTAAGCCGGGTTCTGTCTTGAACAGTCATTCGTCTACGATGGCCATCACTGGACATCTTTAGCAACCTACCCGGTCCCAGCGCGGGCCACGCCTTGGGACCCTATTTGGTCTTGCTCCAAGTGGGGTTTACCTAGCCACGAACTGTTGCCAGTCGTGCGGTGCGCTCTTACCGCACCTTTTCACCCTTACCGGCGCCGAAGCGCTTAGGCGGTTATTTTCTGTGGCACTTTCCGTAGGCTCGCGCCTCCCAGGCATTACCTGGCACTTCGCCCTATGGAGCCCGGACTTTCCTCCCCCCCCTAATTTTCATAGAGGGCAGCGACTGTCCGATCGACTCTCCGCCGCGAAGGTTAACGGTAGCGCGCCCGAAGAACAAGCGCTAAAAGCCCTTGGCCAGCTTGGCGCGCCGGTTTCATTGGGCCTTCTGTTTATCCAGCGCAGCCTGATACAGCACATTCTTGCGCTCGCCGGTGATCTGCGCGGCGAGGGCCGCCGCCCGCTTGAGGGGCATTTCCTCCAGCAACAGATCGAGGATGCGCATCGCTTCGCCGCTGACCGCGTCTTCGTCCTGGGGCGGCGTCCAACCCGCGACCAGCACCACACACTCGCCACGCTGCTGATCGCTGTCGCTTTCGACAAACGCACGCAGTTGTGCCAGAGGCAGCCCTTTCAAGGTCTCGAAAGTTTTCGTCAGTTCCCGGGCGAGCAGTGCCTGGCGCTCGGGACCGAACACCAGCTCCATGTCCTGGAGACATTCGAGGATACGGTGCGGCGCCTCATAAAAGATCAGCGTTCGAGGCTCTTCCTTTATAGCTTCCAGGCGCGCTCGTCGCCCCACGGCCTTGGCCGGCAGGAAACCTTCGAAGATAAACCGATCCGACGGCAAGCCGGCCGCCGACAATGCCGCGATCAATGCGCAGGCACCTGGCACCGGCACTACATTGACGCCGGCAGCTCGGGCCTGACGCACCAGGTGGTAACCCGGATCGGAAATCAGCGGCGTGCCGGCGTCGGAAATCAGCGCCACGTTGTCGCCGGCGAGCAAACGGGTAATGAAACGACTGCCTTCGTCCCGTTCGTTATGTTCATGGCAAGCTGCCAACGGCGTTGAAATACCGAAGTGCTGCAGCAGACGCTGGGAGTGGCGTGTGTCTTCGGCGGCGATAAGGGCGACCTCGCCAAGGATCTTCAGCGCGCGGGCACTGATATCGTCCAGGTTGCCGATGGGCGTCGCCACCACGTAAAGCGAGCCGGCAGCGGAATTCAAAGCACCTGGAGCAGTCAAAGCGCACACCTCATGATCATAAAAGTGGACATTGTAGCGTGTGCCGCCATTCTCAGCCGCTCACATTAGCCCTCGTGGCGAGGTCAGACTCCTGAGTGAGCAGGCTCTTTGTGCTGCAATGCACGCTTTGAAATACCTAAATTGATCGATTCACACCACTAACATCGCGCCCCGGCCAGTGCTTGGGTACAATTCGACGCTAATTTGATCTCGTATCAGGAACACTTACATGATCGCTTGCCTGCGGCTGCTCTCCGCCCTCTGCCTCGCTGCCCTCCTGGCGGCTTGCGCCAGCTCGCCCTCGTCCAGCCTTGGCGAACTTCCACGGACCCCGGACGCCAGTATCGAGCAATTGCTCGAACAGGCCGCACAGAGTAAAAACCCGGAACAAGCCGCCCTGCTGCGCTTGAGCGCCGCCGACCTGGCCTACCGCCAGGGCAATGCCGGCCAGTCCGCGCAGATCCTGCAACAAGTGCCGATGGAGCAGCTCAAGCCCGGCCAGCAGATTTTCGCCAACACGCTGTCGGCCGAACTGGCGATGACGCGCAACCAGCCCAAGGCCGCACTGACTTCGCTGAGCCATCCGAGCCTGCAGCACCTGAGCGAAATGCCCGTGGAGCAGCAAGTCCGCACCGGTACCGTCCGCGCTCGCGCCCTGGAGGCCGATGGTCAGACCCTGGCCGCTGCTCGCGAGCGGATCTTCATTGCTCCGCTGCTGGAAAACGAAGCGCAGACAAAAAATCACGAAGCCATCTGGACGCTGATCGCCTCGCTCCCCACCGATCAACTGCAACCGACCACTGCCGACGATCTCGGTGGCTGGCTGAGCCTGGCCAAAGCCGTGAAAACCGCCGGCACCCTGGAGCAGCAGCAAGCAGCCATCGACAGCTGGCGCGAACAGAACCCGAAACACCCTGCCGCACTCCAGTTGCCGACGCCGCTGGTCAAGCTCAAGGAGCTGGCAAGCCAGCCACTGGGCAAGATCGCCGTGCTGCTGCCGCAGAATGGCCCGCTGGCCGCGGTCGCAAAAGCTCTGCGCGAGGGCTTCATGGCCGCGCATTACCAGGCCCAACAGGCCGGGCAGAAGCCGCCGAGCATCCAGTTCTATGACAGCGCCAGCCTGACCTCGATGGACGAGTTCTATCGCAAGGCCCAAGCCGACGGCGTACAGCTGGTGGTCGGCCCGTTGGAAAAACCATTGGTCAAGCAGATCAGCACCCGCCCGCAATTGCCGATCACCACCCTGGCGCTGAACTACAGCGAAGGCGAACAAGGCCCGCCGCAACTGTTCCAGTTCGGCCTGGCGCCTGAAGATGAAGCCCGCGAAGTCTCCCGGCGCGCCCGCGCCGACGGCCTGCATCGCGCAGCCGTGATGGTGCCGAAAGGCGAATGGGGCGATCGCGTCTTGAAAGCCTTCAGCCAGGATTGGCAGACCAATGGCGGGACCATCATGGCAATCGAACGTGTCGACCAGCCGGTACAACTGGCCCAGCAGATCGCCGACATGTTCCAGCTGCGCCAGAGCGAAGGTCGCGCCAAGAGCCTGCAAAGCACGGTAGGCACCGCGGTCGCGGCGCAGCCATCGCGTCGCCAGGACATCGAGTTCATTTTCCTCGCGTCTACCCCGCAGCAGGCCCAGCAGATCAAGCCGACCCTGAACTTCCAGTACGCCGGTGACGTGCCGGTCTACGCGACCTCCTCGGTGTTCAGCGTCAGCGGCGACCAGAACCAGTACAACGACATGAATGGCGTTCGCTTCTGCGAAACCCCATGGCTGCTCGACGCGAACGATCCGCTGCGCCAGCAGGTCACCGCGCAGTGGCCCCAGGCGGCCGGCAGCCTGGGCCGGCTGTACGCGATGGGCGCTGATGCCTATCGCCTGGCTCCACGCCTCGGCCAGCTCAAGGCACTGCCGGACAGCCGCATCGAAGGCCTGTCGGGCAGCCTGGCTGTCTCCCCGACCCAGCGCGTGCAACGTCAACTCCCTTGGGCGCAATTCGTCAACGGCCAGGTCCAGCGCCTGCCGGACACCCCGCGCTGATGCCCGACCGATCGCGCCAGCAAAGCGGCAGGGATGCCGAGAGCCTCGCCCTCGAGCATCTTGAGCAACACGGCCTGCGACTGCTGGCGCAAAACTGGCTGTGCAAACGCGGCGAGCTGGATCTGGTCATGCTTGACGGCGATACAGTAGTATTCGTCGAAGTCCGCTACAGAAAAAATACCCAATGGGGTGGCGCGCTCGACAGCATTGACCAGCGCAAGCGCCAGAAGCTGGTTTTCGCCGCGCAGTATTTCCTGCAACGCGAGTCTCGCTGGGCCGATCATCCTTGTCGCTTCGACGTGGTTGCCATCGATAGCAACGTCGACCAACTGAATTGGCTGCAAAACGCCTTCGACAGTTGAGCGCAGCCGAGCCGGACACCTTCACTCAACTTTTTTGCTCTTTGCTTTGCGCGCCGCACATTTGTGCCGATAAGTCGCGCTACTTAAGGTCACACAGATGGACATGCAATCGCGAATCCGCCAGCTTTTTCAGGCCAGTATCGACACCAAGCAACAGGCGATGGACGTACTTGCACCGCACATCGAGCAAGCCAGCCAAGTGATGGTCAATGCCTTGCTCAACGAGGGCAAGATGCTTTCGTGCGGCAATGGCGGTTCGGCCGGCGACGCCCAGCACTTCTCTTCGGAACTGCTCAACCGCTTCGAGCGCGAACGTCCGAGCCTGCCGGCCATCGCACTGACGACCGATAGCTCGACGATTACCTCGATCGCCAACGACTACAGCTACAACGAAGTGTTCTCCAAACAGATCCGCGCCCTCGGCCAGCCTGGCGATGTGCTCCTGGCGATCTCCACCAGCGGCAATTCGGCGAATATTATTCAAGCGATCCAGGCCGCACATGATCGCGAAATGATTGTCGTAGCATTGACCGGTCGCGACGGCGGCGGCATGGCTTCACTGCTGTTGCCTGAAGACGTCGAGATCCGCGTACCGGCCAATGTCACCGCACGTATTCAGGAAGTCCACCTGCTGGCGATCCACTGCCTTTGCGACTTGATCGACAGCCAACTGTTCGGGAGTGAAGAATGACCCCTAATCGCCTAGGCCTTTTGGCCCTGACCCTGTGCCTTGGCATCAGCGGCTGCACATCGGTGGTTAACGCCAGCCGGGAAAAGCCGATTGAAGACGACCGCGGCACCCGCACCTTCGGCAGCAAGATCGACGACTCGTTGATCGAAACCAAAGTGGGCGTGAACATTGCCAAGGCCGACCCGGATCTGGACAACAATTCGCACATCGTCGTCACCAGCTTCAACGGCGTTGTGCTGCTGGCCGGCCAGACACCCCGCGCCGACCTCAAGGCCAAGGCCGAACAGGAAGCCAGCGCGGTGCAGCGGGTCAAGACCGTGCACAACGAACTGCAGGTCCTCCAGCCCTCCTCGCTGCTGGCCCGCCAGAACGACGCCTGGCTGACCACCAAGATCAAGACCCAGATGCTCACCGACGCCAGCATCCCTGGTTCGCGCATCAAGGTTGTGACCGAAAACGGGATTGTCTATCTGCTGGGGTTGCTGACCAAGCAGGAGGCCGCTCAGGCGACCAATCTGGTTCAGGGTGTGTCTGGGGTACAGAAGATTGTGAAGTTGTTTGAGTACATCGACTGATATCGAGCTCTGATTCGCTCAAGAAAACGGCGCTTGCTCCGCGATGGAGAGGCGCCGTTTTTTTTGGGATGTTGATTGGGTGGTGTGTATATCCGTTGCTGCGGTTATGGCGGCTTATGGTTTCGCTTTTACAGCGACTCACTTTTATGAAGCCCGGAAGCCGGCCGAGTCAAAAGTAAGCAAAACGCTTTTGCCCCACCACTTGGCGCCTCGCCTGGGCTCGGCATGCCC
Organism: Pseudomonas sp. FP198; assembly: GCF_030687895.1. NCBI lineage: Bacteria > Pseudomonadati > Pseudomonadota > Gammaproteobacteria > Pseudomonadales > Pseudomonadaceae > Pseudomonas > Pseudomonas sp. FP198. The sequence continues at coordinate 4,743,822 of NZ_CP117452.1, forward strand.
TCACTCCGGCATTGCTCCGTGGGCCCGCCGCGAAGGGCCGTCCCTGGCCCAGCGCGGCTATCCCGGCATCCATGCCGGAGTGAGGGCACACCGAGCCCAGGCGAGGTGCCGAGTGGTGGGGCAGAAGCGCTTTGGTTACTTTCACGCTTTTTGAAAGTGACTCGCCGTAAGGGCGAAACCATTAGTAGCCGCAACCGCAGCAACGGATATACACACCACCCAACCCCACAAAAAAAATGCCCGCATCTCACGACACAGGCATTTTTCTCAACCAAGTAACCAGCCTTCACACAGACCCGATCACTTCACCACTTTCAAACTCGGCCGCCCGCTAGGACGCGGCGGCTCGTCATCAGGCGGCAAGTCATCATCCGCCTCGAACTCTTCCTCACCATCCAACGGCACTTCCAGCTCGAATACCATGCCCTGGCCATTCTCCCGGGCATAGATCCCCAGGATGGAAGCAATCGGCACGTACAGCGTATGCGGCACCCCACCGAAGCGCCCCTCGAAACTGACCGCATCGTTGTCCATGTGCAAATGACGCACAGCGGCTGGCGATACGTTCAAGACAATTTGCCCGTCATTGGCAAAACCCTGCGGCACCTGTACCGACGGATACTCGGCATTGACCAGCATGTGCGGGGTGCAATCGTTGTCCACAATCCACTCGTAGAGCGCGCGGACCAGATAAGGTCGACTGGAGTTCATAGCGGCTCCCTAAGCCTTAGCGCATGTCACGTTCGACACCAGACAGACTCGCCTGGAAAGCCTCACGCGCAAATTGGCGCTCCATATAATCAAGCAACGGCTTGGCGGGCCGTGGCAGTTCGATACCCAGGATCGGCAAACGCCAGAGTATGGGCAATAGGCAGCAATCCACCAGACTTTGTTCCTCACTGAGGAAAAACGGCTTGTCGACGAACAGCGGCGACACGCCAGTCAGGCTTTCGCGCAATTCCTTGCGCGCCACGACCCGCGCCGGCTCCTTGGTCCTGGAATCCAGGATCAGGTCCACCAACCCGCACCAGTCACGCTGGATGCGATGGATCAGCAAACGACTGTTGGCACGCGCGACCGGGTACACCGGCAGCAAAGGCGGATGCGGATAACGCTCATCCAGGTATTCCATCACCACCGTCGACTCCCACAATGCCAGGTCACGATCGACCAGCGTGGGCAGGCTGCCGTAAGGGTTCACCTCGATCAGCTTCGGCGGCTGACGGCCCGCTTCGACGTAAATGATCTCGGCGCTGACACCCTTCTCGGCCAGTACGATACGTACCCGGTGGGAATAGTGGTCGGCGGGGTCGGAGTAACAGGCCAACCGATTGGTCACGCCCATGGCGATCCTCCTCGCTTGTTGAAATTATCGAAAAACGGAAAAACGAGCGCGCCCAGAGGGCGTCTCCCGTAACCACCTGGCCGACCAGGCTCGTTACACCTTCAGAGACGCCCTTGGGCGCGCACGATTAACAGCAACGGCTTACAGCTTTATCAATGCACGTCTTTCCAGTATTCACGCTTGAGCAGATAAGCGAATACGAAGAAGAACGCCAGGTACAGCAATACATACGTACCGATGCGCTGATGTTCCAGCTTCACCGGGTTGGCCGAGTAGGCCAGGAAGGTCACCAGGTTCTTGACCTTCTCGTCGAACTGCTCCGGGGTCAGGCTGCCGGAGTTCGGCACGATGGTCAGCTGGTCGCAGGCTTCATGGGTCAAAGCGGTGCCGGTCAGCGGATCATATTGCTTCTTGCCGTCCTCGACGATCTGAACCTGCTTGCAGCCTATCACCTGACGACCCTGCAGGCCGACCAGAACGTTCGGCATGCCGACGTTCGGGAAGACCTTGTTGTTCACACCCCATGGGCGCGCAGGGTCTTCATAGAACGAACGCAGGTAGCCATAGAGCCAGTCGGTACCACGCACGCGCGCCACCAGGGTCAGGTCGGGCGGCGCCGCGCCGAACCAGGTCTTGGCATCGGCTGGCTGCATGCCGATGTTCATGTGGTCGCCCAGCTTGGCGCCGGTGAACACCAGCTTTTCGAGCATCAGCTCATGGGGAATGCCCAGGTCATCGGCCACGCGCTCGTAGCGTTGGAACTTGGCGCTGTGGCAGCCCATGCAATAGTTGGCGAAAGTACGGGCGCCGTCCTGCATGGCCGCTTTGTCGGAAACGTCGATGTCGACTTTTTCCAGCTCCGGACCACTCGATGTGGACGCGAAGGACAGGACAGGCAAAGCAGCAAGAATCAGTACAGAAAATAGCTTTTTCATCAGCCAGTCACCCTTTCCGGAACCGGTTTGGTCTTCTCGAGCCTGGTGTAGAACGGCATCAGAATGAAGTAGGCGAAGTACAGGAAGGTGCAGACCTGCGACAGCAGCGTCCGGCCCGGTGTCGGCGCCAGCACACCCAGCACGCCGAGGATCACGAACGAGATGCAGAACACCCAGAGCCAGATCTTGCTCAGCCAGCCCTTGTAGCGCATCGACTTGACGGGGCTGCGGTCCAGCCAGGGCAGGACGAACAGCACGGCAATCGCGGCGCCCATGGCAATTACGCCCAGCAGCTTGTCGGGAACCGCCCGCAGGATCGCGTAGAACGGGGTGAAGTACCAGACAGGGGCAATGTGCTCAGGGGTCTTGAAGGCGTTGGCCTGTTCGAAGTTCGGCTTCTCGAGGAAGTAGCCGCCCATTTCCGGGAAGAAGAACACGATCGAACAGAAGATGAACAGGAAGACCACCACGCCGACGATGTCTTTCACGGTGTAGTACGGGTGGAAGGCGATGCCATCCAGCGGTACGCCGTTCTCGTCCTTGTGTTTCTTGATGTCCACGCCGTCGGGGTTGTTCGAGCCGACTTCATGCAGCGCCAGGATGTGCAGCACCACCAGGCCGAGGATCACGATCGGCAAGGCCACGACGTGCAAGGCGAAGAAGCGGTTCAGGGTAATGCCCGAGATCAGGTAGTCACCGCGGATCCACTGGGTCAGGTCGTCGCCGATGACCGGGATCGCACCGAACAACGAGATGATCACCTGGGCGCCCCAGTAAGACATCTGGCCCCACGGCAGCAGGTAGCCCATGAAGGCTTCGGCCATCAGCGCCAGGTAGATCAGCATGCCGAACACCCACACCAGCTCACGCGGCTTCTGGTACGAACCGTAGAGCAGGCCGCGGAACATGTGCAGATAGACCACGATGAAAAACGCCGAGGCGCCGGTGGAGTGCAGCAGACGCAGGATCGAGCCGTACTCGACATCACGCATGATGTACTCGACGGAGGCAAACGCTTCCTCCGCCGACGGGGTGTAGCTCATGGTCAGCCAGACACCGGTAACGATCTGGTTGACCAGGACGAGCAAGGCCAGGGAGCCAAAAAAGTAGAAGAAGTTGAAATTCTTCGGCGCGTAATACTTGCTGAGATGGTCTTCCCACATCTTGGTCGCGGGAAAGCGCGCATCAAACCAGTCCATTAATTTGCTCATCACGCTTTCTCCGTATCGACGCCAACGACAATGATGTCGTCCGACTCATAGGAATGCGGGGGAACTGGCAGGTTCAGAGGTGCAGGCTGCGATTTGTAGACGCGACCGGCCAGGTCATAGTGGGAGCCGTGGCATGGGCAGAAATAACCACCGACCCAGTCTTTGCCCAGGTCGGCGGGCGCCACTTCGGGACGGAACGTTGGCGAGCAACCCAGGTGAGTGCAGATCCCGATCAGCAGCAGGACTTCCGGCTTGATCGAACGGGTTTCAGGGTTGACGTATTCCGGTTGGACCGAGTTCTTGGAAGAGGGATCGGACAGCTGGCCCTCGATCTTTTTCAGATTCCCCAGGATCTCCTCTGTACGGCGGACGATGAATACCGGCTGGCCGCGCCACTCAGCAATCATCTGCTGGCCTGGCTCGATCTTGCTGACATTCACTTTCACCGGTGCGCCTGCGGCTTTCGCCTTGGCACTGGGAAACCATGACCCCACGAACGGGACCGCAGCCCCCACCGCTCCTGCAGCACCCACCACGGATGTGGCTGCTACCAGGAAGCGACGCCGGCCTGCATTCACGCCGTCATTGCTCATTCAGTCCTCTCCCATCAGCTTTGTGGCCTGTTAAATCAGGCGTCTACTAAGTAAAAATCTGAACTTATAAAAATTTTGCCGAATGGTAATGAAAACCCCCAATTCTGACAAGGTAATTACCCAGCGGCCAAACCGCCAGGCCTTGTAGTATAGGGGCTCTACGAATGTGGCAAGTTGTCACAGAGCAATTATTTCGCGCATAAAAAAAACGCCCAGCTCCGTGAGGAACTGGGCGCCTTTTGAACGCGGAAGCGAAATTAACGCTTCGAGTACTGCGGACGCTTACGCGCTTTACGCAGACCGACTTTCTTACGTTCTACTTCGCGAGCATCGCGAGTTACGAAGCCAGCTTTACGCAGGGCGCTGCGCAGAGTTTCGTCGTAATCCATCAGGGCGCGAGTGATGCCGTGGCGGATTGCGCCAGCCTGGCCACTTACACCACCACCGATAACGGTGACGTAGATGTCGAACTTCTCGACGGTCTCGGTCAGTTCCAGCGGCTGACGAACTACCATGCGGGCAGTTTCGCGGCCGAAGAAGTTATCCAGGGAGCGGTTGTTGATGGAGATGTTGCCAGTGCCCGGACGCAGGAAAACGCGTGCGGTTGCAGTCTTGCGACGGCCAGTGCCGTAATTTTGAGTCGCCGACATAATGAACTATTCCGTTAAAACTTCAGTTCTTGGGGCTGCTGAGCAGTATGAGGGTGAGCAGCGCCCGCATAAACCTTCAGCTTACGATACATGTCGCGACCCAGTGGGTTTTTAGGCAGCATGCCTTTAACCGCGGTCTCGATCACGCGCTCAGGGGCTTTGGCGATCAGCTTTTCGAAGTTGATCGACTTGATGCCGCCAGGAAAACCGGAGTGGGAGTAGTACATTTTGTCAGTGGTTTTAGCGCCAGTAACACGTACTTGCTCGGCATTGATCACGACGATGTAGTCACCGGTGTCAACGTGAGGGGTGTACTCAGGCTTGTGCTTGCCACGCAGACGGCTCGCGATTTCGGTGGCCAGACGACCCAGGGTCTGACCAGCAGCGTCGACGACAAACCAGTCGCGCTTTACTGTTTCCGGTTTAGCAGTAAAAGTTTTCATTCTTTATAGCCTCAGGGGCCGCCCTGTAAATTAGACGGCGGATCTTACTGAATAGTGCGTACTTTGACAAGTCAAAGGCAGCCGGATACAGACGCTTTCGGGGGCTCGGGTCGGCGCGTCCGTTCAACGGCAAGATTCTTCGGCGGCGGCGCATCACTTCCACTGCAGAAAGAGGTGCGCAATTATGCAGATTGCGAAAAATATTTCAACCTGCTTTTATGATTGTTTTGCCCAAGGAGTCCCCGATGGACTATCGCAAGCTAGGCCGTACCGATCTGAATGTCAGCGCCTTGTGCCTCGGAACCATGACCTGGGGCGAGCAGAACAGCGAGGCAGAGGCGTTCGCCCAGATTGAACGCGCCAAGGGTGCCGGGATCAATTTCCTCGACACCGCCGAGATGTACCCCGTGCCGCCGAAGGCCGAGACCTACGCCACCACCGAGCGTTATATCGGCAGTTATTTCAAGAGCCGTGGCGACCGCGCCGACTGGATCCTGGCCAGCAAGATCGCCGGCCCGGGCAATACCATCGACTATATCCGCGACAAGAATCTCAAGCACAACCGCCGCCACATCGTCGAAGCGCTGGACGCCAGCCTCAAGCGCCTGCAGACCGACTGGATCGACCTGTACCAACTGCACTGGCCGGAGCGCAGCACCAATTTCTTTGGCCAATTGGGCTACACGCACAAGGCCGACGAGGATTTCACACCTCTGGAGGAAACCCTCGAAGCCCTGGACGAACAGGTCCGTGCCGGCAAGATCCGCCATATAGGCCTGTCCAACGAGACGCCGTGGGGCACCATGAAATTCCTCGCCCTGGCCGAAGCCCGCGGTTGGCCTCGCGCGGTGTCGATCCAGAACCCGTACAACCTGCTCAACCGCAGCTTCGAAATCGGCTTGGCGGAAATCGCCATTCGCGAGCAATGCGGCCTGCTGGCCTATTCGCCCCTGGCGTTCGGTTTCCTGTCGGGCAAATACGAAAACGGCGCACGGCCCGCCAAGGGCCGCCTGACGCTGTACAGCCGCTTCATGCGTTACTTCAACCCGCAATCGGAAGCCGCCTGCAGCCGCTATGTGGCACTGGCCCGCGAACACGGCCTGGACCCGGCGCAGATGGCCCTGGCATTTGTCACCCAGCAGCCGTTCGTGACCAGCAACATCATCGGCGCCACCACGCTGGAGCAACTGGACAGCAACATCGCCAGCTTCGACCTGAAGCTGTCGGATGAGGTGCTGGCGGGAATCGAGGCGATTCACAAGGACCAGCCGAATCCGGCGCCTTGATTGATTCATAGGCCCCTTCGCGAGCAGGCTCGCTCCCACACTGGCTTTTTGTCTGACCGCCACGTTGCGATCGACACAAAACCCATGTGGGAGCGAGCCTGCTCGCGAAAGCGATCTGACATCCAGCGCAATAATCAAAGCGACCGCGCAATAATCTCCTTCATGATTTCGTTGGTCCCCGCATAGATTCGCTGCACCCGCGCATCAGCCCACGCCCGGGCGATCGGATATTCCCACATGAAACCGTAGCCGCCATGCAGCTGCACGCATTCATCGAGCACCTTGCATTGCAGGTCGGTGCCCCAGTACTTGGCCATCGCCGCCGTCGGTACATCGAGCTTGCCCTGCAGATGAAGCTCCAGGCAGCGGTCGACGAAGACCCGGCCGATCTGGATCTCGGTGGCCATTTCCGCCAGTTTGAAGCGGGTGTTCTGGAAATCCGCGATGGATTTGCCGAACGCCTTGCGGTCACGGGTGTAATCCAGCGTCCATTGCAGCGCCGCTTCGGCCGAGGCCAGGCCACCGATGGCGACGGTCAGGCGCTCCTGAGGCAGTTCCTGCATCAGGTAGGCGAAGCCCATTCCGGCCTGGCCCAGCAGATTTTCCTTCGGCACGCGGACATCCTGGAAGAACAGCTCCGACGTGTCCTGGGCCTTCATTCCGACTTTCTCCAGGCGCTTGCCCTTTTCAAAGCCCGGCGTGCCCGCCTCCACCAGGAACAGACTGGTGCCTTTGGCCCCCGCCTTCGGGTCGGTCTTGGCGACGACAATGACCAGGTCGGCCAGGAAGCCATTGGTAATGAAGGTCTTGGAACCGTTGATCACGTATTCATCGCCGTCGAGCACTGCGGTGGTCTTCACGCCTTGCAGGTCGGAACCGGCACCCGGCTCGGTCATGGCGATGGCCGTGACCATTTCGCCGGACACCAGTTTCGGCAGGTATTTGTGCTTCAACGCTTCGCTGCCGTAATGGAGGATGTACGGCGCGACGATATCGGAGTGCAACGAGAAACCGATCCCGGTCAGCCCCAGGCGGCCGATTTCCTCGATCACCACCGTGCTGTAGAGAAAATCCGCCTCCAGTCCGCCGTAGGCCTCCGGCAGGTGCGAGCACAGCATCCCCGCCTCCCCGGCTTTGTTCCAGAGCTGGCGATCGATGTGCCCCTGTTTTTCCCACTGGCTGTGGTACGGCACGGCTTCTTTCTCAAGGAAGGATCGTACGGTGTCGCGAAACAACTCGTGCTCGGGGCTGAACAGGGCTCTGGGGATCATGGCGCACCTTTGGTTATTGTTGGACGTGGTTATCCGACAGAGCCTAAGCCTGCGGCGTACGACAGGACACTGGACACATCCGACAAAAAATAAGACGATCCAGCCGTCTGGTGACCACTTTCCCCTATAAAAATAAAGATGAGTTATGTCCATGCACGCCTCCACGCCCTTGCGGCGCGTCAGCATCCTGGCAGTCGACCGGGTTTTCGCTTCCACCCTCATGCAAGCCAAGGATTTTTTCCACCTGGCCAGCCTGCGCTACGGCAAACAGCTTGGCCACGGCCTGACCCCAGCGTTCGAAACCCGGCTGGTCAGCCCTGACGGCAAGCCAGTCAACAGCTTCAGCGATGTGCTCATGCCGGTGGACGGTGGCCTCGAAAATACCGATGTGATCATCCTGCCGGCGTTCTGGGATGACTTCGCCACGCTCTGCCAACGTTATCCCCAGGTCCTGCCCTGGCTGCGCGAACAACACGCTCGCGGCGCGGTGCTCTGCGGCGAAGCCACCGGAGTATTCTGGCTGGCCGAGGCCGGGCTGCTCGATGGCAAGGAAGCCACCACCTACTGGCGCTTCTTCAATGCCTTCAAGGAGCGTTTCCCTCAGGTGCACCTGAACCAGGACAAGCACCTGACCGACGCTGACAACCTGTTCTGCGCCGGCGGCACCACCTCGGCCTGCGACCTTTACATCTACTTGATCGAACGCTTCTGCGGCGCCAACGTCGCCCAGGCCGTGGCGCGGGACATCCTGTATGAAGTGCAACGCAACTATTCGCCGGGACGCATCGGCTTTGGCGGGCAGAAACTGCATCAGGACGTGATCATCCTGCAGATCCAGCAATGGCTGGAGGAGCATTTCGCCGACAAGTTCCGCTTCGAGGACGTCGCCCGCGAGCACGGCATGAGCATCCGCAATTTCATGCGCCGCTTCCAGACCGCCACCGGCGACAAGCCCTTGCACTACCTGCAACGCCTGCGGATAGAAACCGCCAAGGGCCTGCTGTCCGGCAGCCGCAAGAGCATCAAGACGATCAGTTACGAAGTCGGCTACGACGACGCGAGCTTTTTCGCACGACTGTTCCGGCAACACACCGACCTGTCTCCGAACCAGTACCGGCAGCAATTCCAGCAGGCGGCGTGAGCCCGACGCTGAACGCTAATTCCATTGTGGGAGCGAGCCTGCTCGCGAAGACGATGTGTCAGCTTGCATGGTTGCTGAACATGCTCGCCTCTTCGCGAGCAGGCTCGCTTCTACCGTTGATTTCCGCTCATTCATCTTGGGAGATGCCCTACAAACCACACGGAAACGGCTGACTTACGCTCCACGCCCGTTTCGCCTCTTATAAACACGCCATTAAACAGCGTGAATAAAAATAAAAAGAGGTTTCTTGAATGAGCGAGCCAACCAGTCCTGTCCGCGTAGCGGTTGTGCAATTCGACCCTCAGGTCGGCGTAAGGAATCATGAGCAGAACCTGCATCACAGCCTTGCGCTGGCGTTGGAGGCGGTAAACGGCGGAGCGAATCTCATCGTTCTGCCCGAGCTGTCAAATACCGGCTATTTCTTCAGCAACCGACAGGATGCGTTCGAACACTCCGAATTGGTCCCCAACGGGCCAAGCGTGCAAGCCTGGAAGGACTTCGCGCGCCAGCACAAGATTTACCTGGTGGCCGGCTTGACGGAGCGCGAGGGCATGCGGCTTTTCAACACCGGTGTTCTGTTGGGGCCAGACGGTTTTATTGGCAAGTACCGAAAAGCCCATTTGTGGAACCTGGAGAAACTCTGGTTCACACCAGGAGACCTGGGTTTTCCAGTGTTCGAAACCCCGATAGGCCGCATCGGAATGCTGATCTGCTGGGACATCTGGTTTCCGGAAGTGCCGCGAATCCTGACCCAGCAAGGCGCGGACATCATCTGCAGCCTGAACAACTGGGTCTGGACGCCCCCGCCGCTGTTTGATGACGCAGGCAAGTGCATGGCGTCATACCTGACCATGACGGCGGCACACGTCAATAACGTGTTCATTGCAGCGGCAAGCCGCATCGGCGAAGAACGCGGTGCCCGCTATCTGGGCTGTTCTCTGATCGCCGGCACCAACGGTTGGCCGATTGGCGCGGTGGCCTCCGCCGACCAGCAGGAAGTGCTGTTCGCCGACATCGACCTGACCAGTTCCCGTAGCGCCGCCATCTGGAACAACCTGAACGACCTGCACCGTGATCGGCGTTCGGATCTCTACGATCCGATGCTTGGTTATACCCAGCACCCTCTCCTGCCGCGCTGAGGGGGCTTATCCTATGGAATCCATAAACGAAAAACGCCAACGCCGGTATACCGCTCGGTCATCGCTGGATCTTGCAGTGATCCTGTTGATGCTCGGCGCGCTGTCGCTGATCTGGCTTTCTTTCATGAGCCTCGCCTCCTGGCCCGACTACGGCCACATGGTGTCGAATTTGCCACAGCCAACCTCATGGCTACGCTGGGTGGTGGGAGACATCAGCGAAGTCGCCTTTTATAAGCATGAATTTGCGTCCATCGGACTGCTGGCGGGTGCCTACCTGGCATACCGGGCCAATGAAACGGGAAAGGCCTGGCAAGGATTTCCAATCTGCTACGGCAGCGGCCTGTGGCCGTGGGTCGTCGCCAGCTCGCTGCTTGGGCTCTTGCTCAGCAACCTGTTATGGGGCTGGACCGTGACGGCCACCGCCTGGCAACCGACCTTTGCCGCATTTGTTTCATTGCCGGCGGCGATGGTGCTGATGTTTGGCGGTGGCTGGAAAGTGGCGATCAACGGCGCAGTCATGGGTGCACTGCTGGTTACGCCGGCGTGCTTGTTGCTGGTCAACTACGTCTGCAATCCTCTGGGTTTGCCGGCAGTGATCGGCAACGTCTCGGGGATGGCTGTCGCCAGCGTCATGGCATTTCTGCTCTGCCGTTATGTGCCAAGCCTGGTGAGTTCGCAGGCGACCATGGAACCGTCCGATACGCCATCAAGGCCCACGCCCAGCCGTGCACCCGACTACGGTGTCGTCTGGAGCTTGCGCCGAGTCCTGGCGGATTTTTCCGAAGCGCCATTCTTCGGCAATGAATGGGCGAGCCTTGGACTGATATCGGGCGCCTTGCTGGCTTATGCCTTGAACCCGATGAGCCCGGTCTACGGCTCGGGCTTGCTGCCGCAACTGATCGCTGCACAAGCGTTGACCTCGGCCTTGGGCGTGATGATCTGGCGTCGACAGTGGCGGTTACGGGGATGGTATCCCACCTATATCCCGCTGGTATCGGTCGTGCCTGCCGCGGTTCTGACCTACGGCGGCAGTTGGCCGGTGATTGTCTCCAGCGCCTTGCTGGGCGCACTTGTGGCGCCACCGCTGGCGTGTGCGATCGCCAAGAGACTGCCCACTGACATGCACGGTTTCATTGCGAATGTCCTGTCCATGGCCATCAGTACCTTGCTCATCATTCCGGTCATCGGTCACCTGATAGCCAACTGAGCCGTCCACTTCCACGGCTGCATCTCGACCGGTAGGCGGTTGCAGCCATTTATTGCAAACAAGCGAGGTATCACATGGACTTGCCCAACCTGAGCATCGCTTCACTCGGCGGCACCGTGAGCATGCAGGCCCGGGTCTTCGGAGAAGGAGTGGTCCCGGCCGTCAGCGGCGCAACCCTGCTGGCTTCGGTACCGGAGTTGAGAACCCTGGCCCGCGTCACCGTCGAAACACTTCGGCTGTTGCCCAGCGCCTCATTGAGCTTCGAGCATTTATTGAGCGCGCTGCGCTGGGCGAACGCTCAGATCGAGCAAGGTGCGGTGGCGGTTGTCCTCACTCAGGGCACCGACACGCTGGAGGAATCCGCCGCATTTTTCGATCTCCTGTGGGACCACGACGAACCCCTGGTGCTTACTGGAGCGATGCGTTCCGCAGCCCAGACAGGCGCCGACGGACCGGGCAATCTGCTGGATGCCTGCCAGGTCGGCTTGGCCGAGAACAGCTGGCGACGTGGCGTTCAGGTGGTCATGAACGGGCAGGTTCATTCGGCGCAGGCGGTTCGCAAAACCGATTCGATGGCACTGCAGGCTTTTTCTTCGCCCGCCGTAGGCCCGGCAGGCTTGTTACTGGAGGGTGAGGTTCACTATTTCCACCCTCCACGCGAACGTCACATCTTGCCGTTGCCACAGCGCTCGACGCACAAGGTTGCGCTGTTACAAGCGTCGCTGTCTGCCGACAGCCTGCTGCTGGAGAACGTTCTCGCGCTGGGTTACGACGGGCTGGTGATCGCCGGTTTCGGTGCTGGACACGTTTCTGAAACCTGGGCTGAAAAAATTGACGCCATTGCCAGAAAAATCCCGGTGATTGTTGCGACCCGCTGCGACTCCGGCTCAACGGCTCGCTCGACTTACGGCTTCAAGGGCGGCGAGATGGATCTGGTTAAAAGAGGCGCTTCGATGGCCGGTTTTGTCTGCCCACGCAAATCGAGGATCCTCTTGTGGCTGCTGATCGGTTGCCAGCGACAAGATGACTTGGCTCGCTATCTGAGGCTTCTGCAGTATTGAGGGTTGCCTGGACCGGATCGGCGGGGGGCTGCTGCGCAGCCCAGCGGGAGCAAGCTCCCTCGCCACGGGTTTTGTGCTGCGGTTGTATTACCTACGGTTTATGCGCCCGCGACAGGAATTCGTGGGATTGCATCTCCAGCAGGCGGCTGAGGGTCCGCTGGAATTCGAAGTTCAGGCGACCGCCGGTGTAGAGGTCCTTGAGCTCGACTTCAGCCGAGATGATCAGCTTCACGTTGCGGTCGTAGAATTCGTCGACCATGTTGATGAAACGGCGGGCGATGTCATCGGTGGTGACGCTCATCTGCTCGACGCCGCTGAGCAGCACGGCGTGGAAGATCTTGCCCAACTCGATGTAGTCGTTCTGGCTGCGGGGGCCGTCGCACAACTCACGGAAGTCGAACCAGGCCACGTCGTCGCAGGTGCGGATCGCACGGATTTCGCGGTTTTCGATGATCAGCACATCGTTTTCCACTGCCTGGGTGCATTCCGGCGTCAAGGCGCGGAAGCTCTTGCGCAGGCTTTCTTCAGCGGCGGCGTCCAGCGGGAAATGGAACAGCTCCGCTTGCTCGAGGTGACGCAGGCGATAGTCCACGCCGCTGTCGACATTGACGATTTCGGTGTGTTCCTTGATCAGCTTGATCGCCGGCAGGAAGCGCGCCCGCTGCAGACCGTCCTTGTACAGGCCGTCGGGGACGATGTTCGAGGTGGCGACCAGGGTCACGCCGTTCTTGAACAGCTCTTCCATCAGCGTGCCAAGGATCATGGCGTCGGTGATGTCGGAAACGAAAAACTCATCGAAGCAGATCACCCGAGTCTCGGCGGCGAAGCGCTTGGCGATGAGGGTCAGCGGGTTCTTCTCGCCGCCCAGGGTCTTCATTTCTTCGTGCACGCGCTTCATGAAGCGGTGAAAGTGCGTCCGGGTCTTTTCCTTGAAAGGCAGCGCTTCGAAGAAGGTGTCCACCAGGTAAGTCTTGCCACGGCCGACGCCACCCCAGAAGTACAGGCCCTTGACCGGTGTCTGGTCTTTTTTGCCGAACAGCTTGCCCAACAAGCCTGGCTTGTTGTTCGACGCGGCGACCAGGTCGTCGTACAGGCGCTGCAAATGCCGCACGGCCGTTTCCTGGGCTGCGTCGTGGAAGAATTCCGGGCGTTTCAGATCAGCTTGATATCGTTCTAGGGGCGTCATATTCGTTAGCAAGGCAACAAAAACGGGCCGTCACTGTAGCGATGGCCCAGAGGAATGGCAATCGGCCCTTATTCGGGCCGATGGTCGGGAACGCCTTCAATCAATCCTGGGCAGGCGTCAGTGCCACGCGCAACGCATCGATGGCCGCGTCTCGGGCGGTACTGTCGGCAAAGGCCGGGCTGTGGGCCACGCATTCGCCGTCGAGCCAGACGCTGAAACTCAGTTCATCGCTGCGCACGTCCAAGGGCTGGCCAGATTGCAATTGCTTGGTCACCTGGCCAGCGGTCTTGCCGTCGGCGAAGTTGTTCGAAAGCAACAACTGCTCGCCATCGGCAGAAAGCAGGCGGAAGCGGAAACTGCCGTCATCGTCGCGGAAGCTGACGAAGCGCGCAGCCTTGGCCGCTTTCTTTTTGGTCTGCGTTGCCACTTGCACCTGGCTGACGAAAGACCGCAGGCCAACTGCCTCGCGCAGTTCATCGAGGAACGGCGTTGCTACGGCCCGGGCTTTTTTCGCGCCCAGTTGCAGGATGTCTTCAAGGTCCGCCGGGCGTTCGATCAACTGGTGGTACCGCTCGCGCGCTTCACCCAACTGGTCGTCGAGCAGTTGGAACAGACGATTTTTCGCCTCGCCCCAACCCAGGCCTTGCAGCAGTTCGCTACGGAACGCGGCGCACTGCTCGGCACTGGCGAAGGCCTGGAACAGCGTGAACAGGTGTGAGTTGTCCGGGTCCTTGGCTTCGCCCGGCGCGCGCGAGTCGGTGACGATCCGCGAGATCGCGTCCTTCATGTCCTTGGCGCTGCTGAACAACGGAATGGTGTTGTCGTAGCTCTTGGACATCTTGCGGCCATCGAGGCCCGGCAACGTGGCGACGCTTTCCTCGATCAGCGCCTCGGGCATGGTGAAGAACTCCCTGCCCTTGCCGAACAGGTGGTTGAAGCGCTGACCGATGTCCCGCGCCATTTCCACGTGCTGGATCTGGTCGCGACCGACCGGCACCTTGTGGGCGTTGAACATCAGGATGTCGGCCGCCATGAGGATCGGGTAACTGTAGAGGCCCATGGTGACGCCGGCGTCCGGGTCTTCGCCGGTCTCGACGTTCTTGTCCACCGACGCCTTGTAGGCGTGGGCACGGTTGAGCAGGCCCTTGGCGGCGACGCAGGTCAGCAGCCAGGTCAGTTCCGGGATTTCAGGGATATCGGACTGCCGATAGAACGTCACGCGGTCAACATCCAGGCCACCGGCCAGCCAGGTCGCGGCGATTTCCAGGCGCGAGCGCTGGATGCGCAGCGGCTCATCACATTTGATCAGGGCGTGGTAATCGGCCAGGAAATAGAACGAATCGGCATTGCTTTCGCGGCTGGCGAGGATCGCCGGACGGATGGCGCCGGCGTAGTTGCCCAGGTGCGGGGTGCCGGTGGTGGTGATGCCGGTCAGGATACGGGTACGAGTCGTCATGGGTTATCGCTTGTCAGACTGCTGTCAATTCGAGAGGCGCGGCAGGAGCAGATCCTTGAGATCAGTCAGCTTGCCATGAAAAAAGTGTCCGCATTCTGCCACTTTCAGCAGCTCATGGGGGCGCTGGAGCGCGTCGGACCATGTGTAGACAAGTTGGGGATCGACCACTTCGTCGGTTTCCGGCTGGATCACGGTCAATTCGCCGCTGGTCGGCAGGGGCGCTTGTGCATCCAGGCGCATTACCGCCGGAGCAACCATGAACAGGTGCTTGAGCGCCTGGCCTTGGGCTTCCAGGCGTCCGCCAAGGGTGGCGGCGACGAAGCCGCCGAAGGAAAAACCAAACAGGGTCAGGGGCAGCTGCGGGTATTTTTCCAGCAACCAGGCGGCCGCGGCCTGGGCATCGTCCACTTCGCCGGTGCCCATGTCATGGCTGCCGGCACTGGCGCCGACGCCGCGATAATTGAAACGCAACGTAACCAGGCCGGCGTCGCGGGCGGTGCGTTGCAGGGTCGAGACCACTTTGTTGAGCATGGTCCCGCCCTGTACCGGGTTGGGATGGCAGATCAGCGCCAGGCCACGGGGCGCTTCGCTGTCCAGGTACAAGGCTTCCAGTTGGCCGACCGGGCCATCGATGACTACAGGGGTTTCGCGCATAAGCAAGGGAAAGAACTCCGTGACCCCGAATAGGGTCGACTCGTCTAGCTAAAAGTCTGTGCCTGGCATGATTGCGATGTTCTTCGCGGTATACAGCGCAGGTCCGAGCCGTTAACGTAAAGCAAAGCCGTTTATAGAGGAAGGACTCGTGGAACACTCGCTCTTAGTTTGGCTGTTGCCGACTCTTGCCCTGGTTGCCGGTGTCGCCATTGGTTTCCTGATTGCCCGACTGCTGCCTAACGCGGTGCCCAACAGCACCCAACGTCAGCTCGACGACATCCAGGAACGTTTCGACAGTTACCAGAATGAAGTGGTGACCCACTTCAACAGCACCGCTTCCCTGGTGAAAAAGCTCACCCAGAGCTACCAGGAAGTCCAGGATCATCTGTCCGAGGGCGCCAACCGCCTGGCCCTGGACGAGCAGACGCGCCAGCGCCTGCTGGCTGCCCTGCAAGCCGACACGGCGCAGACGCCACGGGAGCGCCTGACCCCGCCGAAAGGGATCCAGGAACCGCCACGGGACTACGCCCCCAAGGCCCCGAATTCCCCGGGGATGCTGGATGAGCATTACGGTTTGAAGAAGTAATTTTCCAGCAACACCAAAAAGCCCGCCCGATCGCATGATCGGGCGGGCTTTTTATTGCCTCAAAAATCTCCCTGTGAAGTTTCCCCTGTGGGAGCGAGGCATGCGCAGATGTGGCGTCCGCCAAAGCCTGTGTGGGAGCGAGCCTGCTCGCGAAGGCGCCGGCATATCCAACATCACCGGCTCAGGCAGACCGCTTTCGCGAGCAGGCTCGCTCCCACAGTCTGGTCGTGGTGAATATCAATCCTGCGCCCACCGACAATCTTTTGTAGTTCAAGCCAACACCTCTTCCGCCACCTGGTCGACAGCCCCTTTGGTGATGTCGACGATCAGGTCGGCGTCTTCGCGGGTCAGGATCAGCGGCGGAGCGAAGCCCAGGATGTCGCCGTGGGGCATGGCGCGGGCGATCATGCCGCGTTCCAGGCAGGCGGCCGAGACCTTGGGGCCGACCTTGAGTGTCGGGTCGAACGCCGTACGCTGTTCACGATCGGCCATGAACTCCACCGCCGCCAGCATGCCGTCACCGCGCACTTCGCCCACCAGCGGATGGCCTTCGAGGGTTTCGCGCAAACGACGGTTGAGGTAACCACCGACGTCTTCGGCGTTGGCCATGAGGTTTTCCCTTTCGAGGATATCCAGGTTGGCCAGGGCCGCCGCCGCGCAGATCGGGTGTCCGGAGTAAGTCCAGCCATGGCCCATCGCACCTTCGACCTGGGAGGCTTTTTCGATCACGCTCCAGACCTTTTCACCGATGATCACCGCCGACAACGGCGCGTAGGCGCTCGTCAGTCCCTTGGCAGTGGTGATCAGGTCCGGCTGCATGCCATAGCGCTGGCAGCCCATCTTCGAACCCAGGCGACCAAACGCGCAGACCACCTCATCGGCGATCAACAGCACGTCGTATTTGTTCAGCACGGCCTGGATCGCAGCCCAATAACCGGCGGGCGGAACGATGATGCCACCGGTGCCCATCACCGGTTCGCCGATGAACGCCGCCACCGTGTCCGGGCCCTCGGCGAGAATCATTTTCTCCAGCTCATCGGCGCAATAGCGCACGAAGGCCGCTTCGTCCATGCCCACCGGGGCCTTGCGATACCAGTGTGGGCAGACGGTGTGCTTGACCCCCTCCGCCGGCAGGTCGAAGTGCTGGTGAAACGCCGGGAGCCCGGTCAGGCTGCCGGTCATGATGCCCGAGCCGTGGTAGCCACGGTCCCGTGAAATGATTTTCTTCTTCCGGGGCCGGCCCAGCACGTTGTTGTAGTAACGCACCAGTTTGATCTGGGTTTCGTTGGCGTCGGAGCCGGACAACCCGTAATAAACCTTCTTCATCCCTTCCGGCGCCCAGTCCATGATGCGGCTGGACAGCTCGATGATCGCCTCGCTCGAATGGCCGACGTAGGTGTGGTAGTAGGCCAGTTCCTTGGCCTGCTTGTAGATGGCGTCAGCCACCTCGGTACGCCCGTAGCCGATGTTCACGCAGTACAGGCCAGCAAAGGCGTCGATGAACTCACGCCCTTCGTGATCGCGAATGCGGATGCCCGACGCGCTCTTGATGATCCGTCCCTTGAGCGCGCCGCTGGCGTGGTCATGGGCATGGGTCGACGGGTGCATGAAATGCGCGCGGTCTTGTTCGAACAGCGTGTTGAGTTCTTGGCTCATGCGGACTCTCCTGGGAACTGGCCTTGATGGTGCAGGCAAAAGTATTTGGTTTCGACAAAGGGCTCGAAGCCCTCGGTGCCGCCTTCGCGGCCGAGGCCGGAGGCTTTCATGCCGCCGAAGGGAATCGGATGACCGGTGAACTTGACGCCGTTGACGGCGACCATGGCGTGGTCGAGACGACGCATCAGTGGGTAAATGACATCCAGGCGATTGGAGCAAATATAGGCGGCCAGTCCGTATTCGGTGTCATTGGCCAGTTCGATGGCATCGTCCAAGGTGTCGAACGGCATCACCCCGGCGATGGGCGCGAAGTTCTCTTCACGGTAGATGCGCATCTTCGGCGTGACGTCGGCCAGCACGGTCGGTTGATAGAACAACCCGCCCAGAGCATGAGCCTCGCCACCGGCCAGGCGTTGGGCGCCAAGGGCCAGGGCGTCGGCGACGCGGTCGGCGGTCGCATCGAGCGCCGCCTGGTGCATCAACGGCCCGACATCCACCGCCTGTTCCTGTTGATCAACCATTGCCGGCCCGACCCGCAAGGCACGCACCGCGGCGGCGAAACGACTGAGAAACGCCTGATACACCGGGCGCTGCACCAGGATCCGGTTGGCCGCGCAGCAATCCTGACCCGAGGTCTGGAATTTCGCCTCGACAGCGACTTTGACTGCCAAGGCCAGATCGGCATCCGCGCAGACAATGAACGGCGCATTGCCGCCCAGTTCCAGGGCGACTTTTTTCACGTCATGGGCCGCTGCTTGCAGCACCAGTTTGCCGACCCGGGTCGAGCCGGTGAAACTCACCGAACGCACGCGGCGGTCCTTGACCAGGGTCTCCATGGTCATCTGCGGCTCGCCCAATACCACGTTGAAGACGCCGGCAGGAAAGCCTGCCTCCTCGGCCAGTTGCGCCAGGGCCAACGCCGAGTAAGGCGTTTCATGGGCCGGCTTGACCACCACGGTGCATCCGGCGGCCAGCGCGGCGGCAGCTTTGCGGGTAATCATCGCCGAGGGGAAGTTCCAGGGTGTGAGCAGCGCGCAGACGCCCACTGGTTCCTTGACCGTGCCCAAATGAGCGTTCGGGATATGGCTGGGAATGTTCTGGCCATAGAGGCGCCGGGCCTCCTCGGCGAACCATGGGATGAAACTTGCGGCATAGGCGATTTCGCCACGGGACTCGGCCAGCGGCTTGCCCTGCTCCAGGCTGAGGATTCGCGCGAGGTCTTCGCTGTGTTCGCTGATCAACGCCGCCCAGCGCCGCAATATCGCGCCGCGAGTCTCCAGGCTCTGCTCGCGCCATGCGGGAAACGCGCGATGCGCCGCGTCCACTGCCGCGACGATCTGAGGTTGATCGAGCATCGGCACATGGCCGATAACCGTACGGGTGGCAGGGTTTTGCACCGCGATGCTCTGGCCGCTGTCGCTGTGGACCCAATGGCCATCGATGTAGCAAAGCGCTTTGAACAGCAGCGGGTTTTGATAAGGCATGACGTTCACTCCAGACCGTTTGCGTGAATCCATGCTAGGGCTGCCGCGCTTCTGTTATCGGCTGTTTGCACGGGCTCGGACCTTGGTTTTTTTCTGGAAATACCCTGCCGGAAAATGTTTTCTGCGGTGTTCAGGATGACGGCGTGAGCTCCGCCGGCAAGGCGCCAACGGTCTTGATGGTCTTGGTGACGATGTAGGTGAAGTAGCGTTCGATGCCGAGGTCTTCAAGCAACAGTTGATCAACGAAGCGCTGATACGAATCGACGTCTGGCGCCTGGATCATCGCCAGGTAATCCACACCGCCGCCGGTGGCGTAGCAGAACACCACTTCGGGCGCGGCGAGCAGGCGTTGCTCGAAACGGCGCATGTCCTGGGCGGTGTGCCGGGCCAGGGTGATTTCCACCAGCACCTGCTGGCGCTTGAACACCGCGCCCCAGTCGATCTGCGCCCGGTAGCCGATGATCAGCCCCGCCGCCTCCAGTTTGCGCACCCGTTCCCAGGCCGGAGTCACCGACAGGTTGATCGCCTCGGCGAGGCTCGACTTGGTGATCCGCCCATCCTCGGCGAGGATTTGCAGGATCTTCAGGTCGTAGCGATCGAGCTTGTGCATGGGCCGGGCTCTCCAGAGAATTCAGACATCACACCGCCCCTGTGGCGAGGGAGCTTGCTCCCGCTGGGCCGCGCAGCGGCCCCATTTCAGCTCCGCGATAGCCCAGGCCAAAAAGCGACGACTGCTTCGCAGCCGAGCGGGAGCAAGTGGGTGTGTCAGTTGAGGGGTATCAAGCCAACACATCCGCGATCACCACCAGCGTATCGCCACACTGCACCAGCCCGGGAAAGTGCCGGGCCGCCAGCAGGCCGCTGCGGGCGGCGCGGTATTCAACCGGGGCGACGCCGCTGCGGGTGGTGTCATGAATGCGCGCCACCACCTCGCCCCGGATGACGTTTTCACCGAGGTCGCGGCACATTTCCAGCAAGCCGTTGTGCTCGCTGGCGATGAAGCAACTGGCGTCCGGCATGTCGAGCACCAACGAGGGCTGCAGCTCGATCGAGCCCCGCAAAATGCCCGCGTGGATCAGCAGGTTGCGCACCCCACGCTCGGCAATCGCCACGCTGCGAGCCGTGGAAGAACCACCGCCGCCCAGCTCGGTGGTGACGAACACCTTGCCCTGGGATTCGGCCGCCGTGTCGTACATCGACCCGGCATCCAGCTCCAGCATGCGCATGCAATACGGCGCGTTGAACGCCAGCATCGCGGCCTCGCAGCGCGCCTGTTGCTGTTTGTCCGGCAATACGTGGCAGGCGGCGAACGGCAGGAAATCCAGGGTCCGCCCACCGGAATGGATGTCCAGGACAATGTCGGCCAAGGGCAGCAGAGTGCGGTTGAAATAGTCGGCGATTTTCTCGGTGACCGTGCCGTCGGGCCTACCGGGAAAACTGCGATTGAGGTTGCCCTTGTCGATCGGCGAAGTCCGGCGCCCGGCATGGAAGGCCGGGGTGTTCATGAACGGCACGATGATCACCCGCCCGCTGACCTCTTCGGCGGTCAGCTGCTGGGCCAGCTTGCTCAGCGCCACCGGGCCTTCGTATTCATCGCCGTGGTTGCCACCGCTGAGCAGCGCGGTCGGGCCGCTGCCGCGCTGGATCACGGTGATGGGGATCATCACCGCGCCCCAGGCCGAATCGTCCCGCGAATACGGCAGCTTGAGAAAACCGTGCTGCACGCCTTCGCGGCTGAAGTCGACCGTGGCGCTGATGGGATTGCTGGGCAATTCGCGCATGGCTCAATCCTTCACGAACAGTTGACGAGGCACCTTGCACAGCGTCTCGACGCCGGTCTCGGTGATCAGGATGCTCTCGGTGATTTCCAGGCCCCAATCGTCCATCCACAGCCCCGGCATGAAGTGGAAGGTCATGCCCGGCTGCAACACGCTGTTGTCGCCGGGACGCAGGCTCATGGTGCGCTCGCCCCAATCCGGCGGATAACTGATACCGATGGGGTAGCCACAGCGGCTGTCCTTGTGGATGCCGAATTTTTCCAGCACCTTGAAAAACGCCACGGCGATATCGCCCGTGGTGTTGCCCGGCTTGGCCGCGTCCAGGCCGGCGGCGATGCCTTCGACCACGGCTTTTTCGCCGTCGAGGAAATGCTGCGGCGGCTTGCCCAGGTAAATGGTGCGCGATAGCGGGCAGTGGTAACGCTTGTAGCAGCCGGCGATTTCAAAGAAAGTGCCAGCGCCTTTTTCGAACGGCGAATCATCCCAGGTCAGGTGCGGTGCGCTGGCGTCGGCGCCGGTGGGCAGCAGCGGCACGATGGCCGGGTAATCGCCGCCATGGCCGTCGGCACCGAGGATGCCGCTGCTGTAGATCTCGGCCACCAGTTCATTCTTGCGCATGCCCGGCTCGATGCGTTCGAGGATCCGGCTGTGCATGTTCTCGACGATGCGCGCGGCGATGCGCATGTAGGCGATTTCCTGCGGCGACTTGACCGCGCGCTGCCAGTTCACCAGGCCCACCGCGTCCACCAGCTTCGCCTCGGGCAGGTGTTTTTGCAGCGACAGGTACGCGGCGGCGCTGAAGTAGTAGTTGTCCATTTCCACGCCGATGCTCAGCGCGCCCCAGCCACGGGCGATGATCACCTCGCGAGACAGGTAGTCCATGGGATGACGCTCGCGGGACTGCACGTAAATGTCCGGATAACCGACGATGTTGTCGGCCTGCATGAACACCGTGCGCTTCGCCCCGTTGGCATCCTGGCCGCGCCCGAACCACACCGGCTCGCCGTCCAGCGCCAGCAGCACGCACTGGTGCACATAGAACGACCAACCGTCATAGCCGGTGAGCCAGGCCATGTTCGACGGATCGGTGACCAGCAGCAGCTCCAGGCCCTGGGCCTGCATCGCCGCGCGAACCTTTGCCAGGCGCTGGGCGTATTCCTCCCGCTGGAACGGAAGATTGACGACTATCTCTGACATCCACCTGCCCTCTGTTCAATGACACGAATAAACAAATCGATTCAACGACCGAACGCAAAACCCTTGCCCGCCGCCCGCGCCCGCTCGAACGCCAGATTGGCGATGGCGGTGTCCTGGGCGCCGGTGCCGGTCAGGTCGCAAAGCGTCACTTGCGCCGCATCGGAGCGCCCGAGCTGCTGGCCCGCCAGCACTTGCCCGAGTTCCATCAAGGCCATGTCGTCACGGACAAAGCCGGCCGCCAAGGCATGGCGCAGTTCGCCGAGCACGCGGGTCTGGCTGAGGCGATCGGCGACATAGCAGTCGATGGCGGCCAGGGCCTGTGGGGAAATTTCGTTCTTGTGCTCCGCGTCCGAGCCCATCGCGGTGATGTGCAGGCCCGGGTGCAAGTGACGGGGCTCGATCAGCGGCTCGCGGCTGGGCGTGCAGGTGATCGCGATGTCAATGCCCTCAAGGGCAGCGTCGATGGAGCTGCAGGGCGTGACGGCAAGACCGCTGTCACGCGCCAGTCCATCACTGAACGCCTTGGCCTTTTGCGCATCCCGCGCCCAGACCCGTACCTCGTCGATCGGCCGCACCAGGCGCAGCGCCTGGAGCTGCAACGCCGCCTGCTCGCCGGCCCCGATCAACGCCACGCTGCGGCTTTGCTCGCGAGACAGGCAACGCGCCGCCACCGCCCCGGCCGCAGCGGTGCGCACGGCGGTGAGGTAGCCATTGTCGAGCAGCAGCGCCTCCAGCAGACCGGTACGCGCCGAGAGCAGCATCATCATGCCGTTGAGGCTGGGCAGGCCGAGCTTGGGATTGTCGAAGAAACCCGGACTGACCTTGATGGCGAAGCGCTCCAGACCCGGCAGGTAAGCGGTCTTCACATCCACTTCGCCGTTGTGCTCGGGAATGTCCAGCCGCAGGATCGGCGGCATCGCCACGGCCGCGGTGGCCAGCAGCACGAAGGCCTGCTCGATGGCGTCGATGCTGGCCAGGTCGAGGGCCACGCAACTGCGCAGGTCGGCCTCGCTCAATAGGGTGACTTCACTCATAACAGGCTCCGTTGTGGGTTATCAGGCGTTGGCGCCGGCGATCACGCGGGCATGTTGTTCGGTGTCGACGTTGCGCCCGCTGACCACCACCACGATCGGTCCGCGCGGTTCGACCAGGCCGTCGAGCAACGCCGCGATGCCCACCACGGCGGCACCTTCGAGCACCAGGCGTTCGTAGTGATAGGCGTGGCGCAGGGCATTGGCGATCGAGGCTTCCGAGAGCAAGTGCACGTCATCGGCCAACTGCCGGGTCATGGCGAAGGTGTAGCGGTTGTCCAGGCCGATGCCGCCGCCAAGAGAGTCCGCCAGGGTCGGCAGTTCTTCGACTTCCAGCGGCTGGCCGGCGGCGAGGCTGGCGTGCATCGCGGCGCCTCGCGCCATGCTGATGCCGTGGACTTGAATGGCTGGATTGGCGCTTTTCAGGGCCAGGCCCACACCGGCGAACAGGCCGCCGCCGGACAATGGCACCAGCACCTGGGCCACATCCGCCTGCTGTTCGAGGATCTCCAGGCCAAGGGTGCCTTGGCCGGCGATGATTGCGGGATGATCGAACGGCGGCAGGAAGGTCGCGCCCTGCTCGCGGGCGATGCGTTCGGCTTCGCGCTGGGCGTCGTCCTGGGACTGGCCGACGATGCATACCTCGGCACCCAGGTCGCGGATCGCTTGGACCTTGTTGGCCGGCACCAGGTTCGACAGGCAGATGATCGCCCTCACACCCTGTTGCGAGGCGGCATAGGCGAGCGCCCGGCCATGATTGCCGGTCGATGCGGTGACCACGCCGCGGGCCTTCTGTTCGACGCTGAGCTGCGCCACGGCATTGCTGGCGCCGCGCAGCTTGAAGCTGCCGGTGACTTGCAGGGACTCCAGCTTGAGGGACACGGGCACGCCCATCAGTCGCGACAGGCTTGGGGAATACTCCATGGGCGTACGCCGCACCAGCGACTCGATGCGCTGGCGAGCGAGGTAGATGTCCTGAAGCTGCAACCCTGTCATGACCGCGTCCCGAGCCGATGTGTTGGGCGCAGTCTAAGAGGGCTGGATTGTGCTGATGAATGTACTAGGGCAATTTAGTGATGAAGTTCCAAAGTCACCACAGATCCCTGTGGGAGCGAGCTTGCTCGCGATGAGGCCCTCAGTTCCGACATCCCTGCTGGCTGTCAAACCGCTATCGCGAGCAAGCTCGCTCCCACAGTCTGGACTGGCTCGCCCAGATTCAGAGGCCGCCGGAAATCCCCTTGTGGGAGCGAGCCTGCTCGCGAAAGCCGTCTACCCATCACATCAATGCTGGATGTGCTGCCGCCTTCGCGAGCAGGCTCGCTCCCACAGGATTATTGTTCGCGTTATCAAAAATCATGAATCTGCGGATACTGGTTGAAGATCTGCCGCATGCCTATCAGTGCATGGCGCATTTCTTCATCGCTGCATTCGGCGCCAACGCAGACCCGCACCGCCCGTGGCCGCGGCGTGCCGCGCACGGTGAACGGATCGGGGGACGTGACGGCGATGTGCTTGTGCCGCAGCGCCCGTACCAGGCTGTCGACTTCCCAGTGGGGCGGAATGCCGATCCAAGCATTCAAGGCATGGGGATGCTGGGCCAAGACGTGCTCGCCCATGTATTCGGTGACCATCGCCTGGCGCCCGGCCAACAGGCGTCGTTGCAAGTGCAGCAATGAGTCGGCGCGACCGTCGCGGATCCAGCGGGCGGCAATCTCCGAGACCATCGGCGTGGCCATCCAACTGTTCACCCGCAGAATGCTCTCGGTACGCAACGCCAGGCGCTTGGGCACCACCAGGTAACCGATGCGCAAGCCCGTGAGCACCGACTTGGTCATGCTCGTGCAATAGAACGACAGCTCCGGCAGGTAATGGCTAATGGGCGGCGCCCGGCGCTCGTCCAGCAACGGCCCGTAGACATCGTCTTCGATGATGTGCACGCCGAAGCGCCGGGCAATCTCGGCGATTTCCCGGCGGCGGGTGTCGGGCATCAGGCTGGTGGTGGGGTTATTGAGGTTGGGGGTGCACACCAGCGCGGTGATGCGCTCGTTGCTGCACATGTCCTCGAAATGCTCGGGATCGATGCCGTGGCGGTCGGTGTCCAGGCCCTTGAGGGTGAAACCCAGTACTTGGGAATTGCCGATCACACCGTGGTCGGTCAGCCCTTCGCAGAGCACTACATCGTCGGGACCGGCCAGGGAAGCCAGGGCGAGGAAGATGCCATGAGCCGCGCCGTTGGTAATCAAGACGTCGTTGCGATCGACCTTCAGCCCCTGCCGGCCGATCCATTGCGCCGCCGCTTCGCGATGGGATTCAAACCCCGCAATCGGACGAAACGCATGAATCCATGGCTGATCCTCTTCTGTGCTCAGCTCGGCGCAGGTGTCGCGCCAGAACTGATCGTGCTCGCGAGTGTGCAGGATCCGCGTGATGGAAAAATCCACCAGCGCCCGCTCGGGGCTGTCGAGTATGTAGGTGGCGACCCGGTCGCTCATGCGCCGCGAAACGAAACTGCCGCGCCCTACTTCGCAACGCACCAGCCCCTGGCGCTCCAGTTCCTTGTAGGCGTTGGTGACGGTCTGCACGCTGATGCCCATGGCGTCGGCCACTTGCCGTTGCGGCGGCAGGCGCTGGTCGTTGGCGAGGACGCCCTGTTCGATGTCGTCGGCGATCGCCTGGACCAGAATCTTGTATTTGGATTCACCGCTGCGGGCGACGTCCAAGGCTGATTTCCACTTATCCATAACGCTGCGACCCGCCTTTGTACTGGTGCGCCCAGCATTGCTCGGGCTTCGCGGCAAAGCAATTGTCCTAGTGCAATACAATCGGCGCCGGGGCTTTTGTATGCTCGGTCCAAGGTCGTCATCCAGGCGGGCACACTGCCCCGATAAAAAGCCGGATCGACCTGTACCGGCGCTGTTACCGACTCAGGCCCCGCCCGGATCCGCCGCTGTACGCTTTGCTCTTGCCACACTGCCTCCTAACACAGAACCGTCCAGCGACGGATCCACAAGAAACAGGAGATTTTATCGATGAGCAATTTTCCAACCAGCAGCTGCACGCCCCTGCGCCGCCTCTTGTTGACGTGTGCCGCGCTTGGCCTGGCCGGCAGCGTTCAAGCGGCCACCCTGGATACCGTCAAAAGCAACAGCAGCATCCGCATCGGCTATGCCAACGAAACGCCGTTTGCGTTCACCGAAACCGACGGCAGCGTGACCGGCGAATCGCCGGAGATCGCCAAGATCATCTTCGCCAGGATGGGCATCAAGCAGGTCAATGGGGTGCTCACCGAATGGGGCTCGCTGATTCCGGGCCTGCGCGCCGGGCGTTTCGACGTGATTGCCGCCGGCATGTACATTACCCCGGCGCGTTGCAAGCAAGTGTTGTTCACCGACCCGCAATACCAGTTGCCCGACGCCTTGCTCGTGGCCAAGGGCAATCCGAAAAAGCTCCACAGCTACGAAGACATCGCCAAACAACCGGACGTGAAGCTGGCGATCATGGCCGGTACGGTCAACCTCGCTTACGCCCGCGACTCGGGGGTCAAGGACGAACAGATCCTCCAGGTTCCCGACACCACGGCGCAACTGCAAGCGGTGCGCGCCGGTCGCGCCGATGCCGCCGTCGGCACACAACTGACCATGAAAGGCCTGGCCAGCAAGGGCGGCGACAAAGTCGAGGCGATGACCGAGTTCAAGGACGATCCGTCCCACATCGGCTACGGCGCCCTGGCCTTCCGGCCCGAGGACAAGGACCTGCGCGACGCGGTCAACGCCGAGCTGAAGAAGTGGCTGGGCTCGGAGGAACATCTCAAGGCCGTCGCACCCTTCGGTTTCGACAAGTCCAACGTCACCAGCAAGACCGCGGCCGAGCTCTGCGCTCAGCCGTAATCGACACTGGCGTGCCGAAACAGGCATGACGCGTACGCGTGATGCCTGTTCCCAGCTTCATCGGATACGGGTTGAACCATGGGCGAATTACTTCCGTTATTGATTCAAGGGGCCTGGGTCACGCTCCAGGTGACATTCTTCGGCTCGTTGCTGGCGATCGTCGCCGCGGTGCTGGCGGCGCTCGGTCGACTGTCGCCGTGGCGTGCGTTGCGCTGGTTTTCGATTACCTATATCGAAGTGTTCCGTGGCACCTCGCTGCTGGTGCAGCTGTTCTGGCTGTTCTTCGTGCTGCCACTGCCGCCGTTCAACATCGAGCTGAGCCCCTACGCCGTGGCGATTGTCGGCCTGGGGCTGCACATCGGCGCCTACGGGGCCGAGGTGATGCGTGGCGCGATCAGCTCGGTCGCCAAGGGGCAATACGAAGCCTGCACGGCGCTGAACTTCAGCAGCTTTACGCGCTTCAAGCGAATCATCCTGCCCCAGGCCTTGCTGGCGGCC
This sequence comes from Pseudomonas sp. FP198, assembly GCF_030687895.1. Lineage (NCBI taxonomy): Bacteria > Pseudomonadati > Pseudomonadota > Gammaproteobacteria > Pseudomonadales > Pseudomonadaceae > Pseudomonas > Pseudomonas sp. FP198. The sequence goes on from NZ_CP117452.1 coordinate 4,771,517, forward strand.
ATTCCACCGGGCACCAACCTGCTGATCGAGTTGTTGAAGAATACCTCGCTGGTGTCGTTGATCACCTTGTCCGACCTGAGTTTCCGGGCACGCCAACTGGACCAGGCGACGTTCCAGACCCTGGAAATCTTCAGCCTGGCGCTGGTGATGTATTTCATCCTCGCCCAGGCCATCAACCTGGGCATGCGCCACGTCGAGCGTCGGCTGAGCCGGGGCCGGATGCGCGGAGGTCTGTCATGACGCTGTTCGATTGGTCCTACGCCGCACTGATCCTACCGGACCTGCTGCGCGCCTCCCTCAACACCGTGGGCATTACCCTGATCGGTTTCCTGATCGCGATCGTGCTGGGGCTGTTCCTGGCGATTGGCCGGCGCAGCCGCAAGTTCTGGTTGTCGTGGCCGGCCACGGCAGTGATCGAGTTCATCCGCAGCACGCCGTTGCTGATCCAGGTGTACTTCCTTTATTACGTGCTGCCCAACTACGGCCTGAGCCTGACGGCCATGCAAGTCGGCATCCTCGGCATCGGCCTGCATTACGCCTGCTACATCGCCGAGGTCTACCGCAGTGGCCTCGACGCCGTGCCACGGGCGCAGTGGGAGGCGGTGACCGCACTGAACATCGCGCCGTACGACGCCTACCGCAACATCATCCTGCCCCAGGCGCTGCGGCCGATCGTGCCGCCGCTGGGCAACTACCTAGTGGCGATGCTCAAGGACACGCCGGTGCTGTCGGCGATCACCGTGGTGGAAATCATGCAGCAGGCCAAGAACATCGGCTCCGAACATTTCCGCTACCTGGAACCGATCACCCTGGTCGGCCTGTTCTTCCTCGCCCTGAGCCTTGCCCTGGCTTGGCTGGTACGGCGCCTTGAAACGCGCATGGAGCTACGCTAATGACTTTACCCCTGTCCACGCCCACCGATTTGTCCCGGCGCAGCACGCTGGCATCGCAGCAGGAGGCCCCGGCCATGCAGATTCTGACACCGTCCCGGCCGATTGTGAGTTTCCAGGACGTGACCAAAAGCTATGGCAGCTTCACCGTGCTCGATCATTTGAACCTGGATGTCGCGCCCGGTGAAAAGGTCGCGATCATCGGCCCCAGCGGCTCGGGCAAGTCGACGCTGCTGCGGGTGCTGATGACGCTCGAAGGCATCGATCAGGGCCAAATCCGCATTGAGGACGACTCCCTCACCCACATGCCCAACCGCAACGGCGTGCTGGTTCCGGCCAATGACCGGCACATCCGCCGGGTGCGTGGCAAGATCGGCATGGTGTTCCAGAGCTTCAATCTGTTTCCCCATATGACCGCGCTGCAAAATGTGATCGAGGCGCCAGTGCAGGTGCTGGGCATGAACCCCAAGGAAGCCCGCGAGCGCGCCGCCGACCTGCTCGAGCTGGTGGGCCTGGGCAACAAGCTCGACCATTACCCGTCGCAGTTGTCCGGCGGCCAGCAGCAGCGGGTGGCGATTGCCCGGGCGCTGGCGATGCGCCCCAAGGTGATGCTGTTCGATGAAGTGACCTCGGCGCTTGATCCGGAATTGTGCGGCGAGGTGCTGAACGTGATCCGCAAGCTGGGCACCGAGCACAACCTGACGATGTTGATGGTGACCCACCAGATGGGCTTTGCCCGGGAATTCGCCGACCGGGTATGCTTTTTCTACAAGGGCCAGATTCACGAACAAGGCACCCCGGCGCAGATTTTCGAGCACCCGCAGCAGGAGCGGACGTGCGCGTTTCTGAGTGCGGTGAAAGAGGCTAACTAAACCTACCCAAGTGAACTCTGTTGTGGCGAGGGGATTTATCCCCGCTGGGCTGCGCAGCAGCCCCCCAAACAAGCAACTCGGAGTGTCAGGCTGAGTGGGTTGACCGTTTTGGGGCTGCTTCGCAGCCCAGCGGGGATAAATCCCCTCGCCACAAAGGGTCAAACGACAGCCATAAAAAAAGGCCATGTTTCCATGGCCCCCGTTTCATAACCGTCCAGCGGTTATGGGTATTGCTGGTAAGTCTGCCCCTGCTGCTGCGGCGCCTGGTACTGCTGGCCAGGAATGGCCTTGAGGTTGACCTCGACGCGACGGTTTTGCGCACGGCCGTTGACGTCGGCGTTGCTTGCCACCGGGTTGTCCGGGCCGGCGCCACGGGCCGAGAGGTTGGCGCCGCTGACACCTTGGGAGGTCAGGTAGGTCGCCACGCTCTGCGCGCGACGCTGGGACAGGTCCATGTTGTGCTGGCGGCTGCCGGTGCTGTCGGTGTAGCCGACGATCTCGATCTGGTTCTGGTTGAACTCCTTGAGGGAGTTGGCCAGGTTGTTCAGCGGCTGATAGAAGCTCGACGCGATGTTCGCCGAGTCGGTGGCGAAGGTGATATTGCCCGGCATGATCAGCTTGATCTGGTCGCCCTGGCGCTGCACCTCAACGCCGGTATTGGCCATGCTGGCGCGCAATTTCTTTTCCTGCTGGTCCGCGTAGTAACCGTAGCCGGCCGCGGAAGCGCCCACCACCGCCGCGCCGATCAACGCACCCTTGCCCCGATTATCGTGGCCGATGGCCGCACCGGCCAATGCCCCGGCCAGGGCGCCGAGGCCGCCATACTTGGCGGTTTTGCTCATGCCCGAAGATTCGGTAGAGGCCTGGCCCTGGTTGTCATAGGGGTTGGGCGACGCACAGCCGGACAACAGGGCCACGGCAGTAGCGACAACGATCAAGCGACGCGAGGTGAACATGAAGATGCTCCTGGGTTTTCAGTCTGAGTTCCAAAGCATAGGCAATCGACTCTGGCTGGCGTTGGAACGCGACAATCGTCAAAAATTCCGTCCCGTCGCGCTGCGCTTCGCCCGGACCGATCACCATGAGGCATCGGTCCGGACGAGGTAGCGTCACGCCTGCGCCAGGCAGCGGCTCACCCCTCTGACGATCATCTCGACTTCCCGCCCGTCAATCGTCAACGGCGGCAGCAGGCGAATGGTTTTGCCCCGGGTGACGTTGATCAGCAAACCATGATCCCGGGCGGCACAGAGGGTCAGGTCGCGAACCGGCTGCTTGAGTTCGATGCCGATCATCAAGCCTTGGCCACGAATATCCAGCACGTTCGGGTTGTCCGCCAGTTCGGCCCGTAGCCGGCTCAGCAACTGCGCGCCTTGGCGCTTGGCGTTCGCCAGCAGGCCTTGTTCCTCAATGATGTCCAGCACCGTGCAGCCGACCCGACAGGCCAGCGGATTGCCGCCGAAGGTGCTGCCATGGCTGCCGGGAGTGAACAGCCCGGCGGCCTTGCCGCGCGCCAGGCAGGCACCGATGGGTACGCCGTTGCCGAGGCCTTTGGCGAGGGTCATCACGTCCGGCACGATGCCCTCGTGCTGGAACGCGAACCACTGCCCGGTGCGGCCGATGCCGGTCTGGATCTCGTCGAGCATCAACAACCAGGCGCGCCTGGTGCACAAATCCCGCAAAGCCTTCAGGTAACCCGGTGGTGCGAGTTGTACGCCACTTTCGCCCTGGATCGGCTCTACCAGGATCGCAACGATGCGCTCGCCGTGGGCTTGCTGGATTTTTTCCAACGCGCCGAGATCGCCGAATGGCACCTTGATGAAATCACCTGGCAACCGATTGAAACCCAGCCGCACCGATGGCCCGTCGCTGGCGGACATCGTGCCCAGGGTGCGCCCATGGAAAGCGTTGTCCATCACCACGACCAAGGGCTGTTCGACGCCTTTGTGCCAGCCATGCAGGCGGGCCAGCTTCAATGCGGTTTCATTCGCCTCGGCGCCGGAGTTGTTGAAAAACGCCCGTTCCATCCCCGAGAGCTGGGTGAGTCTGTGGGCCAACCGCTGCTGCCAGTCGATGCTGTACAGGTTGGACGTGTGCAGCAGCAGGCTGGCCTGTTCGCTGATGGCCGCCACCAGCCGCGGATGGGAATGACCGACGTTGGTCACCGCCACGCCCGCCACCGCATCCAGATATTCGCGCCCGTCCTGATCCCACAGGCGGGTACCCAAGCCATGGGTGAAATTCAACGCCAAGGGTTGGTAAGTGCTCATCAGGCAGGCGGCAGTCATGACATCTAGCTCCATCGGGTGGTTTTTTCCAGTATGGTTAGCCACCCCTACTGGATAAACCTCGCATTACTTCATTCATTTAAAAGCAGAGCTTGATAATGGACCTGTTCCAGGCAATGACCGTTTACGTGAAAGTGGTGGAAACCGGCAGCCTGACCGCAGCGGCCCAGGCCTGCGAAATGTCCACGACGATGGTCGGCAATCACCTTCGGGCGCTGGAACAACGCCTGGGTGTGCGCCTGATCAACCGTACGACGCGTCGTCAGCGCTTGACCGAATTCGGCTCGGCCTACTATCAACGTTGCCTGGAAGTGATCGGGCTGGTTGCCGATTCCGAACGCCTGGCCGAGCAGACCCAAGGCGATCCCAGCGGCACCTTGCGCATCACCGCGCCGCTGACCTTCGGCACGGAGCGCCTCGCCCCGGCACTGGCCGAATACAGCCAGTGTTATCCGCAGGTCAAACTCGACGTTGTCTTGACCAACCAGCGTCTCGACCTGCTCGACCACGGCTTTGACGTCGCCATTCGCCTGGGCCCTGTCGATCCCAAGCTGATCGCTCGTCCCCTGATGGACTACACCTTGACCGTCTGCGCCTCCAAGACTTACCTGGCACGGCGCGGCACGCCGCAGAAACCCGAAGACCTGCAACAGCATGACTGCCTGTCGTTTGCCTATTCCGCCGGAGACGAGTGGCGTTTCGCCCAGGAGCACTGGCCCATCAACGGGCCGGAAGGCGAAATAAAAGTGCCGGTGCGCGGGCCGATGCTGATCAACAGCTCGTCGGGCCTGCACCGTGCGGCGCTGGCCGGCATGGGCGTGGTGATGCTGCCCGATGCATTGGTGGAGCAGGACCTGAAGAACGGAGACCTGGTGGCCCTCCTGCAAGGCTATCAATTGCCCCACCGCCCGATGAGCCTGCTCTACGCCCAGGATCGCTACCGTTTGCCGAAATTGCGTAGTTTTGTCGAGTTTGCGTTGGAACGGTGGGGGAGAAGTGTAGGTGAACCGCGACTCTAGAGTAGCCAAATAGGGCTACTATTGCAGAAGTAGCTTTTTAAGGCTACGTTGCGACATCCAATGATCGAGCAACTTCAATGAAGCCAGAAGCGGTATTGACCGGTGATCTGATTCACTCGCAAAGCGCGGAGAATACGTTCGCGTATATCGCCCGCTTGGAAAAAACATTGGAGCGACTGGAAAAACGCTACAAAGCGAAAGCGGACGTCTTTCGAGGTGATGGTTTTCAACTTTTGCTGGACCGACCCGAACAGGCTTTCCATTGCGCCATCGCCTTGCGAGCCGCCTTGGTCGAGGCCAGCCCGGAAGGGGAACGTTGGGATGCACGCATCGCCGTAGGCATAGGCTCTGCACGTAAATCGCAGACATATCGGGAAGCATTCATTTTGTCCGGCCAGGGGCTCGACAGCATGAAAAAAAGCACGCTCGCGGTGTTCAGCACCCATCAGGAGTTTCAGGAGCGCGCGGGACTGGTGACAGAGTTCGTGGCCGCTGTACTGGAGGGCTGGACAGCTGTTGAAGCCCAGACCTACGCACTGCATTTGATTGAACAAACCGACCAACAAACTATCGCCCACATGCTGGGCAAATCCCGGGTCACTGTAAACAAAGCGCTGCAGCGCGCCCAGGCACGTCTACTGGATAAATACCTGGCAAGCACAAACCGGTGGATCAAGGAGCTGGCCCGTGATTGAAGCGTCAACGTTACTCGCTATTTTATTACTGGCACACGTGCTTCTAGACTTCTGGGTATCTAGCTATTGGACTATTGAAACCTCTGCAAGCCGCAAGCAAAAGGTCGTGTTCCACTTGGTGACCTTCGGCGTTTATTTCGTAGTTTTTTCATTGCTGATGATCTTGTCGCGTGAAAACGGCGCTTTCGCTTGGAAGGCTGGGCTCATGATGTCAACCGCCAAGCTGTTAACCCTGATCCAAACTCCAACCTCATTCAAATCGCCGATATGGGCTTTACTGGCCAGACAAACTGTTCTGATTGCCAGTCTGGTCACGATCTGGCTGCTTTCCGAAAGCAATGCAGCGCATATTCAAGGCTCTCTGGCAGAACTGATTACCACGGCGAATATCACGATTGGCCTAGCTTATGTATTGATGCTACGTCCTGCTTCAGCATTGATCGGCACAATACTCAACCCGTGGATCAAAGAGATCGACACTGGCGGCTCACTGACCAACGCTGGGACATTGATCGGGTATCTGGAGCGGATACTTATTTTGACATTTGTTTTACTGGAACAATGGGAGGCCGTCGGCTTCCTCCTGACGGCGAAAAGCATCCTTCGCTTCAACGAAATCCAGAACGCCAAGGTACGCTCCATCAGCGAGTACGTACTGCTGGGTACGCTGCTGAGCTTCACTTTAAGCATCGGAACGGGGCTGCTCGTTGCGTATATCACGAGATAGAAACGCATCTTTCTTTAAGTAGCCTTAAAAAGGCACTTTCCGTTTTGTAGCCTAATTAGGCTACTTTTAAGACGTTATGTCCCACTAGTGACCCTAGAGCCCATCGGCTACTCTTCACCCTTGGAAGAGCATTTTGATATCAGGGCTGATTGAGGGAACGATGATGGACGACGCCTCGAAGATCGATTTGCTGCGGTTCGATTTGTCCGATCTGGACGAAAACGTGCTGCACACCATCATGGAACTGGTCAGCGATGGCATCTGGGACTGGAACGCCAACACCGGCTTCGTCTATCGAAATCCCGGCTGGTACACGATGCTCGGTTATACGCCGCACTCCCTGAGCAACACCGTGCTGACCTGGGAGAGCGTGATCCACCCGGAAGATTATCCCCACGTGATGGCGCTATTCGACGATTACCTCGAACAACGCGCCTCGAAGTACCAGGCCGAATACCGCTGCCGCGCCCAAGACGGCTCTTATATCTGGATCGAAGACCGCGGCTACGTGATCGCCCGCAACCCCGATGGCAGTGTTGCCCGCATGATCGGTGCCCATCGCAGCATCGACGACAAGAAGCGTCTGTTCGAACAACTTGAACGGCGCAACAAGTCCCTCGAAGCCATCATCGAAGAACGCACCCGCGAACTGTCCCGGGTCAACGAGCAGTTGCAAATCCAGCTCGAGGAAAACCGCAGGCTCGCCGAAACCGACGCCCTTACGCTGGTCGCCAACCGCTATCGCCTGGAACAGGCGCTACCATTGGCCTGTGAACGTGCGCAGCGCTTTCGCGAGCCGTTGTCGCTGATTGCCATGGATGTCGACGACTTCAAGGACATCAACGATCGCTACGGCCATGCTTTCGGCGACGCGGCGCTGGTGCAAGTGGTACAGGCGGTCAAGCGCTGCGAGCGCGACGGCGATCTGCTGGTGCGCTGGGGTGGCGATGAATTCATCATGATCTTGCCCAACACCTCCAAGGCCGACGCATTCCTGTTGGCCGAAACCATTCGCCGCGGCCTGTCCGACCTGCTGCCGGTGGGCGATTTCCAGATCACCATGAGCTTTGGCGTGGTGCAACGCCGCGAAGACGAACCGCAAGCAGCGCTACTGGATCGGGCTGACCAGGCACTGTATCGCTCCAAGATGGCCGGCAAGAATGTGATTTGTGATTGAACGGGCAATGTCCGATTGGATCCTCAGGCCGCTGCGGTGGTCATAGGCTGTAACTCTTGCAATCAGGTCCTCGCCATTGCCGACTCGCCCTCTCTCCTCTTCGCCCGTGTTGGTGGGTTGCGCGGGCTGGTCGCTGCCAAGGGAGCAATGGCCCGCTTTTCCCCTTGAAGGCACCCATTTGCAGCGCTACAGCGGCCGCTTCCCGGCGGTGGAAATCAACAGTTCGTTCTACCGCCCGCACCGTCCCGCCACCTATGCAAAATGGGCCGACAGTGTGCCGGCGGGCTTTCGCTTCTCAGTCAAGGTGCCCAAGCAGATCACCCATGAGCGGCGCTTGCATGATTGCGAGGGGCTGGTGGATGAGTTCCTCGGGCAATGCTCGCAACTACGGGAGAAACTTGGTTGCCTGTTGATCCAGTTGCCGCCGTCGCTGGCCTTCGATAACACCCAGGCCGAGGGCTTTTTCAAAGCCTTGCGTGACCGTTACCAGGGCCACGCGGTACTCGAACCCCGGCACCCGAGCTGGCTCGCGCCACAGGCCATGGCACTGCTTGAGAAAGAGCGCATCGCCCGCGTCGCCGCCGACCCGTCGCCTCTGCCGGGCGGCGATCAACCGGCGGGCTGGGCGGGCGTGCGTTATTACCGGCTGCATGGCTCGCCGCGCATTTATTACTCTGCCTACGAAGACACCTGGCTGCAGCGACTGGCAGACCTACTGAAGGCTGCCCCGGACACGCCGACCTGGTGCATCTTCGACAACACCGCCAGCGGCGCCGCAACGCCCGATGCGTTGCGATTGCTGGAGCTGCTGCGCGACTGAAATATCACCGGTGGCCGGTCCGACCGTGACAACACCGCCCGGGTCCAATAGATTAGGCGACCGAAAAAAGCCCCGTGCGTTTTCTCGCCATATCCCGCTAACAGAAGTAGTGAAATTTCAATGTCCGATTCCAATACCGCTGAATCTGTAGTCTCCCTGTCGTCCAAAGCGGAATACGAAAACTCCATCAATCTTTCACAGCATCTGCCCCAGGCCAAAAGCATCAGCGAAATGGTCCTCGATGCCTTCCAGTCGAACCGCGAAAGCGACCAGATCCGCGAACTGCGCACCGCCATTCGCCAGGCTCACGATGCGTTCGACGATGACAAGGCCTACGCACTGATGGGCCAGCTCAAGCAACTCAAGGACGCCGAAGCCGCCGACTTCGCCGCGCTGGAAGACCTCAGCAGCCGCTTCCCGATCAGCCGTATCCTTTCCAGCTACAAGGATGACCCGGCCTTCCAGGAACTGGTCTACGGCCTGGCCCTGAAAGTACTGAACCAGACCCATCAGGCCATCAGCAACCCGAGCGGCAGCAAGGGCAAGGCCACGCGGGCCAAGAAGGAAGCCGAGGTATTTGTCATCAGCAAGGACGGCATCAGCGTCACCCTGCCCTTGCGCACACCACGCTCCAAGCCGAACGTCGACCGCGAGGCCTTCGAATTCCTCGGCTTCAACTTCATCGGCGAAGGCGACGAAGCAGAGCTGGAAAGCGAAACCTTCCTGGACAACGACGGCACCGAACAGCCGGTCACCCGCAAAAGCATCGTCACCGCCTTGCAGCAGCAAAAAGCCTTCGACGGCTACAGCATCGCCCAGCAATAAAACCCGAATCCGGGCCCTTGTGGGAGCGAGCCTGCTCGCGAATGCACCGTGTCAGTCAGCCTCAGTTCAACTGACCCACCGCTTCGCGAGCAGGCTCGCTCCCACAGGAAGATCAACAGCGTCCTGAATATCAGCCATGAAAAAGCCCCTCGCTTCTCTCGAAGGCGGGGCTTTTTCATGGCTATCAGCTTTTCAAACAGCGCCAAGCCGTTCGACCATGTCCGGAAACTTCTCGACCAGCTTGATCAACAAAGCCGCCTGGGCGTTAGGCTTGGATTTTTCCTGCTCCCAGTTCCGGAGAGTGCCAGGGCTAGTCCTGATGCTCTTGGCAAAAACAGCTTGAGACATATGAAGCCGGTCGCGCAAAGCTACTATTTCCTGGGCTGACACCTCGGGAACTGGTTTGTCTTCGACCGTTATCTGGCGAAGGGTAATCTTGCCCTCGCGGTGAGCGGCCATCTCTTCGACGCCTTGCATCATCTCGGCAAACAGATCGCGCTTTTTCATATGGTACCTCGTACTTTCAACTCTGCTTCTATGGCGCGCTTGAGCGTCTTCTCTTGCTCGGAGGTGAGGTTTTCCAACTCGTCCTTGTCATAAATTGCGAACATCCAGAACTGACAGTCGTGCATAAGCCAGTAGTAAATGACTCGCAACCCACCTCGCTTCCCTTTGCCACGACGCCCATCGAACCAACGCAGCTTACGGAAGCCGCCGGTTCGTGGCATGACGTCACCGACCTCCGGATGCAGCAACATAAAGGACTGAAGGACGCGATACTCATCGTCAGTCAGGTAATGGCCGACCGTGGCGGTAAATGAAGTCGTTTCAAAAAATAGGGTTCGCATGGCAAAACTATAGGCAATTTGCGTATAGTTCAACAACCGATAATCTATTGCGACGAATGACAACATGTTTCGATGCCGCGCAGCTACAAAAAAGCCCCGCGCTTCTCTCGAAGGCGGGGCTTTTTGTGCAGCGTCTGAAGCTTAAGGCGCGTACGTCAGCAGCAGCTCACTCGGCACCTTGAAGTCCAAGGACATCATGACGCTCAGGGCGGTGATGGTGAAGATCGAGAACACGAACAGCTTGCGTGCCCAGACCGTGTCATCCACTGCCTTGTAGCCGGTCCAGGCCATGTACAGCCAGTACATGCCCATGGCGGCGGCGACGGCGAGGTAGCTCATGCCGGCGTAACCGCTGAAGGTCAGCATCAAGGTCGCCACGAGGAAGGCCAGGATGTAGAGCAGGATGTGCTTCTTCGCCACCTGGATACCGCGCTTGACCGGCAGCACCGGAATCGAGGCCGCCAGGTAGTCGTTGAAGCGGAAGATCGCGATGGCATAGGAATGCGGCATCTGCCACAGGCTGAACATCACCAGCAGCGTCAGCGCAGCCATGTCGAAGCTGTTGCTGACCGCGACATAACCGATCACCGGCGGCATCGCTCCCGACAGACTGCCCACCAGCGTGCCGTGAACCGACTTGCGCTTGAGGTACAGGCTGTAGAGCCCGACGTAGATCACAAAGCCGATCACCGCGAACAACGCTGCCAGCGGGTTGGCCACCCAATACAACAGCGCCACGCCGGCCACGCCCAGCACCGTGGCGAATGCCAGAGCCAGTTGCACCGGAATCAGGCCTTGGACCAGCGCCCGGTTCTTGGTGCGTTCCATCTTGATGTCGATGTCGCGGTCGATGCAGTTGTTGAACACGCAACCAGACGCCACCACCAGGGAAGTGCCGATCATCGCCGCCAGGAAGATGGCCAGATCGACATGCCCTTTCGAGGCCAGGAAAAACCCGCCCGCCACAGAAAGCACGTTACCGAAAATGATCCCCGGCTTGGTGATTTGGATAAAGTGCTTCAGTGACATTCGGACTTTCCTCAGTGCGCCATCATGTTGGAGTGGATGCTGAACATGATCCACAACGACAAGCCGACCAGCAGTACGATCACCAGCGCAGCGAAGACGAACGCAATCACGTTGTTACGCTGGGCGGCCGAGCGGTCCAGGTGCAGGAAGTACACCAGGTGGACCAATACCTGGACCACGGCGAAGATCAGAATGATCCACAGCGTCAGGCTCTTCGGCAGCGTTGGATACATCACCAGGCCGAACGGAATGACGGTCAGGATCACCGACAGGATGAAACCGATCGCGTAGGACTTGACGCTGCCGTGGCCGGCGTCGTGGCCATCATGGGAATGAGCGTTAGCCATTTACAGGGTCCCCATCAGATAAACAACGGTGAATACGCAGATCCACACCACGTCCAGAAAGTGCCAGAACAGGCTCAGGCAGCTCAGGCGCGTCTTGTTGGTGGCGGTCAGGCCGTTTTTCTGGACCTGGTACATCATGATCGCCATCCAGATCAGACCGCTGGTCACGTGCAGACCGTGGGTGCCGACCAGGGTGAAGAACCCGGACAGGAAGCCGCTGCGGCTAGGGCCGTAGCCTTCGGCGATCAGGATGTGGAACTCGTTGATCTCCATGGCGATAAAGCCGGCGCCCAGCAGGAAGGTCATTGCCAACCAGCCCAGTACCTGGGTTTTCTTGCCCTTGAACAACGCCAGCATGGCGAAGCCGTAGGTGATCGAACTGAACAGCAGCAGCGCGGTTTCGCCCAGTACATAAGGCAGTTCGAAGATGTCGTGGCCCGACGGGCCACCGGCGACGTTGTTAACCAGCACCGCGTATACCGCGAAGATCGACGCAAACAGAATGCAGTCGGTCATCAGGTAGAGCCAGAAACCGAATACGGTCATCTCGCCCGAGTCGTGGTGATGGTCATCGTGCCCATGGTCATGACCATGGGCGTGTCCAACATTGGTCACTAAGTTCGACATGGTTTAAGCCTGTTCCAACGAGGTTTCAACACGGGTGGCGGAGGCTGGGACTTTCCCGGCCGCGACCAGACGCTTGTGCTGCTCGGCTTCGATGCGCTCGATGACATCCACCGGCACCATGTAGCCCTGATCATCTCGGGCGGCATGGATGGTGAAATACACCACGGTGCCGACCAGGCTGGCGATGGCCAGCCACCAGATGTGCCAGATCATCGCGAAACCGAACACGGTCAACAGAGCCCCCATGACCACACCGGTAGCGGTGTTGTTGGGCATGTGGATCGGCGCGTACCTGGCCGGAGTCTGGTACGCGGTACCGTTTTCCTTGGCTTCGGTGAACGGGTCGATGGTTTCCGCTTTCGGCAGCACGGCAAAGTTGTAGAACGGTGGTGGCGAAGAAGTCGACCATTCCAGGGTATGGGCATTCCACGGGTCACCGTGTTCGCACATGTTTTCCGGCTTCTTGCGGTCACGCACACTGACGTACAGCTGGATCAGCTGGCAGGCGATACCGACAGCGATCATCACCGCACCGAACATGGCGACGTACAGGTACGGCACCCACTCAGGGTTGGTAGTGGCGTTCAGGCGACGGGTCATGCCCATGAAGCCCAGTGCATAGAGCGGCATGAACGCGACGAAGAAGCCCGAAATCCAGAACCAGAACGCAGCCTTGCCCCAACCTTCGTGCAGCTTGAAGCCGAACGCTTTCGGGAAGTAGAACGCAAAGCCCGCGATGTAGCCGAACACGGCGCCGCCGATGATCACGTTATGGAAGTGCGCGATCACGAACAGACTGTTGTGCAGCACGAAGTCCGCACCCGGGATGGCCAGCAGTACGCCGGTCATGCCGCCGATGGCGAAGGTCACCATGAAGCCCAGGGTCCACAGCACGTGGCTGGTGAAACGCAGGCGGCCCTGGTAGATGGTGAACAGCCAGTTGAACAGCTTCACACCCGTCGGAATCGAGATCAGCATCGTCGCCAGGCCGAAGAAGGCGTTGACGCTGGCACCCGAACCCATGGTGAAGAAGTGGTGCAGCCAGACCATGAAGCCCAGTACCGAGATCGCGCCGGAAGCGTAGATCATCGAGTGGTGGCCAAACAGTTTCTTGCCGGAGAAGGTCGAGATGACTTCGGAGAAAATACCGAACGCCGGCAGGATCAGGATGTACACCTCAGGGTGACCCCAGGCCCAGAACAGGTTGACGTACATCATCGGATTTCCACCCAGTTCATTGGTGAAAATGTGGAAATCCATGTAGCGGTCAAGCGTCAGCAGAGCGAGTGTAGCGGTCAGGATCGGGAACGAAGCGACGATCAGCACGTTGGCCCAGGTGCAGGTCCAGGTGAAGATCGGCATGTCCATCAGCTTCATGCCAGGGGTACGCATTTTCAGCACGGTGGCCAGGAAGTTGACCCCCGTCAGCGTTGTCCCGAGCCCGGATAGCTGTAGCGCCCAGATGTAGTAATCCACCCCGACGCCCGGACTGTATTGCAGCCCCGACAGCGGCGGGTAGGCAACCCAACCGGTCTTGGCGAATTCGCCGACACCCAGGGAAACGTTGATCAGCACCACGCCGGACACCAGCAGCCAGAAGCTCAGGGAGTTCAGGAATGGATAGGCAACGTCACGCGCGCCGATCTGCAGCGGCACAGCAAGGTTCATCAGGCCGGTGAAGAATGGCATCGCCATGAAGATGATCATGATCACACCGTGGGCGGTGAAGATCTGGTCATAGTGTTCAGGCGGCAGGTAGCCGGGCGAACCCTCGGTGGCCATGGCCAACTGGGTACGCATCATGATCGCGTCGGCAAAACCGCGCAGCAGCATGACCATGGCGACGATGATGTACATCACGCCGATCTTCTTGTGGTCGACCGAGGTCAACCATTCAGTCCACAGGTAGGTCCACTTCTTGAAATAAGTGATACCCGCGAACAACGCCAGACCACCGAGCGCGATGATGGCGAGGGTCACCATGACAATCGGCTCGTGGAACGGGATCGCTTCCCAACTTAATTTACCAAACATCGTTTACTCCTCTGCCCCGGCAGCTGAATGCGAGCTCATGTCCATCCCTTCCATGTTGTGGGCCACTTCCTTGTCTTTCTTCTCGTGATGCATCGGCTTGCCCGGATTCATCCCTTCATACTTATCGATGATGGTCTGGAACAGGTTCGGCGTGACCGACGAGTAGAGTTCGACAGGGTTGTTCTGGCTCGGCTTGGAAAGGGCTTCGTATTCAGCTTTTTCAAGCTGTTTAGGTGCCTTCTTCACTTCGTTTACCCAGGCGTCGAACTCTTCCTGGGTGGTGGCGGTCGCTTTGAACTTCATGCCGGTGAAACCCGCGCCGCTGTAGTTGGCGGAGATACCTTCAAGTTCGGTGTTCTGGTTGGCGATCAGGTGCAGCTTGGTCTGCATGCCGGCCATCGCGTAGATCTGGCCGCCCAGGCCCGGGATGAAGAACGAGTTCATCACGGTGTCGGAGGTGACCTTGAAGTTGATCGGCGTGTGGGCCGGGAACACGATCTTGTTGACCGTGGCGATGCCTTGTTCCGGGTAGATGAACAGCCACTTCCAGTCCATCGAGACCACTTCGATGGTGATCGGCTTGACGTCGGAATCCAGCGGACGGTACGGGTCCAGGGCGTGGGTCGACTTGTAGGTGATGTAACCCAGGGCAATGATGATCAGTACCGGAATGGTCCACACCGCGATTTCGATCTTGGTCGAGTGGGACCATTTCGGCGTGTAGGTGGCACTGGTGTTGGACGCGCGATATTTCCAGGCGAACAGGAACGTCATGACGATAACCGGCACGACGACCAGCAACATCAGCAGCGTGGCGGTGATGATCAGGTTTCGTTCATCCAGGCCGACCTGGCCCTTGGGATCGAGCAGGGTCATGTTGCAGCCTCCCAGCAGCAACGTGCCGAGCAGCGGCAACAAGCCTAGTAATCGGGGGTACCTGTTTTTACTCATCTCACGACCTCTAAAGCAGCTTGCGCAATGCAGTTGGGTTTTGATCGCCAACACTTCACCCTGCCAAGGGTTGGCATTTTCTTGGATTGAATAAGGGCTGCCCGTCGAACGTCAGACGCTGTTCGACACATCCTGGGCCAGCAGTGAGTTCTTATTCGTTGGTCAAAGGCCTGTTCAAGCCCAATTCCGTTTGGTGCGGGTAGTTGGAGGCACCGACACCTGGGGTCGCATGGGGCGCTGGCGCCCTTCGACCACTCTCGTGCTCAAGCCTGAGCCGGGTCGGAAAATCGGTGCGGGCGATTGTAGTGAGCTGCGGCGTTCGAGACCATGTCTTAACCCGAAATAATTTTTCTCCGATCCGGCAATAATCTGCCGCCGATATTGCAACGGGCCAGCATGTTATCGAAATTAATTCTCAACAAGAACCCCAAAAAACGTAAGGCTACTACGCCCGATTTAGACAGCTCGAGCAATTTACAGCGAGCTTTGACCCGCTTTAGACGCCCATTTTCCGGGGCCTTGGAGGCAACCCGCTGCGCTGTTAAAAATGCCTGCTCCAGACCGACTCGCAAGTGAAAGCGAAGGGCGATCAAGCGGTTTTTTTGTTGCAGAATGAGGCGACAATTCGGCCTTGGGACGGCTGCGAGACAGCAGATATGTGACAACATGTCGCACATTGTCGCAGGGTGTTCCTGCCTCTGATCAAGACGCTGCCTCATCGACCCTGAAACGTAAAACGCCCCGGTTCCGAAGAAGAACCGGGGCGTTTTTTTCACGATACTTCAGCGCAGCGCCTTGCGATTGCGCGACACCAGCAATGGCACCAGCACGACGGTAAGGACAAACGCCACCAGTGCCCATTGCGCCAGCGACAGGCCGAGGATCGGCGGGTACGGGGTGGAACAGAAACCATCGACCTGGAAGCCCAGCGGGAAAATCTTCGCCAGCGGCAGGCTATCGACAATCGGCTGCAACACATCCACACCGCAACTGACCGCGGGGAAAAACTGGGTGTACACATGGTGCCCGGCCACCCCCGCCCCCGCCAGCGCGCAAAGCACGACAAGGCCTTCGAAGACCGTCAGGCTGCGGCGCGTGCGCATGGCCGCGCCGATGAAGGCGAAGATGGCGATCAGCAACAACGCATAGCGCTGCAGGATGCACAGCGGGCATGGCGCTTCACCAAGCACTACCTGCAGATATAAAGCACCGCCGATCAGTCCCAGGCAGATCAACCCCAGCAGCACCAGATAGCGCCGCTCACGGCCCAGCCGCAGCATTTCCTCACTCATTGCTTTTCCCTTTGATAGGCATGGATCGACGCGCGGCCTTGCGGCGACCGGCGCGCTTTCGGATGGCCGAAGTCTACACGCAGATCGTGAACGAGCGCAGTCGGCAATGTGGAGGGAATAGACAGGAAAGAGGTTAAGCGGGGATTAATTCCAGGACAGCGGCAGTCATGCCACCGCTTTCGCGAGCAGGCTCGCTCCCACAGTTTCTGCGGTGGATAAAAATGTATGCCCCGCTACAAATCCACTGTGGGAGCGAGCCTGCTCGCGAACAAGGCAACCCGGTCACCCGGATTGCCCAGGCATTTATTCCAAGGCAGCCGCCGGCCCGAAGAATTCATAGCGGCTTTGTCCCGGCGGTACGCCCAAGGCCTTGAGATGACGCCTGATGGCCGCCATGAAGCCCTTAGGCCCAAGGAAGTAGGCGTCCAGGTCTCGCTGCTCGGGCAACCACTGCGCCAGTTGTTCCTCACTCAACAGCCCTACCTTGTCCGCCGCCGGCCCTGCGCCGTCGTGCTCGTCATAACAGTAGAAGCGCTTGAGTTGCGGGTGCCGCTTGGCCAGGTCGTCGATCCACTCGCGAAAGGCATGGACCTGGCCATTGCGCGCGCAGTGAATGAAATGCACCGGGCGCTCGGTTTGCAGCGCCGCTTGCAACATCGCCAGGGTCGGAGTGATGCCGACGCCGCCACTGATTAGCACTAGCGGCTTGTCGCTGGCGGTGAGGTAGAAATCTCCCGACGGCGGAAACAGCTGGATGCTGCTGCCGACCTGGAAATGATCGTGCAGGTAATTGGACACCCGTCCGCCCGCCTCGCGCTTGACGCTGATGCGGTACTGGCCATTGTTCGCCAAGGCCGACAACGAATAGTTGCGGCGCACTTCTTCACTGTCCAGGACCAGCTTCATACCGATGTACTGGCCGGGCTCGGCCTGCAGGATCGGCCCCTTGTCCGCCGGTTCGAAGTAGAACGAAGTGATTTCCGCGCTTTCCGCCGCCTTGGCCGTCAGGATGAACTCACGTTCACCGCGCCAGCCGCCGGGTGCCGCCGCTTTGCGGTCATACAAGCTGGTTTCGGCGCCGATCAGAATGTCGGCCAACTGGTTATAGGCCGCGCCCCACGCCGAAATCACTTCAGGTGTAGCGATCTCTTCGCCCAGTACCTCAGCGATTGCCCGCAGCAAGCAGGAGCCGACGATCGGGTAATGCTGTGGCTGGATCTGCAAGGCCACGTGCTTGTTGACGATCTTCGCCACCAGATCGCCCAACTGGTCGAGCTGATCGATGTGCCGCGCATACATCAATACACCGTTAGCCAGCGCACGCGGCTGGTCGCCGCTGGCCTGGTGAGCCTGGTTGAACAGCGGGCGCACTTGCGGGTACTCGGACAGCATCATGCGGTAGAAGTGAGTGATCAGCGCTTCCCCACCGCTTTCAAGCAAGGGGACAGTGGAACGGATGATGGCGCGTTGTTCTCGACTCAGCATGGGTGACTCCTCGCGTGGTACAAATAACAGTTACCTAGGCCTATCAGTTTTCATGCCACAAAATTTTCCCTTGTATTTCATATGCTTGAAGATGATGTAGTCATATCGACAAGACAGCACTTATAGTCTATATGACCAGATGGAGTCATTATGACCGCAACTTCCCTGCTGACCTCGCTATTGCCGCTGGTGGCCGACCTGTCCCGCGAACTGCCTGAAGGCGAGCGCTATCGGCGCCTGCTCGGAGCCCTGCGCAGCCTGCTGCCTTGCGATGCCGCCGCACTGTTGCGCCTGGACGGCGACTGCCTCGTCCCGCTGGCCGTGGATGGCTTGAGCACCGACACCCTGGGCCGGCGATTCCGGGTCAGTGAGCATCCGCGTTTCGAAGCTTTGCTGGCCAATCCGCAGCCCACCCGCTTCGCCACCGACAGTGACCTGCCCGATCCGTACGACGGATTGGTGGAAGGGCTGGATGAACATCTGGAGGTTCACGATTGCATGGGTTGCCCGCTGTTTGTCGATGAGCAGCCCTGGGGCTTGCTGACCCTGGACTCGCTGGACCCGGAACGCTTCGAACCTATTGACCTGAGCGCCCTGCAAGCCTTCGCCAGCCTCGCCGCCGCCACCGTCAGCGCCGCCGAACGCATCGAGCGCCTGGCGTTGAGGGCAGAGGACGAGCATCGCCGCGCCGAGGTCTACCGTCAGGCCAGCGGCCAGCAGCAGCGCGACATGGTCGGCCAGAGCAAGACCCATAAACGCCTGGTGGAAGAGATCAAGCTGGTCGGGGGCAGTGACCTGACGGTACTGATCACCGGCGAAACCGGCGTCGGCAAGGAATTGGTCGCCCAGGCCATTCACGCCGCCTCCCACCGTGCCGACCAGCCGCTGATCAGCCTCAATTGCGCGGCGCTGCCCGACACGCTGGTGGAAAGTGAACTCTTCGGTCATGTTCGCGGCGCGTTCACCGGTGCCACCCAGGACCGGCGCGGCAAATTCGAGCTGGCGGATGGCGGCACGCTGTTCCTCGACGAGGTGGGCGAACTGTCCCTGACCGTCCAGGCCAAATTGCTTCGCGTGTTGCAATGCGGCCAGCTGCAACGCCTGGGCTCGGACAAGGAGCACCGCGTCGATGTGCGCCTGATTGCGGCGACCAACCGCGACCTCGCCGAGGAAGTGCGCAATGGCCGTTATCGAGCCGACTTCTATCACCGGTTGAGTGTCTACCCGCTGCAAGTGCCGGCGCTGCGTGATCGCGGGCGCGATGTGCTGCTGCTCGCCGGTTTCTTCCTGGAACAGAACCGCTCGCGCATGGGCCTGGGCAGCCTGCGCCTGACCAGCGACGCCCAGGCTGCGTTGCTGGCCTACGATTGGCCGGGCAACGTGCGCGAACTGGAGCACCTGATCGGTCGCAGCGCGTTGAAGGCATTGGGCAAGCATCCGGTTCGGCCGAAGATTCTCAGCTTGAGCGCCGATGATCTGGATCTGCCTCACGCAGTCCCGGAAAGTGCTCCGACCAACAGCCTCGCGCCAGCCTCCACGGTGACGGTTTCCGGTGACTTGCGCCAGGCCACGGAAGATTATCAACGGCAAATGATCAGCGCCTGCCTGGAACGCCATCAACACAACTGGGCCAGCGCTGCCCGGGAACTGGGCCTGGATCGGGCCAACCTGGGGCGGATGGCCAGGCGGCTGGGCCTCAAATAGTTTGCCAAGGGGACTTTTGTGGACCGCACTATCGTGATCCTCGCCATTGACAGTTTTTCGCCCTAAAGCCTGCCCCCGACAAGTCGATAACCCGTTATCAAAAGCTGTCTTGGCGATCTTCATGCTCGCCCCACCTTTTTCCACAGAAGGTTTTTATGTCTTCCAACAAAGCCCGCGCAGATTCCCTTTCGCTTCTGCTGTTTACCTTGCGCAGCGGCAAGCTGATGGCAATCAACCTGCTCAAGGTCAGCGAAATCATTCCCTGCCCGCCACTGACCAGACTGCCGGAGTCACACCCACACGTAAAAGGCATCGCCACGTTGCGCGGAATGTCGTTGTCGGTGATTGACCTCAGCCGCGCCATTGGCGAGCGGCCGCTGGAGGACCCGGACGGCGGGTGCCTGATCGTCACCGACGTCAGCCGCTCCAAGCAGGGCCTGCACGTCCAGGCGGTGAGCAAGATCGTGCATTGCCTGACCACCGACATCAAGCCGCCGCCCTATGGCTCCGGCGGTGTGCGTGCGTTCATCACCGGCGTGACCTCGGTGGACGGCACGCTGGTGCAAGTGCTGGACATCGAAAAAGTCATCCACGGTATCGCCCCGGCGCAAATCGAGACGGCGCCCACCGAGCTGAGCATGGAAGACGCCGAAGTCCTCGGTAACGCCCGAATCCTGGTGGTCGATGACAGCCAGGTGGCACTCCAGCAATCGGTGCATACCTTGCGCAACCTGGGCCTGCAATGCCACACCGCCCGCAGCGCCAAGGAAGCCATCGACTGCCTGCTTGAGCTGCAAGGCACGGCGCAGGAGATCAACCTGATCGTTTCCGACATCGAAATGTCCGAAATGGACGGTTATGCCCTCACCCGGACCCTGCGCGAAACACCCGACTTCGCTCACCTCTACGTGTTGTTGCACACCTCGCTCGACAGCGCCATGAACAGTGAGAAAGCGCGGCTGGCGGGCGCCAACGGGGTACTGACCAAGTTCTCCTCGCCGGAACTGACCAAATGCCTGATCACGGCGGCCAAGGCCGTCGCCGAACAAGGTCGCTGAACCCGCCCGCATTCCGATGCGGGCGCCGAGTGCGCGAGGCTGCGAGTTCGCGGCCTCGATACCGTCCCAACCTCAGGCATACTCTTGCGCTGGCCTCCCGGAACAAGGATCTTGCCGATGAAAGTACCCTGCCTGATTTTCTTCGCCCTCAGCGCCCTGGCTGCACAGGCCCATGCCTCCAGCTCCGATGCCTGGGCTGCCTATGACAAGAAAGTCCTTGCCAGTTGCATCAAGGCCAGCGGTCTGAAGAATGCCGAACCGGTCGGCAGCCCCGCGCAATTCGACGACCGGGTGGGCTACACCGCGCTGTTGCTGCAAGGCCAGTACCCGCAAAAGCACATGAAAGGCGCGACCGGCACCGAGCTGTGCCTGTACCGCAAGAAAACCAAGAGTGCATTCGTGAGCGAATGGGACTCGATCCGCCCGACCGAAACCTCCCGATGAATGGCGCATAAATTGCTTCGCATGGCTTATCACGGCGTTTTTCTGTCGCCGCTCTAGCCAATCGCCTTCGGTCAATCAATGAACACAACGTTTTCCTGCGTAGGGTGCGGTAAATGCTGCAACGGTCATCACGTTCCCCTGACGCTCGACGAAGCCAGGATGTGGGCGAATGATGGCGGCCAGGTGATTGTCCTGGTCGAGGCCTTCCTGCCCAATGGCCTCGGCCTGCCGGTGGCGCAACGCGAGCACGCCGAACGGCGCTCGGCCGTAGTGCGCAGCGGCGCCAGCGAGGCCCGCGTGGCGATCACTTTCGCCGCCTACAACCCCGGTCCTTGCCATAATCTGGATGCTGACAACCTGTGTCGCATCTATGAGCGTCGTCCGTTGGTGTGCCGCATCTATCCGATGGAAATCAACCCGCACATTCCACTCAACACCGCCGCCAAGGATTGCCCGCCGGAGTCGTGGGAAACGGGGCCGCAGCTGATCGTCGGCGGTCA
This sequence comes from Pseudomonas sp. FP198, assembly GCF_030687895.1. Taxonomy (NCBI): domain Bacteria; kingdom Pseudomonadati; phylum Pseudomonadota; class Gammaproteobacteria; order Pseudomonadales; family Pseudomonadaceae; genus Pseudomonas; species Pseudomonas sp. FP198. The sequence continues at coordinate 4,793,146 of NZ_CP117452.1, forward strand.
ATTGGTGGATCAGGAACTGGCCCGGTTGATCGAGCGCTCCCGCCAGGCCGACCGTGAGGAGATCGCCATCAAGGAGCGCATTTGCGTGTCCCTGGGCATCCACACCACCGCGCTGAAGGGCGACGGCTTCACCGCGTACCTGCCGAACATGGCGGCGTTTGCCGCCGCCATCGATCAGGCTCGCGCGCAGCCGATGGGCCAAGAGGCAGGTGAATGGCAGTTCCACTTGTCCGGTGATGACATTGCTCGTCAGGTCACCGACAGCGGCGCAAGTGTTGTCACCGAGGAGCCGGTCAACTACGCGTTTATTTCGCTGCGGGCTGCCTGACTGTGTAGAAAAGCCCCTGTGGAAGAAAGGTCCCTGTGGGAGCGAGCCTGCTCGCGATGGCGATTTATCTGCCGGCCTATCCGGTGACTGACACACCGCGATCGCGAGCAGGCTCACTCCCACATAAGCTCACTCCCAAAAGGAAAAGCGTGGCGCTGGGATGCACTGTCCCTCTCGCCTAACCCGCGCCAGGAATGTTAGCGTGCTTGGTATTCTCCGCAGATGAGCCTTGCACGATGAAAAAAACCGTACTTGCCTTCAGCCGTATCACGCCCCCCATGATCGAGCGCCTGCGCCAGGACTTCGACGTGATCGTGCCCAACCCGTCGAACGGCGACATCAATGCGCAGTTCAACGAAGCCCTGCCCCATGTCCATGGGCTGATTGGCGTTGGCCGCAAGCTCGGCCGCGAGCAACTGCAGCACGCCACGAAGCTGCAAGTGGTCTCCAGCGTGTCGGTGGGCTATGACAATTACGACCTGGCGTACTTCAATGAACGCGGGATCATGCTCACCAACACTCCCGACGTGCTCACCGAAAGCACCGCCGACCTGGCGTTCGCCCTGGTGATGAGCAGTGCCCGGCGCGTCGCCGAACTGGACGCCTGGACCAAGGCCGGACAGTGGCAGGCGTCTGTCGGGCCACAGCTGTTCGGCAGCGATGTACATGGCAAGACCCTGGGCATCGTCGGCATGGGCAACATCGGCGCGGCTGTTGCCCGGCGTGGTCGGCTGGGGTTCAACATGCCGATCCTCTACAGCGGCAACAGTCGCAAGCCCGAGCTGGAAAACCAGTTGGGCGCACAGTTCCGCGAACTGGATCAGTTGCTGGCCGAAGCGGACTTCGTCTGCCTGGTGGTGCCGTTGAGCGAGAAGACCCGCCACCTGATCGGCCAGCGCGAGCTGTCCCTGATGAAACCGAGCGCCATCCTGGTGAACATTTCCCGCGGTCCGGTGGTGGATGAGCCGGCGTTGATCGAAGCCTTGCAGAACAACCGCATCCGCGGCGCCGGGCTGGATGTCTACGAAAAGGAACCGCTGGCCGAGTCGCCGCTGTTCCAGTTGAAAAACGCCGTCACCTTGCCGCATATCGGTTCGGCTACCCATGAAACCCGTGAGGCCATGGCCAATCTGGCCGTGGAAAACCTGCGCAGCGCCTTGCTGGGCGAACGACCGAAGAACCTGGTCAACCCGCAAGTCTGGAAATAAGCGGACCGAGTACTCACTGTGGCGAGGGAGCAAGCTCCCTCGCCACCGGATTCATACCGGACGTTATGGCTTAACGAGCCAGCGCGACTGTCGCGGCCACGGGGCGCGGCTTGCGAAACACCAACACGTTGCCCAGCATCACCAGCACCAGTCCGACCAGCGCCGGTGCCGTCCATTGATAACCCTCGACGAAAGCCGAGACATTCAACGCCACCACCGGGAACAGCACGGTGCAATACGCCGCCCGCTCCGGCCCCATGCGCCCTACCAGCGTCAGGTACGCGGTAAAGCCAATGACCGAACCCGGGATCACCAGGTACAACAGCGAGCCGACGTAGCGCGTATTCCATTCCATCTCGAACGGGATGCCCTGGAACAGACACCACACCGACAGCATCGCGGCCCCGTAGGCCATGCCCCAGGCGTTGGTGGTCAACGGCTTGAGGCCGGCCTTCTGCTGCAGGCTCGACAGCATGTTGCCCGCCGAGAAACACAAGGTGCCCAACAGCGCCAGCGCCAACCCGAGCAGTGTTTGTGGGCTCGCGCGGTGACCGGCCAGCTCCGGCCAGAACAACAACGCCAGCCCGAACAGCCCCAAGGCGCCGCCCAGCAACACGTTACGGGCGATCCGCTGACCGAAGAACACCCGCGCATTCAAGGCGTTCCAAAGGGTCGCGGTGGAGAAGACCACGGCAACCAGGCCGCTGGGAATCCACTGGCTCGCGGTCAGGAAACACATGAAGTTGATGCAGAACAGGCACAGGCCCTGGGCGACGCAGATCAAATGACCGCGCCGGTTCATGACCTGCAGGCGTCGGCTGAGCAGGAGCATCACGAACAGGATCAGCGCGGCGAGGCCGAAGCGATAGACAATCGACACCGGAATGGCGACGACGCCCAACTGCAGTTTCAAAGCGATCCAGGTGGTGCCCCAGATGAGCACGGTAAGCAGGTACAACGAAAGGTTCATGGCGACGACTCCTGGCAATGACGGCCAGTCTCACGCCGATACCTGCCCGACACTTGCGTAAACTTGCGGTTTTTATCAGGGACAGGCTGGCATGGGCGCGTCGAGGGAGTAGGATTCGAGCTGGAGAACCGATCATGACCAGTCTGCAAACCCTGCAAGTCTTCCAAGCCCTCAACAGCTCGCCCAACGCTCGCCTGGAGCACAGCGCCGAGCTCGGTGACGGCATGGCGGCGGCTTTGTGGAGCAACCATCACGACGCCCGTGACTACGAGGCGCCAACCCACCATACGCTGTCGTGCTACATCGCCGGCGGCACCGGCACGTTTCGCCGCGAGCGTCCCGACACCACGGGGGGGCCAGGCAAACTCTGCGTGTTGCCGGCCGGACATGAATCGGCCTGGGTCATCAACGGCGACATTCGCCTCGCCCACCTGTATTTCAGCCCCGAGCAATTCGCCCTGGGTTGCGTCACGTTGCTCGATCGCGAACCGCGCCAAGTGCAATTGCACGAGGCAACCTTTCTCGATGACCCGCGGCAGGCACAGCGCTTTCGACAATTGATCGAGCTGGACTGGGCCGAGCCCGCCGAACGCCTGCTCGGCACCAGCCTGGCCCATGAGCTGCTCAGCCACCTTCTGCTCAATCAGGTTGGCCAGCGCCAGGACCTGCGCCTGAAGGGTGGGCTGGCCGCGCACCAGCGACGCTTGCTGGTGGATTACATCGACGCTCAATTGGCCGAAGCCATCAGCCTTGGTCAACTCGCCGCGCTGTGTGCCCTGTCCGAATACCATTTCGCCCGGATGTTCCGCGAAACCTTCGGCCTGCCACCGCACCAGTACGTCCTGGCGCGGCGTCTCGCCCGGGCGCGGCATTTACTGCGCCATACCCTACAACCGTTGGGCGAGGTGGCCCTGGCCTGCGGATTTGCCAGCGCCAGCCATTTCACCAACCGTTTTCGCCAGGCCCTGGGGGCAGCTCCCGGGGAGTATCGGCAGGCGTTTTTGCGCTAGCGCGTCCATGTGCGAGCGAGCCTGCTCGCGAAAGCCCGATCCGCTCCATAACCGAAACGAAACACTTATCTCGATTGCCGTTTCCCTCTGCGCGCCTCTACAATGCGAACAATTCTTGTTCTCTAGCACAGCTTATCGCTGTCGGGATGTTCCTCGTTGCCGCCTGCACACACCGTCGAAGTGCTCTACAACGCCCACCACAGTTGGCTCAACGGCTGGTTGCGAAGAAAACTCGGGTGTCCCGACAGCGCCGCCGATCTGGCCCAGGACACGTTCATGCGCGTGCTGACCGTGCGCGATCCGCAGCCGGTCCTGGAACCCCGGGCCTTTCTCACCACCATCGCCAAGCGCGTATTGTTCAACCATTACCGTCGCCAGGACCTGGAACGCGCCTACCTCGACACCCTCGCCCAGATGCCGGAGCAAGTGGCACCGTCGGAAGAGGAGCGAGCGATCATCTTGCAGACCCTTCTGGAGCTGGACCAATTGCTCGATGGACTGCCACGTGCGGTCAAAAAAGCGTTCCTGCTGGCGCAGATCGATGGCCTGACCTACAACGAAATCGCCCGTGAACTGGGTATTTCTCTGGCGACGGTCAAGCGCCACCTGAACAAGGCAGCAATGCGCTGCTACTTCGCCCTGTGAACCCGTCGATGCCCAGCGCGCCGCACGTCAGCGCGCAAGTCGCCGAGCAGGCGGTGCATTGGCTGCTGGAAATGCAGCAAGGGCCACTCGATACGCGCCAGCAGCAAGCCTGGGAACAATGGCTCAATGCACACAGCGAACATCGCCGCGCCTGGGAGCATATCCAGCGGGTCAACCAGCGGCTGCGCAATGTGTCTTCTCCGTTGGCCCATGCGACGCTCAACACACCGAAGTCGGCAACGCGGCGCCGGGCCCTGAAGATGCTGTTGCTGCTGGGTGCCGGCTCGGCCGTGACCTGGGGCCTGCGTGAACGCCAGTTGTTGCCGCCATTGCTCGCCGATTACCGCAGCCCGGTGGGCGAGCGGCGTCGCCTGGCGCTGGATGACGGCAGCCAGTTGCAGCTCAACAGCGGCAGCGCGGTCGATATTCGCTTCGACGCTCAGCGCCGCCTGATCCGCCTGCTGGAAGGGGAACTGCTGTTGACCGCAGCCCAGGACCCACGCCCCCTGCAGGTGCTGACCGCCCATGGCCTGCTGGAAAGCCACGACGCCCGCTTCAATGTGCGTGAGTATGCAGACCACACCCAGGTCGCAGTGTTTGCAGGCCAGGTGGACATTCGCGGCAGGCACGGCCCGGCTTTTCTGCTGGGGGCCTCCCGACAAGCATCCCTTGGCGTCAACGGCACCGGTCCCGCCACGGCGCTTGACGCCAACAGCGGTGCCTGGGCGGAGGGCATGCTGGTCGCCGCGCACATGCGCCTGGCGGATTTCCTTGAGGAACTGGGCCGCTACCGACGCGGCCAGCTGCACTGCGACAAGGCGGTCGCCAACCTTCTGGTCTCCGGAACTTATCCGCTGGACAACGGCGAGCGAATCCTCGATCTGCTGGAAATCAGCCTGCCGGTAAAAGTGCGGCGCTTCACCCGCTATTGGGTCACGGTCGAAGCTCGCGCTTGAGCCCATGGCGGCCCACCCGCAAAAAAATGATTTGCCAGTGAGCCGTTTTCCACACCTCGGGTGACAGAGAAGGAAAGCCACTTCGATATAACCTTCTCGGGACTCCCATCCATGCCGCAGCAACCCACCCGTCTCACCCCGCTCGCTCGCGCCGCGCGTCAACTGTTCCTCGGGGCCAGCTTGAGTTTCGTTGCACTGCCCGCCGTGCAGGCTGCAGAGGCCAAGGCCTATCACATCGCGCCGTCGTCGCTGGAAAACGCTCTCAATCAATTCGGTCGCGAAGCCGGCGTGTTGATCTCCTTCGGCTCGCAGCTGACCGGCGGCCTGCAGAGTCGCGGCCTGGAAGGCAGCTACAGCCCCGAGCAAGGGTTGAGTGCGCTGCTCGAAGGCACAGGCCTGCAAGCGCGGCCCGAGGGGGACAATGCTTTCAGCCTGCAACCGGTCGGCAGCAGCGCGTTGGACATCGGTACCACGACCGTGGTCGGTGACTGGCTCGGCGACGCAGCGCCGACCAACGTCTTCGAACACGCGGGCGCTCGGGACGTTATCCGCCGTGAAGAATTCGAACGCCAGGGCGCGACCCAGGCCCGGGACGTGCTCAATCGCATTCCCGGCGTCAACGCACCGGAAAACAACGGCACCGGCAGTCATGACATGGCGCTGAATTTTGGTATCCGTGGCCTCAATCCGCGCCTGGCTTCCCGCTCGACGGTACTGATGGATGGCATTCCAGTGCCTTTCGCGCCGTACGGCCAACCGCAGCTGTCCTTTGCTCCCGTGAGCATGGGCAACATGGACGCGGTGGACGTCGTGCGCGGCGGCGGCGCGGTGCGCTACGGCCCGCAAAACGTCGGCGGCGTGGTCAACTTCGTGACCCGGGCAATCCCCGATGCGCCGACCGTCAAAGGCGGTTTCCAGACCGAGGCGAGCCCGTCCTCCAGCCACGATGGCTTCAAGACGTCCGCCAATCTGCTGGCCGGCGGCACCGCCGATAACGGCCTGGGCGGCGCCCTGTTGTATTCCGGCACCCGCGGCGGCGACTGGCGTGAACACAGCGACACGCAAATCGACGACCTGATCCTCAAGGGCAACTATCAACTGGACGAGGCCAACAGCTTCAACGCCATGGCCCAGTATTACGAAGGCGAGGCCGACATGCCCGGCGGCCTGAACGTCGCCGACTACGACGCCGACCCGTACCAGTCCACCCGCCAGAAAGACCGGTTCTGGGGTCGTCGTACCCTGGTCAATTTCGGCTACCGCTACCAGCAGGACCGGCGAGAATTCACCGCCAACACGTTTTTCACCAAGACCTTGCGCAGCGGCTATCTGGACCAGGGCAGCTTCCTGTCGCTGTCGCCTCGTGAATACTGGGTACGCGGCCTGGAAACCCGTTTCGCCCAGGGCTTCGATCTCGGCCCGACCAGCCACGAGGTCGGCGTCGGCTATCGCTATATCAACGAAGCCGGCCATGAACTGCGTTATCGCACACCGATTGCCAGCAATGAGCTGCCGACCACCTCCAGCCGCAACGACCGCGATACCCGCGGCGGAACCGAAGCCAATGCATTTTTCATCGATGACCGGATCGATATCGGCAAATGGACGATCACGCCCGGCATTCGCTACGAAATGATCGAGTCGCAGCAAACCAACAACCTGACCAACGTGAAGTACAAGGGCGACTACAACACCGCCCTGCCAGCGCTGAATGTGCTGTACCACCTGACCGATGAATGGAATCTGTATGCCAACACCGAAGGCTCGTTCGGCAGCGTGCAGTACAGCCAGATGCCCAACCGCGTCAGCAGCGGTGAAGTGAAGCCGGAGAAGGCCCGCACCTGGGAGCTTGGCACCCGTTATGACAATGGCAACCTGCGGGCAGAAATCGGCGCCTTCCTGATCAATTTCGACAACCAGTACGAAAGCAACCAGACCAACGATTCGGTGATCGCCCGGGGCGAGACCCGCCACCAGGGCATCGAAACCAGCATCAACTATGCCCTCGACGGCCTGAGCCCGGCGCTGGCCGGTTTTGACGTGTACGCCACTTATGCCTACGTCGACGCCACCATCCGCGAAGACGGACCGAACAAGGGCAACCGCGTGCCATTCTCCTCCAGGCACAAAGGTACGCTGGGCGTGGGTTATACGGACGGGCCGTGGAAGCTGAACCTGGACAGCACCTACCAGAGCGCGCAGTTCGCCGACAACGCCAATACCCGCGCTGAAAGCGCCGATGGCAGCACCGGCAACATCCCCGGCTACATGCTGTTCAGCAGCCGCGCCGCCTATGACTTCGGCCCGCAACTGTCGGACCTGAACGTCGCGGTGGGCGTGAAGAACATCTCCAATACCCAATACTTCACCCGCTCGTTTGACGACAACAACCGGGGCAAGTATGTAGGGGAACCGCGCACGTTGTATGTGCAGACGTCCGTGGCGTTCTGATCCGGCCACGGTGGGATCGCGGAAACAAGACGGGCCTGCAATTGCAGGCCCGTCTGTTTGGTGGGTAATTTCAGTGACCGGGTTCAGCCGTTAAGCGCAGCCCGTTCGTTCTCGAGGAATTCTTCTTCCAGCATGGCATCAGCCAGTGCAATCGACTCGGTCTGGCCGTTGGTGGCGGCGCGCTTGCCGCGCAGTTTGCCAAACAAGTGTTCCAGCGCATGTTCCAGCTTCTCGGCTGCGCCGTCGAGCGCCAGCTCCAGGGTATCCGCCTTGTGCGTCACGGATATCGGCTGGTGGCCCTTTGGCCGAGCCTCAATTTGGCAACGCAAATCATGGGGACCCGGCTTGTCACCGTTCTCATCCCCCAAATGAACCTCGACCCGTGTCAGGTCTTCTTCGTAACGTTCGAGCGTGCTTTCAATGGTAGTACGTACCCACTCCTCCAGTCGGATGCTGCCTTGAATATGGTTATCGCTGTTGACTTGGATTTGCATAGTTCATCCCTTATTTCGGCTAGCTCGCCAGGGGCCAATCGACGTTAGCGCAACGGCCCCTTGAATACAGAGTCGGGCTGGCGGAAGAACAATTCAACCCCCGAAAAAAGATAAATATTCATTTGCAAATAAAGCCGGACAACGAGCAACAGCGCTGTTAATGTCGGGAGTTGTCTCGCCCTGCCTGTTCGTTCCAATCCGCCTGCGTGCCCTGCACCGTCAGCGAACATCGGCCCGCCAGTGCCCCGAAACGGGCTACCGCCATAACCGCATTCCAGAGCATTGCGCGTCCAGGCGCCGTGATCATTGTCCGACAGTTTTTCCGGCATGCCCCTTGCTACCTCCCTTGCAGGAGGCGCCGCGGGCTGCGATCAGTGGGTCAGCCGCCTGCCCGCCCCGGGAATCTGGCGATGGATACGATCATGGAATGGCCGGTGGTCCGGTGTTGCGAACTAATCCCGATCATGGCCGGTCAACAACTGCACGTTCAATCAGGCGGTGACGCATCATGGACAACCCTTTTCAGATCATTACGGACGCCTTCGCGCCGCAATACCAGATCAACCTGAGCATCCAGGGCCTGGACGGCAGCATCATGCTGACCTTGTCCAAGGCCGGGCGCGTCGTTGCCAAGCGCATGATCAGCGCGCAGCAGCGCAACGACCCGGAACGGCTCAAGCGCCTGGTGCAGAGCATTCAATTCGGCATTGCCATCGAGCAGGGCCACAGCGCCGTGGCCATCCTCGAAGCCATGACCGGCGGCGACAACATCAAGGTGCCGCCACCGCAGGCACAGGGCCAGGCGTCCAGCGCCGCCGGTCTCTAGATTTCGCCCTTCTCCACTTCGGCATGCTCGCTCGAACCCGCGCCGACCTTACGGTGCGGGTGTTCGATCTTCACCGAGGGAAACTGCGACGAGGCGTAGCGCACCACCAGGATCGCAAACGCCAGCAGCAGGATGCCGCCGCACAAGTAGATGATGCCCAGGTCCGGCGGGCTGTGATGCGAGACGTTGGAAATCAGCAGGCGCGTCAACGCGGTGATCGCCACGTAGATGAGAAATCGCACCGGCATGTGATTGGTCTTGAAATAAATCCCGACCATCGCCCCCAACTCCAGGTAGATGAACAGCAGGAGGATGTCGTCGATCTTGATATGACCCTCCTCGATCATCTGCAGGAACTCCATCACGGCGGCCCATGCCGTCACCGCACCGATGGCGAACAGCGCCAGGTAGTGGAAGGTCTCGACGAACAGGTTGCCCAGGGATTCGGCCAGTTGGTGGACATTCTGGCGCAGGTTCTCGGCCCAGTTGATTTTCACGATGTAGTTTCCTTAGGTCGACTCGACCGGATGATGCGGGTTGGACGTGACGGTTGTTCTGCATGCAGAAAAAAGGCCAGCGACCGGAATGAGATGGCACCGGGCTGGCATTCGACACGTTGGCGACATCAAGCGGCCCCGTCGCGGGCACGTTTGTTCTGGGCGACAAACCTCGAAACCGGTCTACATTAAAAAGCCACTATTCAAAGCGTCAGGATTCGCTTATCCTTTGGCCTGTATATAAATACAGTAGTCACATACAAAACCAAATGTGAAGGCATGTGAGGTGGTGAATGGCCGTCGAAGTGGTATACCGCAGCAGCCGAGATCTGGAGCGATTGTTCATGGATAAAGCCGAAGCTGACCGTCATGACAAAATGCTGGAACTCGCTGAATTGCTCGCCGAAGTGTTGCAAAAAGCGGTTCCATCGCTGAGCGAACAACAGGTTGAGGAAGCCGGCATCTACATGGCGAAGAATCGCGATGTGTTCGCCAAGGCATTCAAGAGCCAGCCAGACGCGTTGTCCGAACTGCTCAATCCGTCGGACGAATGATCAAAAAGATCGCAGCCTTCGGCAGCCCCTACACGGTGTAGGGGCTGCCGAAGGCTGCGATCTTTTTTTATCGGTACAACAGACGCTCCGCGAGCTCGTCAGCCACCCTGGCCGGTGAGCGTTTTTCGGCCTGGGCATGGGCGAAGACTTCCGTAAGCCGGGGCACCGATCTTGGCGAGATGCGCCGTGATGGTCGGCAGCTCTTCGCCGCGGTGTTTCAAGGCAACATAGATCAGGCCGCCGGAATTGATCACGTAGTCCGGTGCATAGAGGATCCCACGTCTTTCCAACTGGTCGGCGACTTGCAGGTTGCTCAACTGATTATGCGCCGAGCCGGCAACGGCCGAGCAGCGCAGTTGCGCCACGCTCTGGCTGTTGAGTACTCCGCCGAGGCCGCAGGGCGCCAGGATGTCGCAGGGAGTACTGAGCAGTGCGTCGTTGGCGATGGGATGGGCGCCCAGTTGTTCCATCGCCAGTTGCACTTTACCGGGGTCGATATCGCTGACCAGCAGTTCGGCGCCCGCCGCATGCAGTTGCTCGGCCAGCGCATAACCGACATTGCCCAAGCCCTGGATGGCCACCCGCAGGCTTTCCAGGTTGTCGCTGCCCAGGCGAGCCATGGCCGTGGCGCGGATCCCGGCGAACACCCCCATGGCCGCATGGGGCGCCGGGTCTCCTGCGGCAGTGGTGCTGGTGACATGGCGAGTCTGCTGGGCGATGCAGTCCATGTCCGCCACCGATGTGCCGCTGTCGATGGCGGGTAATGTAGCGGCCATCCAACTGCTCGATGCAGCGGCCGAAGGCTTCGAACAGCGCCGCCCGGCTTTCCACATGTGCCGGGCGCATGATGACCGCCACGCCCCCGCCCACGGGCAGGCCGGCCAGCGCCGCCTTGTAGCTCATGCCCTGGGCCAGGCGCACGGCGTCGGCAACGGCACTTTCGTCGTCGGGGTAGGAAAGATAACGACAGCCACCCAGTGCAGGCCCAGGACGGCTGCAATGAATGGCAATCACCGCCTTCAACCCGGTCGCCGGGTCTACGCTCAAGTGCAGCGATTCAAGGCGGGAGCTTTGCATGAGAGCAAACATCGACAGGCTCCCGAATCACTTTTTTGTCTGTCTCGCCAGTATAGGCGCGCGATCAAAAATTGCAGGAGCACGCCGGAATAACGCCGCATGATCCTCAGTCTTTTCGGCATAACCGGCTACCCCCTCTTTGCGAGACTGGACGAAACCTCGCGGCAGAGCTAAAACGAGGCATAGTCCGGAGACTGTGATGAAACCGCGCCAAGCCTTTTTTGACTGTCTGCACCGCTCGCCCCCGGCACTGCTCGAAGCAGCCCTGTGGATCGCCGCCGAGCATGATCGTGAAGTGGACGTGCCAGCGTTATTGAAGGATTTCAGGGAGCTGCAGCAGAAAGTCAGCCACGGCCTGCCGATGCTGCCTGTCAGCGAACTGGGCCAACCCCTGCTTCGGCGCCTCAATGATCTGGGTTTTGCCCAGGACGACGCTACGCCGCTACGGCCTGGCGCGGCGCTGCTGGACAAGGTCCTGGTCCGCAAGCGAGGGCAACCGCTGGCTTTGGGCCTGATAGCCCTGGAATTGGCCAAGGGCCTGGAAATCCCGATGACCGGCGTCAATTTCCCCGGCCATTTCCTGCTGCGCGTACCTGGCGCGGACCACCTGCTCGACCCCTGCGGCGGCCGCCGCTTGTACCCCAATGACTGCCGGGACTTGCTGCACCGCCAATACGGCGCCAACCTGCCGCTCAAGGCCGAGCACATGGTCTCTGCCGAGCCGATGCAGATGCTTCAGCGGCTGTCGCGCAACCTCAGGCAATTACATCTGGCCAACGACGACTACATCGCCGCGCTGGTCGATGCCGAACGGGTGCTGGAATTGGGTAACGCCAGCGCCGCCGACTACCTGGCCCGCGCCAGCCTCTACCAGCGACTCGATTGCCCCAATGCCGAACGTTTCGATCTAGAACATGCATTGATGCTCAGTGATGACCCGATCCAGCGGATCCGGCTGACCGAGCGGCTGGGGCATCTGCCACCGAATACAATTGTGCACTGAAGAGGGCGCAAGGCTTGTGGACCTGCGGTGACACTTCTATCGCCATCGCGAGCAAGCTCGCTCCCACAGGGGATGAGTCAAACCCAAACTCCGTGATCAACCCTATCCAATGTGGGAGCGAGCTTGCTCGCGATGGCGGCGGACCGGTGTGTCAATTCAGGCAGGTGTGTCCACCTGACTCGCCGGATGCGCTTGCTGGAACGCCGCATGCCCTGCCGCCAACGCCGCCACCCGACGGATTCGTGGATACCCCTGCAACGACACATTGAAGCGCTCGGCGGCATACAGCTGCGGGATCAGGTAAACGTCCGCCAGGCCTGGCGCCGCGCCGAAACAATAGCCGTCTTCGCCAATCAACTGCTCCACTGCGGCCAGCCCCTGGCTGATCCAGTGCCCGATCCACTCCGTCACCTGCGTTTCGTCGTGGCCCCACTGCCTGAGCTTGTTGAGCACGCTGACGTTGTGCAGTGGATGGATGTCGCAGCCGATCAGCGCGGCCACGCCACGCTCATGTGCGCGAAGCACGGGGTCACGGCTGAGCAACGGCACCTGTGGATAACGTTCCTCCAGGTACTCGATGATCGCAGGAGACTGGACCAGCAAAGCGCCCTCATCGGTACGCAGCGCGGGTACCCGCCCCTGGGGATTGATCTCCAGATAAGCCGGCTGGCGATGTTCGCCCCCGGGCGGCGCGATCAGGTTGACCGGCAGGGCCCGGTAATCCAGGCCTTTGAGCGCCAACGCGATGCGCACCCGATAAGACGACGTGGATCGGTAGTAGGTATAAAGCTCCATTCCGCCCCCTCAATGCGCCGGCAAGACTCTGCCGCGGCATTCGCCGAAACCGATGGAGGCGGCACCTTCGCGGCCGCAACGGGCGCGCAGGATGATTTCGTCACCATCTTCGAGAAATTTGCGGACTTCGCCGGACGCCAGTTCGATCGGCTTTTTACCGCCCTCGGTGATTTCCAGCAGGCTGCCGAACTGACCATTTTCAGGCCCTGACAATGTGCCCGAGCCAAACAGATCGCCGGCCTGTAATTGGCAACCGTTGACGCTGTGGTGCGCGACCATCTGCGCCACAGTCCAATACATGTACCGGGTGTTGCTCAAGGTCAGGCGATGAGGCGCCAGGCCCTGCTCGCGCATGGATTCGGTCAGCAGCAGGACTTCCAGTTCGATATCAAAGGCTCCGCCAGCCTGGTCACGCTTGTCCAGCAGATACGGCAGCGGCTGGGGGTCGCCTTCCGGGCGTGCCGGCTGCGGGCGACGGAACGGCTCAAGAGCCTCGGCCGTCACCACCCACGGCGATACGCTGGTGAGGAAACTTTTCGACAGGAAAGGCCCCAGCGGCTGGTATTCCCAAGCCTGGATATCCCGGGCCGACCAATCGTTGAGCAAGCAGAAACCGCCGATGTGCTCGGCCGCGTCGCCGATGGCAATGGGCTCGCCGAGGGCATTGCCCTTGCCGATCCAGATACCCAGCTCCAATTCATAGTCCAGCCGCGCGCACGGGCCGAAGATCGGCTCGGCCTGGCCGGGCGGCAGCGTCTGGCCTTGCGGACGGCGCACATCGGTGCCGGACGGGCGAACCGTCGAAGCACGACCGTGATAACCGATGGGAACGTATTTGTAGTTGGGGAGCAGCGGATTGTCCGGCCGAAACAGCTTGCCGACATTCTGCGCGTGCTCGATGCCTACGTAGAAATCGGTGTAGTCATTGATTTTCGCCGGCAGGTGCATCTGGCAGTCCGCCGCCAGCGGCAGCAACCGCGCGCCTTGGGCCTGGATCGCCTCCCGTTGGGGGCTGTCCTCGCACAACAGTTCGAGCAATCTTTCGCGCAGGGCAACCCGGGCCTCGCGACCCAGGTCGAAAAAGGCGTTCAACTGGCCGCCCTGCATGGCCTCGACGGCTTCGGCCGCCTTGCCGTCAAACAGGCCCGCCTGCAACGCGGCCTGCAGATCGAAGATCCGCTCACCAATCGCCACGCCGCTCCGGGGAGCTTCGCCAGCGACACTGAAGATGCCCAGCGGCAGGTTCTGCAGAGGGAAGTCGGCGTGACCGTTGGCGCAAACAACCCAGCTGAGGGTAGGGGAAACTTGGGTCATGGGTTATCTCCGGGTCGGGTCGAAAGTGACCGGCAGCGAGGCCCAGCAGGCGTCGTAGTCAGTTTGCAATTGTGCGCAGTCCAGGGCGAAACGGCTGGGACGCAGCACTTGGCTGGTCTCGAACATGAAGGCCATGGTGTTATCGATCTTCGTTGGCTTGAGCTCGGCATTGATCGCCTTGGTGCAGGTCTCGCCATCCGGGCCGTGGGCGCTCATGCAGCTGTGCAGCGACGCGCCGCCCGGCAGGAAGCCCTCGGCCTTGGCATCGTAGGCGCCCTGGATCAGGCCCATGAATTCATTCATCAGGTTGCGATGGAACCACGGCGGACGGAAGGTGTTTTCCGCAACCATCCAGCGCGGCGGGAAAATCACGAAATCGAGATTCGCCAGGCCATGGACACTGGTCGGCGACGTCAACACGGTGAAAATCGAGGGGTCGGGGTGGTCGAAGCTGACCGTGCCGATCGTGTTGAAACGTCGCAGGTCGTATTTGTACGGCACGTTGTTGCCGTGCCAGGCCACCACGTCGAACGGTGAATGATCCAGCTCGCAGGCCCACAGTTCACCGAGGAACTTCTGTACCAGCGTGGTCGGTTGCACGAGGTTTTCGTAATGGGCGACGGGGGCCAGGAAATCCCTTGGGTTGGCCAGGCCATTGCTGCCGATCGGACCGAGGTCCGGCAGGCGCAACGGCGCCCCGTGGTTCTCGGCGATGTAGCCGCGGGCTTGCGCGTCGAGCAGTTCGACACGAAATTTCAGCCCCCGAGGCAGCACGACAATTTCCAGCGGAGCCACTTCCAGTACACCCAACTCAGTGGCGATGCGCAGCCGCCCCAGTTGCGGCACGATCAGCCATTCACCATCGGCATTGAAGAACACACGCTCCATGGAGCGGTTGGCGCAGTAGTGATAGATGCTGATACCGGCGGGTTTGTCCGCACCGGCATTGGTCGCCATGCGCACCAGGCCGTCGATCAGATCGGTGGGCTCGGTGGGGATCTGCAACGGGCTCCAGCGCAGGCGATTGGGTGTCACCTCGCCCAGCGGGCCTCCGGCCAATTGCCGTTCCAACCTGGCGAAGGCCGGATGGTTGGCCGAAGGACGGATGCGGTACATCCAGGTTCGCCGCGCTTCGCTGCGGGCCATGGTGAAGGCGGTACCGGAAAACAGTTCGGCGTACAAGCCGTACGGGGCTTTCTGCGGAGAGTTCTGGCCAACGGGCAGTGCGCCGGGCAGCGCCTCGCTGGCGAATTCGTTACCGAAGCCAGACTGGTAAGCCAGGTCCGACGCCGTGGAATCGAGGTTCATGGAGCCTCCTGAATACAGGACTGGATGCGTCCCGTCGCTCCGTGGAGGAGCCTGGGCGCACCGGGTTATTTTTATCGTAATCCGATTACGCATAACGTAATTTGCTCGACGACCACCGTCAAGCTATAAAGACGCCCATTCGCCTCCGGACCAGAACCTCCATGGAAAACCCGCCCAGCAACGGTAAACAGAAAGTCCGCTCCGCTGAGGTCGGCACCGACATCCTCAAGGCCTTGGCCGAACTGTCCCCTTCCACCTCGTTGTCACGACTGGCTGAACATGTGCAGATGCCGGCCAGCAAGGTTCATCGTTACCTGCAAGCCCTGATCGCGAGTGGCTTCGCCGAACAGAACAGCGCAACCAACCACTACGGCCTGGGCCGCGAAGCCCTGCGCGTGGGCCTGGCGGCGCTCAACGGCATGGATGTGCTGCAAGTGGCCGCCCTGCCCTTGGCCGAATTGCGCGACGACTTGAACGAAACCTGTTTTCTCGCGGTGTGGGGCAATCACGGCGCGACCGTGGTGCGGATCGAACCCGCCGTGCGGGCCGTGACCGTGGTGACGCAACTGGGCTCGGTCCTGCCGTTGCTCAGCTCATCCACGGGATTGGTTTTCAGTGCCTACCTGCCGGAGCGCGAGACCATCGAGCTGCGCGAACAGGAGGTCCGCGCCACCACCGATCACGCCTTGGCCGATGACAATATTTACGCCGCCCTGCAGGAGCAGATCCGCAGTCGCGGCCTGCACCATGTGCATGGCTTGTTGATGCCCGGCATTGATGCCTTGTCCGCGCCGGTTTTCAACGCCATGGGCCAGGTGGCGGCAGTCATGACCATTGTGGGTCCGACCTCGCTGTTCCACGCCGACGAAAACGGCCCGGCGGCGCAGCGCCTGTTGACCGCGACCCGGGCCGTGAGCCGGCGCATGGGGTATGAGTCGGAGTCATCAGCCCAGTAGGATATTCGCTAACTCATCACGCCCATGTTTTTCGCTTTTGCGACCGCTTGTGTCCGCCGCTGTACGCCCAGCTTGCTATGGATCCGCCGCGCATGGGTTTTCACCGTGTGCAGCGAGATGAACAGGCGCTCGGCGATCTGCTGGTTTGAATGGCCCTGGGCAATGAGTTCCAGTACTTCCAGTTCGCGCTGGCTGAGCAGCGTTTCTTCCGCCGCGCGTCCCGGCAGCTCGATCCGCTCCTGAGATTGCATCCAGTGCACCAGTTCAGGCTGGCGCATACGCAGCTCACCCAAGGCTTGCTGCGCCCGCCAACAGGCCACTTGCTTGAGCGCCTCCGGCGCGATCGATCCAAGAGAGGTGCGATCGGCCGACAACCAGACGACCTCGGCCAGCGCCAACTGCAACTCCGTTTCCAATGCGTGCATTTCGCGCTGTCGTGCCTGGGCGATCATCGCCTGCAGGCGAGCCTGGGGCTCATGTGCCCGATGCAGGTAGACCTCGGCCAGCACCAGCAGATACTCGAGGCGCGGAATCAGTTCCAGGGTCGCTGGCGGCGCCTGCTTGGCCTGCGGCCCGTGGAAATGCCGCAAGACCCGGGTCAAGACTTCATGGGCAAGTTCCGGGCGCCCCTGCTGCAACCAGAATTGACAGCTGGTTTGCAGCAGCACGCCGCGATAGACCGTGTCGGGGATGTGTCGCTGCTGCATGATCCGCTCGGCGTCGCGCAGCTGCATGAAGGCTTCGCCATAATCACCCCGGTTGGCCGCCAGGCAAGCCTTGCCGAGAAAGCCGTAGAGCACTTGTTTGTCCTGGCTACGCAGGCCCGCCTCCAGGCCGGCCTGAAAGTGTTCGGCAGCCTGCTCGTCAGCCCCCATGCGTAACGCCAGGCGCCCACGTCGCAGGGCGATACGTCCCAGCAACGCGGAAAAATCCTGGCCTGGCCTGTCGAGCAGCACCTGGACGGCGCTCAACAAATGATCCGCCCGATGGGGCGCGCCGCGCTGCTCAAGCACCTGGGCGTGATCCAGTTCCAGCAATCCTTCGAACACCAGCGAACCATGAGCCCGGGCCAGGCACAGCGCCTGACGGTTGATCCATTGCGCGGACGCCAGCTCACCTTTGAGTAACGCCTGCTGCGTCTGGCCGATCAGGCACAGCACCTTGAGGGCCCAGGCGTGCGGTTCGAGGCCGGCTTCGGCCTGAAGGAAATGCTCACGCGCCGGTTCGCCCTCGCCGTCCAGATGCAGCAGCCAACCACGCAAGACTTGCCATCGGGCAATCAGTTCTCGCTGTCGGCAGGCCAGCGGCTGTGGCGCGAACCTGCCCAATTGCTCGATGCACCGCTCGGCCTCGGCGAAACGTCCGGCACACAGCAAGGCTGCGGTAACCAGCCCCACCGATTGCGGCGTACCGAGGGACAACGCCTCGTCCTGCTGGTCATGCAGATTCAATAACAGCTGGACGTTGTTGCCCTGCAAGACATGCTCGAAATTCAGATGCTGGAGGACACTCACGGCAGTCTCGAACTCCCCCGCTTGCATGGCCTGTTCGAATGCCATCGGCCAATCCTGTTCGGCGGCGAACCATTGGCAGGCGCGCCGGTGCCAGGAGCGCGCCTGGGGCCAGGGCTCGTCACGCACGAGGCGGGCCAGCGGAGGGAAAATCTGCATCCATTCCGAAGACTGCGCCCACGGTTCGATGAAGCATCCCAGGTCCAGCAGCAAGGGAAGGCATTCGGCCCCCACCGTATCGCCGAACAGATGCTCGCAAAGCCGGGCATTGAAGCGCGGCAAATGCGCCAGCACGCGCCAGGCCTGCGCCAGCTCCGGGGACAAGGCGCCAAACAATTCATATTCGAGGTAGTCGGGTAAAGTCCCGGCACGCCCCGACGAAGCGTTGCTTCGCGCCCACTCGCAACGTTCGAGCAAGGCAAAGCGCACCCCGGCACACCAGCCACCACTGCGCTGAACCACCTCGCGGGCGGTGCGTGCGGCCAGTGGGCCGGGCAAATGCCCGAGCAATTGCTGAACATCCTCGGCGGTAAAAACCAGGGCTTGCGCGTCGAACTCGTGCAGTTCGTCGTCCAGCAACAAGCGCGGCCAGTTGCAGTGCGGGCGGCGACGGCCATTGAGCCACAGATGCAGCGCCGGACTGCTGGTGTTCAGCAAGCGGTCGAGCAATTGGTCGAGTGCGGGATTGGGCACCCGGCAATAATCATCCAGAAACAACCATGTCGGGGTTTGCAACCGTGCCAGGTGAGCCAACAGGCTCGCCTCATCGACCACCGGCAATCCGAGGGCCTGGGCCAGGCACTCACAGAATTGCGCGACATCCATTGCCGCGCCCCCCAGCGGCAGCCAATGCAGCCGGCAGCCCGGGGGCGCTTGCAGGAAGCATTCAGCGAACAACGCGCTCTTGCCGCTGCCCGCCGGTGCGTAAAGCAGCTTTACCCGCGCCTCGGAAGCCAGCAACGACTCGCTCAGGGACCGGCGTGGCACATGCGTCGAAGACAGGCGCGGCAGCAGCCCGGGACGGTCCGGACACGGGGTCATGGCGGTCATTGTGCAAGGTCCCTTTTATTGTTGTTCCATCACCCTAGACCTGTGTCGAGCACCTTAGGAGAAATATTCAGCGCGCTGATTGCTGCTCATAAAAAAATGACCGGCAGCTCAGCTGTCGGTCATTGGTTTTGCTCAGGGTCTAGAGGGCTTTGGCGCCGCTTCGCGGCCCAGCGGGAGCAAGCTCCCTCGCCACGGGTATCTTGCCAAGACGATCTAGCGAACCCCGCTCGACCGCAACGCTGCCGGCGTGTAGTCGGCTGCCCGAGCCTCGAACCCATAGACGTAGGCGTGCTTCTCTTCGTTTTTCATGCCCAGGGCAATGTAGCGGCCAGCGATGATGTCGTAGAGCGCTTCGAGTGTGTAGCCCGGGTTCTGATGGTCGTAATAGAACTGGGCATGCCCTTCGGCCACGCGCCACAACTGGCCGCGCCCGTCATAGTGGTCCACCAGTGCCGCTTGCCAGCTGTCCTCATCGATGTACATGTGGCGCTTGGCGTAGATGTGCCGCTCGCTGGGCTTGACCGTACCCACCACTTCCCAGACCCGGTGCAACTCGTAACGCGTCAGGTCCTGGTTGATGTGCCCGGCCTTGATCACGTCATCGTATTTGAGGCTCGGTGAATCGAGTTTGTAGCTGTTGTACGGGATGTACATTTCCTTCTTGCCCACCAGCTTCCAGTCGTAGCGATCCGGGGCGCCGGAAAACAGGTCGAAGTTGTCGGAGGTACGCAAGCCGTCGGCAGCGGTGCCCGGGCCGTCATAGGCGACTTGTGGGGCACGACGCACGCGACGCTGGCCGGCGTTGTAGATCCATGCCAGACGCGGCTCCGTCACCTGGTCGAGCGTTTCATGCACCAGCAACACGTTACCGGCCAGGCGCGCCGGGGCCGTCACCTCTTGCTTGAAATAAGTCAGTACATTGCTGGCTTTTTCCGGATCGGCGTCCTTGATCAGGAACGGCACGGCGATCTCTTCTTCGAAGCGGATCGGCGTGAAGCTGCCGTTGGTCTGCGGTGTAGCCTGGGTGATGACGCGCCGCAGGTTGCCGCCGTGGTAGCGGGTGATGTGGTTCCACAGCACCTCCACGCCGGTCTTGGGAATCGGGAACGCGTAGTACCGGTTGCCGGTGAAGTTGGCCAGGCCGTTGCCGTCGTTGATGGCGTTCACGTTCAGTGCGCTACGTTTGGCCGCCTCATAGATCTCCGGCGGCAGGCCAACGCTGCGGTGGGTCGGGTAGACCGGAATCCGGTAGGTTTCCGGGTAGCGCTTGAACATCGCGACCTGGCCTTCGGAGAGCTTGTCCTTGTACTTGTCCACGGTCGCGGCGGTGATGGTGAACAGCGGTTTTTCACTGGCGAACGGGTCGGCGAGGAAGCCTTTGCTGTCCACGGCACCGGCATTCTTCGGGATACCGCCGGTCCAGGCCGGGATCGAGCCATCGGCGTTGCCGGCCTTTTCCGCGCCCAGCGGGGTGAGGCTGGTGCCCAGTTTGTTCGCTTCCTCCGGCGAGACCGCCGCCATCACGTTCGCGGCCAGCAGGCTCAGGGCCAGGGCACCGCATTGCAGGATCATCTTGCGCATTGGGTTTTCCTTGTCAGCCAGATCAGAAGTTCACGCCGAAGCTCAGCGCGAGGAAGTCGCGGTCTTCGAGAACGTTGTAATCGCCGCCGAAGAAATCGGTGTAGCTCAGGCTGGCGGTGTACGTGTTGCGGTAATCGGCATCGACACCCACGCTGACTGCTTTGGCGCCTTCGTTGAACAAACCGTTGGGCCCATAGCCGGCCACGTCATGGGACCAGGACAGGTTGGGCTTGAAGTTCACCCCGCCGATAACGTTGGAATAGTCGAGAATCGCCCGGGCGCGATAACCCCAGGAGGTCGAGGTGACAAAACCGTCGGTGTCGCCGTTGAAACCGTACTGGCCGTAGACCGAATCGCGTCCATAACGCAGCTCGTCCTTCGATTCGAGACCGCCGACATGGACGACCGCGGCCTCACCGACCACGGTCAGGCGATCGGCGCCCAGCACCTGGTCGAAGAAGTGCGTCAGGGTGCTCTGGACCTGGGTCACTTCCTTGCGGCGGTAACCGGTGTTGTCCGCGCCCGGCGAAGTGGCGATCGGTGACGCGGCGCCTCCGGCGATCGGGTTCACCAAGGCCAGGGTCAGGTCGTTGGTATTGACCTGTACCGGTGCATTGGGGCGGTAACTGATTTCGCCGGTCCACGCCGTGCCTGTCGGCAACGTGGTGGAGAAACTGGCGCCGTACAGGCGGATGTCTTCAGGGTATTCGAGGTAATACCCTCCGCGCCCCAACATCACGCTTTGCGCCAGGCCCGCGCCGCTGCCAGGGGCGATGGCGTTTGCAGTCGCGACCATCCCCGGCAGCGCAGCCAGCGTAGAGAGCCCCGCCGTCGTGGTGCCAACGGTCGGCGTGCGGCTGTGATAATTCATGAAGTACAGGCCGTACTCGGTGTCATCGCCGAGCCAGCGCAACGCCGTGCCCCACTGACCGGAGTCCCGCGCATCGCGGTCACCGCCACGGGGAATGACCACGCCTTCGCTGGTCACCTGGATGCCCTGGCCGAACGCGTTGGTCAACGGCACGAAAGGTGCAATCGCCGGGCTGCCTACGGTATAGCCATCGGTGCAACCATCGGCGACCACATCGTTACCGAAGAAGGTGCCGCAGTTGTCCACAACCGTCTGGTCCCACTCCAGTTGGTAGAAACCTTCGACGGTAAGCTTGTCGGTCAAGCCCTGGGAGGCGAACAGCATGTTGACCGGGATCAGGCCTTCCTTGATCTCCGCCCCCGGGCGACGGAACGCGGACACGTCCACCGGGTTGATGCTGTTGATGGAGTTGCCGATGAAGGTACTTTCGCCCCAACTGACCACCTGCTTGCCGGCGCGCACCGTGCCCGGCAGATCGGCGATGGAATAATTGTGATAGACGAAGGCATCGAGGATCTGCGCCCCCGACGACTTGGCGCCCTCCTTGCGGTTGCTGTCGCTGATGTCCTTGAACTCGCGGTTTTCGTCCTTGAGCTCGAAGTCGTACCAATACTTGCCACGGACAAACACGCCGGTGTCGCCGTACTTGAGTTCGAGGTCGTGGAGGCCCTTGAAGATTTTCGAGAAAGTCTCGCCTTTCCTGAAATTCAATCGGCCGTCGTCACCGGTGGAAGACTGGCCCGTACCGCCATTGACGGTGCCGACCAGATCCCTGTCGGCATCGCGCATGCCCCAGCTCGCGCCAACCGACAGCGAGGAGTCGAACTGCCCCTCGATTTCGCCAATGTTGAATGAAACGGCCTGCGCCTGGGCACAGCAACCCAAGGCCACCGCGACGGCCAGCGCCTGCGGCTTGAAGATGGCGCGCATTGTTATTGTTGTCATGCGTCTTCCCCGGTGAGTGACAGAGCCTCCACCCTACTGCCCCACGTCATGGGCGATAAGCGCACCAAGGGGGTATTCGCGATGTACCTCCAAAGGATGACAGCCCTTGCGGGCCGTGCCTTTGCGTGGTGCATGAATGGACTGGATGAGAGGTTATCAACGGCGTGCATTTTCATCGCTGCGCCTGCACTGTTACATGCACTGCAACAGTGCATGTCCGGATCCGAGCTGTTTCTCAAAACGTCCCATCCCTATGCTGGCCGGGCTTGCGGGACAACGGGCCTGCAAGCGCAAGCCGCCAGGCGTCCCTCGCGCCTGGCGCACCGTCATTCGGATGGATTGCGCATCAATCCATCGTCCCCGTGTCCACTGACGTTGATTTGTAGCTCCTTTACAACGTCACGTTTAGGCCGCTGCGTTTTGCAGCGGCCTTTTTTATTTCCGAATTATTTCCGTGGTGGAACTTCTTGTTTCCTACAGCATTGTCAGAAAGGCCCACCTGTCTGGCTAAAGCGTTTGAATTTATAGTTTTCGTCGTCGCCACGGATGGCACTGCCCCAAACAACCATGCACGGATTCAATGCACATACCGCGACACTCGAAGATTTTAAAGTCCACGATCACGAGTCATTGCTTTATACCTCCGATGCCTTAGCCAAAGCTGGACTACAGGATGAAAGAGATTATCAGAAGCTTCTGAAGGAGATGTCGCAATGAGCACTGTTGAGCAGATCGTTAAGAACGAGTCTTTGGAAGAGATCGTCACAGTCTTTGCGCTACTGAAGGCTTCTCCGCACTTAGACATGATGATCAGGCGCCATAACCGTGAGCTGATACAACACGGGGAGCTTGAAATAACCTATAAAAACCTTTTCGAGGCGGGAATACTGACAAGGGGGGAAAAAGGTCTATGCCTAAAGGGACCAAACTGGAAAGCACCGAAATTCGTACTGGAAAAAAGATACGCCGAAAGCACTTGATCTAACCTGGTCTCAGGCCGTTGCCTCTCTATCTGGCGACGGCCTTTAATAGCCGACTGGATCTTTGGCACAAAATCAGAATCCCGTAAGAAAAAGTGATACGTAATACTCTGTCGGTTTTTTTTGCGTTACCGTCACGCTGCTACTTCGGTCATTAAGGATCACCATGCGCATTTCACAGTCCACCCAATAGATTCGCCCCTTTCATTAATGAACCCATTCCTACAACAAAGCCCGAAACCCACTACACACGCTCAAATAATTCATCTGTTACGCTGAATTAAATCGCAGCGCCTCGCTTCGATTATCGACCAGTGAGTTATTTGATAATGCAGATAAACAACACAAGCCATCGATCAAGGAAAGGCTACAACAGTCGCGTTCGCTTTCTTGTCTTCCATTACACCGCCGGCAACTTCGCCTCTTCGATAAACGCTTTGACCGGCCCGTCCGTGAGTGCTCATTACCTCATCCCGGATTTTGCCGATCCTACCTATTTGAAGGCGGGCTTCAAGGAGCCGCAGATCTTCAATCTGGTGGACGAGCGCCAGCGGGCCTGGCATGCCGGGGTGAGCAGTTGGGGTAATCGCAGCAACCTGAACGACACTTCGCTCGGCGTCGAAATCGTCAATCTGGCGACGGACAACCAAGGGCAATTTACCTTTCCGCCTTATGCGCCCCAGCAAATCGAGGCGATCGAATACCTGGCAACGGATATCCTCAAACGCTATCCGGAAATCAGTCCGGTAAACGTGGTGGGGCACTCGGATATCGCCGCCGGGCGCAAGAGTGATCCTGGCCCGATGTTTCCCTGGCATGCGTTGTATCTCAAGGGTATCGGCGCCTGGTTTGATGACCATGCCCAGAAGGCTTTCCTACAGGCCTATCAAACCAGCGGCGTGCCGACCCGCGAGCAATTGCTCGGTCTGTTCAGGAGGTATGGTTTCGATACGTCGGCCGCGACGACCAATGTTGGGTTCCAACGCCTGGTCCGCGCCTTCCAGTTGCATTTTCGCCCGACGAAACATGACGGTGTGATGGACATGGAGACCGCTGCGAATCTCGCGGCCCTGGTGCAGAAGTACTTCCCCTGAGCACGTTGCCGCGCCTGGCGCTCGCGTGCCCAGGGACGCGATTCAAATGGCGTGACGCTGCAGGTTCGCCATCATTTCTTTCAAAGCTTCCAGGTTGTCGTTCGGGTGGACTGCGTTTTCGAAGTCGCAAATCTGCTGCCAGTGAGCGGCGACGTCCTCGGGTGAAAATCCCTGGCGCGGATCGAAGCCGGCACCGAGGCTGCGCTCCCAGCGCACCTTGCCCATCCAGCCACCGCCTACTTCGAACAATCCGGAAGTTTCCTGGCAGGCTTCGCTGGCCAGGTACACGACCAGCGGGCTGACGAGTTCAGGCTTGAGCTGCTCGAATACCTGCGGCGGGATCAGGCCTTCAGTCATACGGGTGCCGCCGGTGGGGGCGATGGCGTTGACGAGAATGTTGTTCTTGCGACCTTCGATAGCCAGGGTGCGAGTGAGGCCGTACAGGCCAAGCTTGGCCATGCCGTAGTTGGACTGCCCGAAGTTGCCATAGATGCCAGACGTGGAGGCGGTGAAGATCACTCGTCCGTAGTTCTGCTCGCGCAGGTGCGGCCAGGCGGCGCGGGTGACTTTATAGGCACCTTCGACATGGACACGGTAAACCAGGTCCCAATCGGCATCGTCCATCTTATGGAAGGTCTTGTCGCGCAGGATACCGGCATTATTGACGACCACGTCCACCCTGCCGAACGCGTCGAGGGCGTTTTGCACAAGCTTGTCGCCCTCGGTGACAGAGTCATGATTGGCTTCGGCAACACCACCGGCGGCACGGATTTCTGCCACCACCCGATCCGCTGCCGAGGCGTTGGCGCCCTCTCCCTGCGCCGACCCGCCGAGATCGTTCACCAGCACGCGCGCGCCGTGCCGGGCAAACAGCAGCGCATGAGCGCGGCCAAGGCCGCCGCCGGCTCCCGTGACGATCACGACTTTATCTTCGAAGCGCACAGATTCACTCATGGGCAGAACTCCAGCAGGCCGATAGGACATTGGCACGAGTGTCCGGCACAAGTCGGCAGGCCACAATCAACTGGGCTCAGAGTGAATGGTGGGCGATAAGGTGAGGGGATGATGCCAGGCAATCGGTCATGAACAGGCCATTTGCCTGATCGGCGCCGCGATGATTTCGCGAAATGCCAGGTAATGCTTGAGTACCTGAACAGGTGCCTCGGTGTGTGGATAGTGGCCAATGTCAGGCAACAGCACCGTGTCGGCGTTCGGAATCAAGGCCTCGTAACGCGCCACCATATGCGCACCGGAAATCGGATCGATTGCCCCGTCGATGACCCGCAACGGCACTTCGCCGCGCTGCATCGCCTGCACCCAACGGTCGCGTTGCATCCGTCGTTCGGGAATATAGGCGATGAGTTTGTGCATGATCCGCGGCCCGTGATGGGTTTCGACCAGGCTCCAGTAATCATCCATCTCGCTTTCGGTCGGGCAAGTCCTGGGGCCGAAAATCCGTTGAAAACTCTTCACCAGTCCGTCCCTGGAGAAGGCCCGGCCTATCAGCCAGCCCAAGGGGCTGAGCAACAATTTCTGCATCAGCACCGGACGATGGGTCTCGGGGAACAGCCCACCATTGAGAAAGACACAACTGGCGACGTCGGCGCGCGCCTCGCTGTGCCGGGAAATCAACTCCTGGGCCACGCTGTCGCCATAATCGTGGGCCAGCACATGAACTCCCTGCGTCACATTCAAATGCGTCAGCAACGCTTGCTGCAGATCGGCCTGATCCAACAGGCTATAGGCGTGATCCACGGGTTTATCGGAGTCACCGAAACCGAGCATGTCGCAGGCGATCACCCGGTAACGCTGCGCCAGCGGCTGCCACAGGTAGTGCCAGTCCCAACTGGCGGTAGGGAACCCGTGGATGAGCAACAGAGGCTCGCCGTGGCCCGCCACCCAATAGCGGATGGCGTGCCCCCGAAACATGAAGGTCTGCCCGCGCTGGCGCCAGATACGCAGCGGAATCTGGACCATGGGCATCAGCTTTTATAACCCGGATCTTGCTGATCGAGTTTGCGCAGCAAGGCCGGCCAGGCCAGCGCGCCACCCATGCCTTGGGCGCTTCGGGTCACCCCGGCAACCATCGCCCGGGCACCGGCCAGCACCTGGGGCTCGATCACGATCAACTCGGCGCCGCCGGTCTGCGCCAGGACCTGGATGTCACAGGATCGCTGGAAAATGAACATCATCAGGAAGGTATCGGCGATGGTGCCGCCACAGGTCAGCAGACCGTGGTTGTGAAGCATCAGGAAATTACTGTCGCCCAGGTCCGCTTGCAGGCGGGCCTTCTCTTCAGGATTGAGGGCGACCCCTTCGTAAGGGTGATACGCCAGGCTCGACAGCACGAACAGCGATTGCTGGCTGATCGGCAGCACGCCCTGTTCTTGCGCCGATACCGCGACACCGGCGGCCGTGTGGGTGTGCAGCACACACATCACATCGTGCCGCACCTCGTGCACCGCACTGTGAATGGTGTAACCCGCCGGGTTTATCTCATAGGGGCTGGGCATCAGCTTGTTGCCGGCCTGGTCGACCTTGACCAGGCTCGACGCGGTGATTTCATGGAACATCAACCCGAACGGATTGATAAGGAAATCTTCGGTGCCGGGGACCTTGGCGGAGATATGGGTAAAGATCAGATCGTCCCAGCCGTGCAGCGCGACCAGCCTGTAACAGGCGGCAAGATCGACGCGGGTTTGCCATTCGGCGGCGCTGACCTGATCCTTGATGCCGGGTGTCGATTGAATGGGCGTCACGCTCACGGTTATGACCTCTGGCTTCTTGTTATGGTGGAGGCGTATCCAACCTCCATGAACAGAAAACCAGTCTAGTCAGCTCCGCCAGGGCCGGTAGTTGCATTGGCAGCCAGCTTACTGACCGAGCGGGTCATCAGGCGAACATCTGCGATCAGTGCCGGCCACCCTTCCATCAATGGCGCAATGCAGCGATCAATTCGCCCAGCCAGGGCTCGGCATCGCTTTCCGGCGTCACACTCTCACTGGCATCCAGGCGTAACATGGGCAGCACCTCGTGCACGCCCAGCTCGGCGAACAATTCGTGCATCTGCTCGCCACCACCGCAGAACGTATCGCCATAGCTGGCATCCCCGAGGCCGATCACCGCACCGGGCAGGCCGCGAAACGACGCGGGCAATTGGTCGCGAATCGTCGAATACAATGGCATCAGGTTGTCCGGCAGCTCGCCCATGCCGGTAGTGGACGTTATGGCCAGCAACGCCTGCGGGCCAAACGCCTGGATATCCGCCAGGGTTGCCCGCGGATTGTGGAATGTCTGGAAACCGGCGTCATCAAGCAATTTGGCGGCATGCCGGGCGACTTCTTCGGCGGTGCCGTATACGGAGCCGGAAAGGATGGCGACTTTCATCAATCTGATCCTGAAGCGGAATAAAGAGCCGCAATGGTAGCAGGCTGAACAGTGATGCCGGGATTGATTCTCAACAACCGATAATGGCAAGTGGACATCTCCCAGGGTTCTTCTAGAATGCAGCGCACGCAGGGATGACCATTGCTGGAGGCCTTCATGATTAATGCTCACTTGATGCAGTTGGTGATCAGCGCTTCGAACGACGGGATCGTCATCGCCGAAAAGGAAGGCGACGAAGACAATATCCTGATTTATGTAAACCCGGCGTTTGAACGGCTGACCGGCTACAGCCGCGACGAGATCCTCTACCAGGACTGCCGTTTCCTGCAGTCCGGCGATCGCGATCAACCGGCCCTGGAGCATATCCGCATGGCCTTGAAGCAAGGCGGATCATGCCGACAGGTCCTTCGCAACTATCGCAAGGACGGCACGCCGTTCTGGAATGAGCTGTCGTTGTCGACCGTGAAAAACCAGGCTGACGGGCACACTTATTTCGTCGGCGTGCAGAAGGACGTGACAATTCAGGTGAAGGCTCAACAGCGAATCGCCCAACTCGAAAAGGAGTTGGCTGAAGCACGGGAGACTATTGCGCGCCTGGATGCGACGAACGGCGCAAACAAAACGGCGAATTAACGGTCAGTCTCTAGAATCACCCGTGAACTCGCACATATTTTTCGAGCACCATATGCAGCGCGACGCCCTTCTTACCCAGGATGAGCTGGATTTCATCCGGACCATGCAGCACAGCCCGCAGTTGAACGAGCGGGATGTCACGTCGAGCTTGCTGGTAAACGGTGGGTCGCAGATCCGTGATCTTTTGACGCGCCTGGCGGCAAACGAGCAAGTCACGTTGCAAGCCAATTTCGAAAACCAGCAGATGACCTTTCCGTTGCATCTGGTGGAAGACGAATTCCATGCCATGCACCTGCGCCTGGGTGTGCCGAGCATCTATGAGGACGGACCGAAGGTCCGCCCATGGCGCCTGACGCTCGAGGCACCGGTTGCGCTGGAAAATGCCAAGGGTCAGCCGGGACCTCTGTGGGTGCACGAGGTCTCTTGCAAGGGCGTCCTGCTGGAAATTCGCAACCGCACCAAACCGCCAAAACAGTTCGCGTTGTGGTTCAGCCCTTCAGGCTACGAGAGAATTTCGCTTCGCGGTACGTTCGAACGGGAAACCGATCAGGGCCTGTACGCCTACCATCTGAATCAGCATGACCAGGACGAAACCGAGCGCCTGCGTCAGTACATCCTCCAGCAACATCGTCTGACCCATCCGGCGATGCACCTCTAGTCTTTGTACGAAAAGTGCCTGCGCGACGATCAGGCTGCGTTGAAAACAGGCTCGGAATGCTCATTGACAACCAGTCAACTCCGCTTCCTCGCCTGTTTTCGCCTTGCCTGATCGCCGCTCGGCGACTTTTCGTACAAACCCTAGCAAGCCATCAAGTATCCAGGTTGCCCGCCAGAAATTGACGCAAGCGTTGGCGCATCAGCATGCCCTCATTTCCCAGGCAAGCGATGGAAGAGCCTGCCAGGCTTTCCTGCGCCAGGTCGGACGCATCGCCGGCGAGCATGACCGGGCAATCCAGGCTCATCGCCAGTTTGTTCAGGCGCTTGGGCAGCTCCGCGGCCGGCGCATGATTGGAAACCAGTACCAGTGCCAACGGCTTGATCTTCTGGCAAATCAGGGTCAATTCGTCAAAGGGTTGGCCGACAGTCATGACCCTGACATCCACCTCCGCCCTGGAGATGAATAGCGTCGTGACCAGCAACTCCAATTCCCGGCATTGGCCGGCTATGGCGCTGACCAGGACCCGGCGCGACGAAGTTTCGCGCTTCAGCAAGAGTCGTTGCATGACACGCGAGCGCAAGAAACCGTCGAAAAACAGCCACTCACTGGTCTGCCCGAACTCATGTTGGCGTTGGAGCAATGCTCGCCAGAGCGGCATCAGGATGTCCTGGAAGACGACCGGTGCCGTATAGCTGGAAAAAATCTGTCCATAGACCCGATCCAGCTCCACATCGTCAAAGTTGCCGACTGCTTCAGCCACGAGCTGTTGCCACTGGGCGTAATCGGCGCGCACCAGATCGGGCGAAATGAACCTGGAGGCTGGCTGCACCGACTCGGTCCTGGCGAGAATTTTTCCCACCTTGCTAACCGCTACCCCGCGTTCGATCCAGGCGAGAATGCTGCGAACCTTTTCGATATCGCTCAATGAATACAGGCGGTGCCCGCTTTCGGTGCGTGTGGGCTGGATGAGGCCGTAGCGCCGCTCCCACGCGCGCAACGTCACCGGATTCACGCCCGTCACCCGTGCCACTTCGCGGATGGGAAACAAGTCCTCGCTTTTCAAAGCCACGGCGGCCTGAAACGCAAGGTTCTCTTCGATGATCACGCTCATTCCGAAGGCTTACCCGGCTCGAATTGGATCCCAGTTTACTCCTCACCGGGGATGTCTTTACAAGGGAGATGGCGGGCCATATTCGAATTTGTAGTTTCCTACCCTACAAGGAATAATCCTTGCTTGCCTTCAGGCATCGAACGCCGCCCCCTTACCCTGGGGCCGTTCCTCAAGCGAATCTCCTACCCGGAGTGCCGCAACCGTAACATGGAGATACAAAATGTCTGCCTCCCCCGTCACGTTGATGGTTGCCCGCCGCGTCGCCAATGGCCGCTATCAGGACCTGATCGCCTGGTTGCGTGAAGGCGAGCAATTGGCGACCGACTTCCCCGGCTACCTGGGCTCAGGCGTACTTGCGCCGCCGCCCGAAGACGACGAATTCCAGATCATCTTCCGTTTCGCCGATGAGCAGACCCTGCATGCATGGGAACATTCGGCTTCGCGCACGGCTTGGCTGGGACGCGGCAGCGAGCTATTTGCCGACCCATCCGAACATCGTGTGCGCGGCATCGACGGCTGGTTTGGCGCCGCCAACCAGCGCCCGCCGCGCTGGAAACAGGCGGTGGCTATCTGGCTGGCGTTTTTTCCGGTTTCGTTATTGTTCAATTTCCTGCTGGGGCCATTACTGGGTGAACTGGGCCTGTTGAGCCGGGTGCTGATCAGCACGCTCATCCTGACGCCGCTGATGGTGTATCTGTTTATCCCGTTATCGACCCACTTGCTGGCGAACTGGCTCGCCGGCCCACCGCAACGACCAGTGCCGGCGACGCAGAATCATTGATGCAGCATGCCATCAGCTTCAAGAGCTATCCCTGTGGGAAATTGGCAATGCATTCACTGGATCGGTCGCCAATAGGTAGACGGTATCCGGCACTGTTATAGTTTTGCTTCCGCCGCAAACCGAGCCGCCCCATGCCTACCGCTCCGATCCTCATCACCGGCGCAGCCCAGCGTGTCGGCCTGCACTGCGCCCGTCGGTTGCTGGAAGACGGGCATCCGGTCATCGCCACCTATCGCACCGAACGCCCGGGCGTGCAGACGCTACGGGACTCAGGGGCCACGGTGCTGTTTGCCGACTTTTCCAGTGAAGCGGGAATCCTTGCCTTCATCGAACAACTCAAGCAGCACACCGACCAGCTACGCGCCATTGTGCATAACGCCTCGGCCTGGCTGGCCGAAACTCCAGGCGATGAGGCGGCCGCTTTCAGCGCAATGTTTGGCGTGCACATGCTCGCGCCCTACCTGATCAACCTGCAGTGCGCCGAACTGCTGCAACGCTCGGTGCCGGCCGATATCGTGCACATCAGTGATGACGTGACGCGCAAGGGCAGCAGCCGGCACATCGCCTATTGCGCCACCAAGGCCGGGCTCGAGAGCCTGACCTTGTCGTTTGCGGCAAAATACGCACCCGCCATCAAGGTCAACGGTATCGCCCCGGCCCTGCTACTGTTCAATCCCGACGACGATGCGGCCTATCGGGCCAAGGCCCTGGCCAAATCCGCGCTGGGTTTCGAGCCGGGCAGTGAAGTGATCTACCAGAGCCTGCGTTATCTGCTGGACAACCCCTACGTCACCGGCACGACCCTGACCGTCAACGGTGGGCGGCACATCAAATAATTGTTCCGAGGAAGCGCAATGGCCCTGTCGCCCGAGCATTACCGCGAGATCCTGATCGGCCTGGGCGAAGACCCGGAACGCGAAGGCCTGCTGGATACACCGGTGCGGGCCGCAAAGGCCATGCAGTACCTTTGCCATGGCTATGAACAGAGCATCGAACAGATCGTCAACGGCGCCCTGTTCGCCTCCGACGGCGATGAAATGGTGATCGTCGCCGACATCGAACTCTATTCGTTGTGCGAACATCACCTGCTGCCCTTCATCGGCAAGGCCCATGTAGCTTATATTCCTACGGGCAAGGTCCTGGGGCTGTCGAAGATCGCCCGGCTGGTGGACATGTTCGCCCGTCGCCTGCAGATCCAGGAAAACCTCACCCGGCAAATCGCTGACGCAGTGCAGCAGGTCACCCAGGCCGCCGGCGTTGCGGTGGTGATCGAAGCCCAGCACATGTGCATGATGATGCGCGGTGTCGAAAAACAGAACTCGACGATGAACACCTCGGTGATGCTCGGCGCCTTTCGCGAGTCCAGCACCACGCGCCAGGAGTTCCTGCAATTGATTCGACGGAGCCAATAAATGCCACAACTTCAGCCCGCCATGGCGCGCATCAAGGTCAAGGACCTGCGCCTGCGTACGTTCATTGGCATCAACGAGGACGAGATCCTCAACAAGCAGGATGTGTTGATCAACCTGACCATCCTCTACGCGGCCCAAGAGGCGGTGCGCGATAACGACATCGACCACGCCCTGAACTACCGCACCATCACCAAGGCAATCATCGCCCATGTGGAGGGCAACCGTTTCGCCTTACTCGAACGCCTGACCCAGGAACTGCTCGACCTGGTCATGGCCAACGAATCAGTGCTGTACGCTGAAGTCGAAGTCGACAAGCCGCATGCCTTGCGATTTGCCGAGTCAGTGTCGATTACGCTGGCGGCAAGCAGGGCTGCTTCGTAGCAGCCAAAAGCTTCAAGCTGTAAGCTTCAAGCCTGAACAACGCAAACCCACCAGCAGCTTGAAGCCTGCCACTTGAAGCTGTCTCGTAGAGATCCTCATGAACGATCAACAACGCCTCGAACTCGAAGCCGCCGCCTTCCGCCGGCTGGTTGCCCATCTGGACAGCCGCAAGGATGTGCAGAACATCGACCTGATGAACCTCGCCGGTTTCTGCCGCAACTGCCTGTCCAAGTGGTACAAGGCTGCCGCCGACGAGCGTCAGGTCGAGGTCAGCCTCGACGATGCCCGCGAAGTCGTCTACGGCATGCCCTATGCCGAATGGAAAGCTCAATACCAGAAAGAAGCCAGCGCCGAACAGCAAGCGGCGTTCGCCAAAGGAACTCCCGATGCCTGACCTGAACACCTTCCGCGCCAGCCTCAAGAGTGGCGAACATGTATTTGCCGATACCCTGGCCTTTGTCGCCGATGGCTACGATTACCAGCCCCAGGCTTTTAACAACGGTGGCGTCGAGAACGCCGCCGGGCAGAACGAAGGTTCGTGCAAGACCCTGGGCCTGGCGTTGCTTGAAGGCCTGAGCGATGAAGAAGCGCTCCTGGCGTTTGGCGAGCATTACCGTTCGGTACTGGCCACGCCCGAAGGCAGTGATCACGGCAATATCCGCGCGTTGATGGTCCATGGTCTCGCCGGCGTGAAGTTCGAGGCGCAGCCGCTGCAACGGCGCTGACCATCCCGCTCTTGTGGCGAGGGAGCTTGCTCCCGCTGGGCTGCGCAGCAGACCCTAGCAGTCAGACTTAATTTGCCTGACACACCGAGACATCAGATTTTAGGGCTGCTGCGCAACCCAGCGGGGATAAATCCCCTCGCCACAGGGGCTCAAGACGCCAGGCACTTATCCACATCCCGACTTTTATGATTGACCCGGCAACTTTATTTCGTTTGCCGGGCACCTCTCCCCGCGGCTTAGATAAAGGCAATATTTCTTCCTCCGAGCCGTCATCCATGAGCCGCGAAAGCATCAGCCAATCGATTTCCTTCGTTCATCCCGTCAGCCTCGACCATGGAAAAAACGCCGAAGTCTGGGACACGGATGGCAAGCGCTACATTGATTTTGTCGGCGGCATCGGCGTGCTGAATCTCGGCCACTGTCATCCGCGTGTCGTCGAGGCGATTCGCGAGCAAGCCACCCGGTTGACCCACTATGCGTTCAATGCCGCACCGCACCGGCCTTATCTCGAATTGATCGAGCGCCTGGCAAGATTCATCCCGGTGGACTATCCGGTTAGCGGCATGCTTACCAACAGCGGCGCCGAGGCAGCGGAGAACGCCTTGAAAATCGTCCGCGGCGCCACGGGGCGCACCGCCGTGATCGCGTTTGATGGCGGCTTCCACGGCCGGACCCTGGCCACCCTCAACCTCAACGGCAAGGTTGCGCCCTACAAACAGAAAGTCGGTGTCCTGCCCGGGCCGGTCTATCACCTGCCCTATCCCAGCCAGGACAACGGCGTGACCTGTGCCGAAGCCTTGAAAGCCATGGACCGGCTGTTCAGCGTTGAGATCGACGTAAACGACGTAGCCTGTTTCATCGTCGAGCCGGTGCAGGGCGAAGCCGGATTCCTGACGATGGACATAGCCTTCGCCCAGGCGCTGCGCCAGTTCTGTGACGACAAGGGCATCGTGTTGGTCATCGATGAGATCCAGTCCGGTTTCGGCCGTACCGGCCAACGTTTTGCATTTTCGCGGCTGGGCATCGAACCGGACCTGATCCTGCTGGGCAAGAGCATCGCCGGCGGTGTCCCGCTGGGGGCGGTGATGGGACGCAAAGCCCTGATGGACAACCTGCCCAAGGGCGGCCTCGGCGGCACCTATTCTGGCAACCCTATCGCCTGCGCTGCCGCGCTGGCGACCCTGGACGAGATGACCGACGCGAACCTGCGGGCCTGGGGCGCACGCCAGGAAGAGGCCATAGTGAGCCGCTACGAATCCTGGCGCCGTCGCGGGCTGTCCCCCTATCTGGGGCGGTTGACCGGAGTCGGCGCCATGCGCGGCATCGAACTGGCCCACGCCGATGGCACTCCGGCGTCGGCTCAATTGACGCAATTGTTGGCGGCGGCACGGGACTCGGGCTTGCTACTGATGCCCAGCGGCAAATCCCGGCACATCATTCGGCTGCTGGCGCCGTTGACGACCGAGCCGGCGGTGCTGGAAGAGGGATTGGATATTCTCGAGGCGTGCCTGGCGAAACTGGGCTGAATACGGTCCCCTTGCCTACACAGCCCTTATGGGAGCGAGCTTGCTCGCGATAGCGTCAGATCAGCCGACATCGATGTTGACCGACACACCGCTATCGCGAGCAAGCTCGCTCCCACATTGGTTTCAGCAGCAGATATCGGGCAATAAAAAACCGGCCGAAGCCGGTTTTTTTTGCCCGATGGATCAGAACGAAACGTTCTGCAAGCCATCCAGGTAACGCTCGGTGTCCAGGGCCGCCATGCAACCGGCGCCGGCCGAGGTGATCGCCTGGCGGTAGACGTGGTCGGCCACGTCGCCGGCCGCGAAGATACCTTCGACGCTGGTGGCCGTGGCGTTGCCGTCGCGACCGCCCTTGACCACCAGGTAGCCGTCCTTGAGTTCCAGCTGGCCTTCGAACAACGAGGTGTTCGGCGTGTGGCCGATGGCGATGAAGACGCCGTCGACCTTGATCTCGTCAAAGCTGCCGTCGTTGTTCTTCAGGCGTGCACCGGTCACGCCCATGTTGTCGCCCAGCACTTCGTCCAGGGTCGCGTTGAGCTTGAGGATGATCTTGCCTTCGGCGACGCGGGCGTTGAGCTTGTCGATCAGGATCTTCTCGGCGCGGAACGTTTCGCGACGGTGGATCAGCGTGACCGTGCTGGCGATGTTGGCCAGGTACAGCGCTTCCTCGACAGCTGTGTTGCCGCCACCGACCACGGCGACCGGCTTGTTGCGGTAGAAGAAACCATCGCAGGTGGCGCAGGCGGACACGCCTTTGCCCATGAAAGCTTCTTCCGATGGCAGGCCCAGGTAGCGCGCGCTGGCGCCGGTGGCGATGATCAGGGCGTCACAAGTGTAGGTCGCGCTGTCGCCGGTCAGGGTGTAGGGCTTGGCGGCGAAATCCACGGCGTTGATGTGGTCGAAAACGATCTCGGTCTCGAAGCGCTCGGCGTGTTCCTTCATGCGTTCCATCAAGGCCGGACCGGTCAGGCCATGGACATCACCCGGCCAGTTGTCGACTTCAGTGGTGGTGGTCAATTGACCGCCGGCCTGCATGCCGGTGATCAGCAACGGCTTGAGGTTGGCACGTGCCGCATAGACCGCGGCGCTGTAACCGGCGGGGCCGGAACCGAGGATAATCACTCGCGAATGACGGACTTCAGACATGACCTGCTCCTGTTGACCGGACCCTGCGGCCCGGAACGCCGGCTATGCGGCGGGAATAAAAAAGGACTGTGGATGCACTTGGGGAAGGCTTGGGTTCGACAGTCCTGAAAAAGATTGGGTGCAGCGTATCGAGGGAGCGAAGATTAAGGAAATACGGTTTAACAATCCAGCTCATAGGTGAGCTCTATCCGCGGCAGCGCTCCCGATAGTTGCGATCCTGCGCTAAACCTTTGTTACACACCGTGTCGTGGCTTTCGCGCATCGGGCAAAGCCGGTAAGGTCGGCGCGTCCACCTACCCTCGGAGCCACCTATGCCCGCCGCCCCTGTCCTGTCCGGTCCGCAATATTTGCGAGAAGGACTCAAACTGGTCCTGAGCCCAAGCCTGCGCCTGTTTGTATTGTTGCCGCTGGCGATCAATCTGGTGCTGTTCGTCGGGCTGGTCTACCTCGCCGGCCACCAGTTCAGCCTGTGGGTCGACACGCTGATGCCGTCGTTGCCGGATTGGCTGAGTTTTCTCAGTTACGTGCTCTGGCCACTGTTCGTCGTCCTTGTCGTACTGATGGTGTTTTTCAGCTTCACCATGCTCGCCAATATCATTGCTGCGCCCTTCAATGGCTTTCTCGCCGAGAAAGTCGAGGTAGTGGTTCGCGGCACCGATGATTTCCCAGCGTTCAGTTGGGGCGAGCTGGTTGCGATGATCCCGCGCACCCTGGCCCGGGAGGCGCGCAAGCTCGGCTATTTCCTGCCCCGGGCCCTGGGGCTGTTCGTGCTGTCGTTCATCCCGGTGATCAATATCGTCGCCGCACCGCTGTGGCTGCTGTTCGGCATCTGGATGATGGCGATCCAGTACATCGACTACCCGGCGGACAACCACAAACTGGGCTGGAACGAGATGCTCGCCTGGCTGCGGGAAAAACGCTGGCAGAGCCTGGGCTTCGGCGGCAGCGTTTACCTGGTGTTGCTGATCCCCTTCGTGAACATCCTGATGATGCCGGCGGCGGTGGCCGGGGCGACGTTGTTCTGGGTGCGCGAACAAGGTGCCGAGACCGCTCTGGCCCGTCAGGGTTGA
Source organism: Pseudomonas sp. FP198 (assembly GCF_030687895.1). NCBI lineage: Bacteria > Pseudomonadati > Pseudomonadota > Gammaproteobacteria > Pseudomonadales > Pseudomonadaceae > Pseudomonas > Pseudomonas sp. FP198. Next base: position 4,830,400 of record NZ_CP117452.1, read on the forward strand.
GCCGTCACAAATCCATCATCCTGGCGTCACAATGACGAAACGGCCCCGGTCGACACTGGGGTCATGACCACACTCCTGCACGTTACCCTCGTCACCGAAACCTTTGCGCCGGAAATCAATGGCGTAGCCAATACCCTGGGTCGTCTCTACGACGGCTTGCGTGCCCGCGGGCACCGGGTGGAACTGATCCGCCCCCGCCAGACCGGGGACCAGGGCCTGGCCAGTGACGAGCAGTTGCTGCTATGCCGGGGCTGGCCTTTACCCGGGTATCCGGGGCTGCAATGGGGGCAGGCGTCGATGCACAAGTTGCTCAGGCGCTGGAAACGTCATCGCCCGGACGTGCTGTATATCGCCACGGAAGGCCCGCTGGGCTTGTCCGCACTACGAGCAGCGCGGCGCCTGGGAATTTCGGTGGTCAGCGGCTTCCATACCAATTTCCAGCAGTACACCCAGCAATATGGCCTCGGCTTGCTAAGTCGCGGGCTGACCCATTACCTGCGCTGGTTCCACAACCGCTCCAGCCTGACGCTGGTGCCCAGCCTCAGTCAGCGCCTGGAACTGGAACGCCGGCATTTCGAACGCGTGGCGTTGCTGTCCCGCGGCGTGGACAGCCAATTGTTCCATCCAGCCAAACGCTCCACCGACCTTCGTCAAACGTGGGGCCTGGGCGAGGACGACATTGCAGTCATCCATGTCGGACGCCTGGCGCCGGAGAAAAACCTCGGGCTGCTCAAGCGCAGTTTCGACACGCTGAGTAGCGCCTTCCCGGCACGGCGAATCAGACTGGTGATAGTCGGTGACGGCCCGCAGCGGCCCGCCCTCGAACAGCTATTGCCCGAGGCGATCTTTTGCGGCACGCAGCGTGGCGAAGCGCTGGCTGCGCATTATGCGTCCGGGGACGTGTTCGTCTTTCCGAGCCTGACCGAAACCTTTGGCAACGTCGTGCTCGAAGCACTTGCCTCGGGGCTGGGCGTGGTGGCCTACGATCAGGCTGCGGCGGCGCAGCACATCCGTCACGGCTACAACGGTGTGCTGGCGATGCCAGGGGATGAAGAGGCTTTTTGCGATGCGGCCCGCTGGCTGCTGGAAGAGCGCGAGGCCTTGCGTTGTGTCCGGCTCAATGCGCGCCAACATGCCAGTCGCCAGGGCTGGGCATCGGTGATCGAGCAGTTCGAGGCGCAGTTACGCGGGGTTTGTGTGGGTGAGCAGGTGCTGCCGGCGGCGCCGACGGTGCGTTGAACTTCGGTGACCCTGAAATCGCCTTCGCGAGCAGGCTCGCTCCCACATTGGATCTCGGTCATACATAAATGTATGTTCACTAAAGATCGGAGGTGGGAGCGAGCCTGCTCGCGAAGGCAGGCGCTACTCAGACCAACGTCATCAACGCCTCGCGGCTGAACGGCAGGATCTCCTGCTCGCGCCCTTCACGCACTTTCTGCGCCCAGTCCGGATCCACCAGCAGCGCGCGCCCCACCGCCACCAGATCGAACTCTTCCTTGTTCAGGCGCTCGAGCAGATTCTCCAGGCTGGCCGGTTGCGCAACCTTGTCGGTGTTCACCATAAATTGCAGGAACTCACCATCAAGGCCGACACTGCCGACGGTAATGGTGGGCTTGCCCGTGAGCTTGCGGGTCCAGCCAGCCAGGTTCAGGTCCGAGCCTTCGAATTCCGGCTCCCAGAAGCGACGCGTAGAACAGTGGAAGATATCCACGCCGGCATCCGCCAAGGGCTTGAGAAATTCTCCCAGCGCTTCGGGCGTCTGCACCAGGCGCGCGGTGTAGTCCTGCTGTTTCCATTGGGAAAAACGGAAGATGATCGGGAAGCCCTCACCTACCGCAGCCCGCACCGCGCGAATCAGCTCGATCGCGAAGCGCGAACGGTTGGCCAGGCTGCCACCGTAATCGTCGGTGCGCTGGTTAGTGCCTTCCCAGAAGAACTGGTCCACCAGGTAGCCGTGGGCACCGTGGATTTCCACCCCGTCCATGCCGATGCCCTGGGCGTCTTTTGCCGCTTGGGCGAATGCCGCAATGACCTCGTCGATGTCCGCCTGGGTCATGCCATGGACCACGACCTGACCGTCCTTGAGTTTTTCAGTCGGGCCGTAGCCCGGCACGGCGCCATCCGGCTCGGTACCGAGGCGCCGCACGTTCCCCACATGCCACAGTTGCGGAACAATCTTGCCGCCTTCGGCATGCACGGCATCGACTACTTTTTTCCAGCCGGCCAGCGCGGCCTCGCCGTAGAAGTGCGGTACGTTCGGATAGCCGTTGGACGCCCGATGGCCGATCGTGGTGCCCTCGGTGATGATCAGGCCGACCCCGGCCGCCGCGCGACGACGGTAATACTCGATCACCTTGGTGTTCGGTACTCCGCCAGGCGAAAAGGAGCGCGTCATCGGCGCCATCACGACCCGGGTCGGCAGTTCCAGCGCGCCGAGATGAAAGGGTTTGAACAGGGCTTTTACAGGCATGGGGCACTCCATGAAAACGAGGTCACAGATCGGATATGACGACGATAATATGGGGCATGCACAGCGCTGGGTAGCACTATTGATTGGAGTGATTAAGGATCAGAAGGTAGCGCAGATCGACATTGGAGAGGCTCAACCCGATGCAAGCCGAGCGCATAACCTGTGGCGAGGGGATTTATCCCCGCTGGGCTGCGCAGCAGCCCCAAGAGCAAGCGACTTGATAGCTGACACACCGAGGCATCAGATTTTAGGGCTGCTCCGCAGCCCAACGGGGATAAATCCCCTCACCACAAAAGTTCAGCGGATGGTTTAGCTCAGCGCTTTTTCAATCGCCTGGATCACCGCAGGATCATCCGGCGACGTGCGCGGCGAGAAACGCGCCAGCACCCGGCCGTCCTTGCCGAGCAGGAATTTTTCGAAGTTCCAGGTGATGTCCCCGGGAAACTCGGCACCTTCACCCGCCAACAGACGGTACAGCTGGTGACGGTCGTGGCCGTTCACTTCCAGCTTGCTCGACAGCGGGAACGTCACGCCGTAATTGAGGCTGCAGAATTCCTGGATCTCCTGCTCGGTTCCCGGCTCCTGGCCGGCGAACTGATTACAGGGCAGGCCCAGCACGCTGAACCCCTGGTCCTTGTATTGCTGATAAAGATTTTCCAGCGCCGCGTACTGAGGCGTCAGGCCACATTTGGAGGCGACGTTGACCACCAGCACGACTTGGCCCTTGAAGGGCGCGAGAGGAAGCTCCTGACCATCCAGGGCTTGCAGTTTAAGGTCGTGGAAAGCACTCATGACGAACTCCAGGGTTTGCGGATCTTTTCGAAACAGCCATGGGCGATGCTAACAGCTAGCGACTAAAAAGGCGCCATAGGGCGCCTCTCCAGTCAACTTGAGCGTAGCGCAGAAATCAGTGCTGATGGCCGCCTTCACCATGGACGTGGCCATGGGCGATTTCTTCCTGGCTGGCATCACGGATGTCGACGATCTTGACCTGGAAGTTCAAGCGCTGACCGGCCAACGGGTGGTTGCCGTCGACAGTCACGTCGTCGCCGTCGAGGTCACGGATAGTGACGATCTGCATCTGGCCATCAGGCGCCGAAGCGTGGAACTGCATGCCCACTTCCAGCTCATCCACGCCTTCGAACATGCTGCGGCTCAGGGTGCTGACCAGCTCGGCGGAATATTCGCCATAAGCGTCTTCCGGCTCAACGGCCACTTTCAGCTCGTCACCGGTGGTTTTGCCTTCCAGGGCTTTTTCCAGGCCCGGGATGATGTTGCCTGCGCCATGCAGGTAGACCAGCGGAGCGCCGCCGGCGGAGCTGTCGATGACCTCACCAGCGTCGTTGGTCAGGGTATAGTCGATGGAGACAGCCTTATTGGCGGCGATCAGCATGGGGCGAGACCTTTTGCATAAGAATGAAGAACGGACAAGTCTAAACAAGGATTTGCCCGAAAGCGAACGGAACCCGGACAAACGGGCTAGCTCGAACAGACCAACGGTCACCGGTTTTCATCAGGATGAGGACGGGCACTGGGTCGCCGAGCTGTCCTGCGGCCACACCCAGCACCTGCGCCACCAGCCACCGTGGCAATCCCGGGCCTGGGTGCTGGACCCGGCGCAACGTATTGAAAAAATAGGCCAGCCCTTTGATTGCGGCTGGTGCGCTCAAGGCCCGGTTAGCGCTAACCTTGGCGACTGAATTGACGGTAGACAGCCAGTCATAGGCTGCAGCCTTGCCATGCACCCCTAGAGAATCCGCATGCAGACTTTTTTTATCGCGCCCACCGATTTTGGTGTGGGTCTGACCTCCATCAGCCTCGGGCTGGTGCGTACCCTCGAACGGGCCGGGCTGAAAGTCGGCTTTTTCAAACCCATCGCCCAGCCCCACCCTGGCGATACCGGCCCGGAACGCTCCACCGAACTGGTGGCCCGTACCCACGGCCTCAAGCCGCCGCAACCGCTGGGCCTGGCCCATGTCGAGCGCATGCTCGGCGATGGCCAGCTCGATGAGTTGCTGGAAGAAATCATCACCCTCTACCAACAGGCCGCGATCGGCAAGGACGTGCTGGTCGTCGAGGGCATGGTCCCGACCCGCAGCGCCAGCTACGCCGCCCGGGTCAACCTGCACCTGGCCAAGAGCCTGGACGCCGAGGTGATCCTGGTATCGGCGCCGGAAAACGAAGTGCTGACCGAACTGTCCGGTCGTGTCGAGTTGCAGGCGCAACTGTTCGGCGGGCCGAAAGATCCGAAGGTCCTCGGCGTGATCCTCAACAAGGTGCGCACCGACGAAAGCATGGAAGCGTTTTCAGCACGGCTCAAGGAGCACTCGCCCCTGCTGCGCAGTGGCGACTTCCGCCTGCTCGGCTGCATCCCTTTTCGCCCCGAGCTCAACGCCCCGCGCACCCGCGACGTGGCCGACCTGATGGGCGCGCAGGTGCTCAACGCCGGCGACTACGAAACCCGGCGCATGAGCAACATCATCATCTGCGCCCGGACCATGCGCAACACGGTGGAACTGCTCAAGCCCGGCGTATTGGTGGTCACCCCGGGCGATCGCGATGACATCATCCTGGCCGTGAGCCTGGCGGCGATCAACGGCGTGCCGCTGGCCGGCCTGCTGCTGACCAGCGACACCCTGCCCGACCCGCGCATCATGGACTTGTGCCGAGGCGCCTTGCAGGCGGGGTTGCCGGTGCTGTCGGTGAGCACCGGCTCCTACGACACCGCCAACCTGCTCAACAGCCTGAACAAGGAAATCCCCATCGATGACCGCGAACGCGCGGAGATCATCACCGATTTTGTTGCCAGTCACCTCGACGCCAACTGGCTGCACCAACGCTGCGGCACGCCACGGGAAATGCGCCTGTCGCCGGCGGTGTTCCGCTACCAACTCATCCAGCGTGCCCAAGCGGCCAACAAGCGCATCGTCTTGCCCGAAGGCAGCGAACCGCTGACCGTACAAGCGGCTGCGATTTGCCAGGCTCGGGGCATCGCCCGTTGCGTGTTGCTGGCCAAGCCGGCCGACGTTGAAGCGGTGGCCCGCGCCCAAGGCATCGAACTGCCGCCAGGGTTGGAGATACTCGACCCGGATACGATCCGCGAGCGCTATGTGGAACCCATGGTGCGGCTGCGCAAAAGCAAGAGCCTGAACGCACCGATGGCCGAGCAGCAACTGGAAGACACCGTGGTGATCGGCACCATGATGCTGGCGCTGGATGAAGTCGACGGGCTTGTCTCGGGCGTCATCCACTCGACCGCCAATACCATTCGCCCGGCGTTGCAACTGATCAAGACCGCACCCGGCTGCTCGCTGGTGTCCTCGGTATTTTTCATGCTGTTTCCCGAGGAAGTGCTGGTCTACGGCGACTGCGTGATGAACCCGCACCCCAGTGCAGCGGAGCTGGCCGAAATCGCCCTGCAAAGCGCCGATTCAGCCGCAGCGTTCGGCATCACGCCACGGGTGGCGATGCTCAGCTATTCCAGCGGCGAATCGGCCAGCGGTGAAGAAGTGGAGAAGGTCCGCGAAGCCACCCTGCTGGCCCACGAGGCACAACATGGCTTGCTGATCGACGGCCCGTTGCAATACGACGCCGCCGCCAACGAGGCCGTGGCCCGGCAATTGGCACCCAACAGCCAGGTAGCCGGCCGCGCCACGGTGTTCATTTTCCCGGACCTGAACACCGGTAACACCACCCACAAGGCCGTGCAGCGCAGCGCCGACTGCGTCAGCCTCGGGCCGATGCTGCAAGGCCTGCGCAAACCGGTCAACGACCTGCCGCGCGGCGCCCAGGTCGATGACATCGTGTACACCATCGCCCTGACAGCGATCCAAGCCGCCAACCGACCTCTGGACATTTAAATGCTGGATTTCCTGCCTGCCCCCGTGCGCGGCGTCATTGCCTCGCTGCTGTTGGCGCTGAACACCATCGCCTGCTGTACGCCGCTGTTCGTCGTGGCGATCTTCAAGCTGTTGCTGCCCTTCCCCGCCGCCCAGCGTTTCACCGACTGGCTGATGAGCCACATCCACGAAGCCTGGATCAGCAACAACAAGGCCTGGATGAACCTGTTGCGCCCTACCCGCTGGCACCTCAGTGGCCTGGGAGGCCTGGACTACCAGCACTCGTATCTGATCACCAGCAACCACCAGAGCTGGGTCGACATCATGGTGCTGCAATACGTGCTGAACCGACGCATCCGCCCATTGAAGTTCTTTCTCAAGCAGGAGCTGATCTGGGTGCCGGTGATCGGCCTGGCCTGGTGGGCCCTGGGGTTTCCGTTCATGAAGCGTTATTCCAAGGCGTACCTGGAAAAGCATCCGGAGAAGAAAGGCAAGGACCTGGAAACCACCCGCAAGACCTGCGCGAAGTTTCGCAACAACCCCGTGGGCATCTTCAATTTCGTTGAGGGCACACGCTTCACCGAAGGCAAGCATGCCCAGCAACAATCACCGTTTCGCTACCTGCTCAAGCCCAAGGCCGGCGGCATCGCGTTTGTGCTTGATGCCATGGGTGAGCAACTGGAGTCGATCATCAACGTGACGATCCATTATCCGGGCGGTCGTCCGGGTTATTGGGATTTGCTCTGCGGCAACGTTGGCGAGGTGGTGGTGCATTTCCAGGAGTTGAAGATCCCGCCGCAGTTCATCGGTAAAAGCTACGACCAGGATGGGGAGTATCGCCTGGAATTCCAGGGTTGGATCAATCAGTTGTGGCAAGACAAGGACGCGCTGCTGGAGCAGATGCATCGCGAGTATCCCGCCAAGTCTTGAGGTGACTGTACAGGCCTCATCGCGAGCAAGCTCGCTCCCACAGGGTATGTGTGAGTGCCACGAATCTACTGTGGGAGCGAGCTTGCTCGCGATAGCAATTTTCCAGACAACAAAAAAGCCCGCAGATGATCACTCATCTGCGGGCTTTTCATTTACAGCGCCGATCCTTAGATCGCCCCACGCTTGCGCAGCAGATCCAGCACCTGCTTGACGCTCTCTTCCAGGGTCAGCGACTGGGTGTCGATCACCAGGTCGGCATCCAGCGGCACGTCGTACGGGAAGGACTCGCCCGGGATGTTGTCGCCGGCGGCGGCGTACAGCCCTTGCGGATCACGCTGGGCGCATACCGCTGGCGAGGCCTGGACGTAGACTGTCAGCAGGCGCTCGCGGCCGATCAGGTCCTTGGCCTGCTCACGCCCTTCGGCACTCGGCGCAACGAACGCGGCCAGGGTCAACAGGCCCGCCTCATTGAACTGACGGGCCACATGAGCCGCACGACGCCAGTTCTCGGTGCGCCCGGCGCGGTCCTGCGGCAGGCCTTTGTTCAAGTCCTGGCGCAGGTTCTGACCATCGAGCACGAACACCGCGCGGCCCATGTCGAACAACTTGCGTTCTACCGCATAGGCCAGCGTGCTCTTGCCCGCGCCCGACAGGCCGCTGAACAGCACGGTGGCCGGCTGCTGGCCGAAGCGCTGGGTGCGTTCTTCCACCGACACATGGGCCAGTTTGCCATGGTGCGTGCTGCTGCCGTGGGCCAGCGGCTGGGCGACGATCATGCCGGCACCGACAGTGCCGTTGGTCAGGCGGTCGATGATGATGAAGGCGCCGGTGGTGCGGTTGCTCTCGTAGCCGTCCAAGGCGATCGGCGCGTCCAGGGCGATCTTCACCTTGCCGATTTCGTTAAGCTGCAACGCGCTGGCCGGACCTTCTTCAAGGGTGTTCACATCGACCTTGTTGACGATGCTGGCAATCGAGCCGGGCACGTAACTGGTGGCGCGCTTGATGTCGTACTTCTTGCCCGGCAGCATCGGCTCTTCGGCCATCCACACCAGCATCGCTTCGAAGCTGTCGGTCACCGGCGGAACGTTGTCGGCGTGTACCAGCAGGTCGCCACGGGAGATATCGATCTCGTCTTCCATGGTCAACGTCACAGCCTGGCCTGGGCCGGCGTGTTCCAGCTCGCCTTCGAAGGTGACGATGGATTTCACGCGGCTGCTCTTGCCCGACGGCAGCACCACGACTTCGTCGCCCTTGTGCACGATGCCGCTGGCGAGGGTGCCGGCGAAACCGCGGAAGTTCAGGTTCGGACGGTTGACGTACTGCACCGGGAAACGCAGGTCGGAGAAGTTGCGGTCGCCCGCCACCTCCACGGTCTCGAGAATTTCCATCAGCGACTGGCCGGTGTACCACGGCGAGCGCTCGGACTTGTTCACCACGTTGTCGCCCTTGAGCGCCGACATCGGCACGAAGTGCATGCTGGTGGGTTTCATCTTCAAGCCTTCGGCGAACTTCAGGTAGTCGGCCTTGATCGACTCGAATACGCCCTGGTCGAAGTCCTTGAGGTCCATCTTGTTGATGGCCACGACGATGTGCTTGATACCCAGCAACGAGGCGATGAAGCTGTGGCGACGGGTCTGGGTCTGCACGCCGTAGCGGGCGTCCACCAGGATGATCGCCAGGTCACAGGTGGAGGCACCGGTGGCCATGTTGCGGGTGTATTGCTCATGGCCGGGCGTGTCGGCGATGATGAATTTACGCTTGGCGGTGGAGAAATAGCGGTAGGCGACATCAATGGTGATGCCTTGCTCGCGCTCGGCCTGCAGGCCGTCCACCAGCAGCGCCAGGTCGATGTCGTCGCCGGTAGTGCCGACTTTCTTCGAATCGCGAGTGATCGCTTCCAGATGATCTTCGTAGATCATCTTCGAGTCGTGCAGCAGGCGCCCGATCAGGGTGCTCTTGCCGTCGTCGACATTACCGCAGGTCAAAAAGCGCAGCAGCTCTTTACGTTCGTGCTGGCCCAGGTAGGCGAGGATGTCCTCGCTGATCAAATCAGATGCGTGCGACATGACAACCCCTTAGAAATAACCCTGACGTTTCTTGTCTTCCATCGAGCCTGCGCCATCGTGGTCGATGACCCGGCCCTGGCGCTCGGAAGTTCGCGTCAGGAGCATTTCCTGAATGATGTCCGTCAGGCTTTCGGCCTCGGACTCCACCGCGCCCGTCAACGGGTAGCAGCCAAGGGTACGGAAACGCACTTTCTTCTTGACGATGCGCGCTTTGTCTTCGTCGGACAGGTGCTCGAGGATGCGCTCGTCGTCGATCATGATCAGCGTGCCGTTCTTCTCGATCACTTCACGCTCGGCGGCGAAGTACAACGGCACGATCGGGATGCCTTCGAGGTAGATGTACTGCCAGATGTCCAGCTCGGTCCAGTTCGACAGCGGGAAGACGCGGATCGACTCGCCCTTGTTGACCTTGCCGTTATAGACGTTCCACAGCTCGGGGCGCTGGTTCTTCGGGTCCCAGCGGTGCTTGCTGTCGCGGAACGAGTAGACGCGCTCCTTGGCGCGGGACTTCTCTTCATCGCGACGGGCGCCGCCGAATGCAGCGTCGAAACCATGCTTGTCGAGCGCCTGTTTCAGGCCCTCGGTCTTCATGATGTCGGTGTGCTTGGCACTACCGTGGGTGAACGGGTTGATGTTCTGCGCGACACCGTCCGGGTTGATGTGGGTGATCAGGTCCAGGCCCAGTTCTTCGACCATCTTGTCGCGGAACTTGTACATCTCCTGGAATTTCCAGCGGGTGTCGACGTGCATCACCGGAAACGGCAGCTTGCCGGGGAAAAACGCCTTGCGTGCCAGGTGCAGCATCACGGCGGAGTCTTTACCGATTGAGTACAGCATCACCGGGTTATCGAACTCGGCGGCCACCTCGCGGATGATGTGGATGCTTTCCGCCTCCAGCTGTTTCAGATGCGTCAGTTTGTCGACCATGGCTACTCACGAAAGCTTTCTTATGAACGGCCAGCGGGCCGTGTTCGAGCGGGGAATCCTAGCACAGCGACCTCTTCTAATCAGGGCGCCAACTAGATCGAAACAGCATATGGATATGCCCAGTGGTTCGGGCCCCGCACATGCTTTTCTGTGGGAGCGAGCTTGCTCGCGATGACGGAGTGTCAGCTACATTAATGTCGACTGATCCGCCGCTATCGCGAGCAAGCTCGCTCCCACAGGGGCTACAACTCCCCACAGGGATATAAACAGTCAGATCGGGTTTGGGCAATCGATGAAGATGTGCTCCAGCGCGAAGCGTCGCGCCAGGTAGTCACCCAGCGCCTGGACGCCGTAGCGCTCGGTCGCATGATGCCCGGCGGCGATGAAGCTGATGCCATTCTCCCGGGCGCTGTGGAAGGTCTGCTCCGACGCTTCGCCGCTGAGATACAGGTCAACCCCGGCGAGTACCGCCTGATCGATGTAGCCCTGGCCGCCGCCGGTGCACCAGCCCACCCGGCGGATCATCTGCTCGCCCTCGATCAACAACGGCTCGCGCCCCATCACTTCCTGGACCTTGCGGGCGAAATCCCGGGGCGTCATCGGCTCGGACAAGGAGCCGACCAGGCCGACGATTTTCGGGTTGTCCGGATCCAGCGGCCCCTCGACGGTGATGTCCAGCTGCCGGGCCAGTTGCACGTTATTGCCCACCTCGGGGTGCAGATCCAGCGGCAAGTGGTAGGCCAGGAGACTGATGTCGTGCTTGAGCAGCGTTTTCAGGCGCCGCTGCTTCATGCCGGTGATGCACGGGTTCTCGCCCTTCCAGAAATAACCATGGTGCACCAGCACCAGGTCGGCGCTGGCCTCCACGGCGGCGTCGAGCAGCGCCTGGCTGGCGGTCACGCCGCTGACGATGCGCATCACCTGCGGCGCGCCCTCGACCTGCAAACCATTGGGGCAGTAATCGGCAATCCGGCTACTTGCCAGGTATCGGTCCGCTTCTTCAACCAGGGTGCTCAGGGCTACGGCCATAAAAAGACTCCTAAATATCCCGTTCAGAGGCGTGCGTGGCCTCGTATAATGCGCGACATTATGGGCGGTCCCATTCCGCCTGCAACCTCTGTAGGACGTGCTTAATGCTCAAGGCGCTGCGTTTTTCCGGCTGGCCGCTGTTGGCCGGCGTACTTGTCGCACTACTGATTATCCAGCGCTACCCGGAATGGGTCGGCTTGCCAAGCCTCGACGTCAACCTGCAACAGGCACCGCAGGCCAAGGCTCCACAGCAGGGGCCCGTGTCCTATGCGGATGCGGTGACCCTCGCCGCGCCGGCGGTGGTCAACCTGTACACCACCAAGGTCGTCAACAAGTCCGGTCACCCGCTGTTCGAGGACCCGCAATTCCGACGCTTCTTCGGTGACAATTCCCCCAAGCAGAAGCGCATGGAATCAAGTCTGGGCTCGGGCGTCATCATGAGCCCGGAAGGCTACATCCTGACCAACAACCACGTCACCAGTGGTGCCGACCAGATCGTGGTGGCACTCAAGGACGGTCGTGAAACCCTGGCGCGGGTGATCGGCAGCGACCCGGAAACCGATCTGGCGGTGCTGAAGATCGATTTGAAAAACCTGCCGGCAATCACCATCGGCCGCTCCGACAGCATCCGTATCGGCGACGTGGCCCTGGCGATCGGCAACCCGTTCGGCGTCGGCCAGACCGTGACCATGGGCATCATCAGCGCCACCGGTCGCAACCAGCTGGGCCTGAACAACTACGAGGATTTCATCCAGACCGACGCCGCAATCAACCCCGGCAACTCCGGCGGTGCGCTGGTGGATGCCAATGGCAATCTCACCGGGATCAATACGGCGATCTTCTCCAAGTCCGGCGGCAGCCAGGGCATTGGCTTCGCCATTCCGGTGAAGCTGGCCATGGAGGTGATGAAGTCGATCATCGAGCACGGCCAGGTGATTCGTGGCTGGCTGGGCATTGAAGTCCAGCCGCTGACCCAGGAGCTGGCGGAATCCTTTGGCTTGTCCGGGCGCCCCGGCATCGTCGTGGCGGGGATTTTCCGCGACGGCCCGGCCCAGAAAGCCGGCCTGCAATTGGGCGACGTGATCCTCAGCATCGACGGCGAACCGGCCGGCGACGGCCGCCGCTCGATGAACCAGGTGGCGCGGATCAAGCCCACCGACAAGGTCACCATCCAGGTGATGCGCAACGGCAAGGAGCTCAAGCTCACCGCCGAGATCGGCCTGCGTCCACCGCCGGCACCGGTGGTGCTCAAGGAAGAAGAGTAACCATCATCCCCCCTGTGGCGAGGGAGCTTGCTCCCGCTGGGTCGCGCAGCGGCCCTGAAACCTGTCACCTCAAAACTATCAGACCGACCGCATTCGATCCTGTTGGGGCTGCTTCGCGGCCCAGCGGGAGCAAGCTCCCTCGCCACGAAAACAATCCGCGATTAAGGAAATCAGAAATAGCATAAATTCTCATTAGTAGTGTTATATTGTTTCAATACTAAAGATTGGAACAACATAACATGTCATCCCTCAAACGGATTTCCGCTGCCAGTCTCGCCCTCGGCCTGCTCGGTGATCCCGCCTTCGCCGAAGAAATCCAGCCCCTGGAACTGGACGCCATCAACGTCACGTCCGAGTACGAATCCCCCACCGGCCCCGTTTCAGGTTATCGCGCCACCCGCTCCGCCAGCGCGACCAAAACCGACACCGCCCTGCGTGACGTCCCGCAATCCATCAGCGTGATTCCCGCCAGCGTACTCAAGGACCTGGGCAGCACCAGCGTCGAACGGGCGCTGGAATATGCCGGTGGCGTATCGAAGCAGAACAATTTCGGCGGCCTGACGCTTTATGAATACAGCGTGCGCGGCTTTACGACGTCGGAGTTCTACAAGGACGGTTTCAGCGCCAACCGTGGTTACCCAAGCACCCCGGACGCCGCCAATATCGAACGCATCGAAGTTCTGAAGGGCCCGGCGGCCAGCCTTTATGGACGAGGAGATCCTGGCGGCACGGTGAACATCGTCACCAAAAAACCCCAACCCGAAGCCTTCACCACGCTGCAGACCAGCGCGGGCAGCTGGGACCGCTATCGCACCGCGCTGGACGTCAATACGCCACTGGACGCCGAAGGCAACCTGCTTTCGCGAGTAAACCTGGCGGTGGAGGACAACCACAGCTTCCGTGATCACGTCGACAGCAAGCGCGTCTTCGTGGCCCCGTCCATCAGTTGGCAACTGAGCCCGGACACTCGACTGCTGGTGGAAAGCGAAATCGTGCGCCACAGCTCGACGTTCGATCGCGGCATCGTCGCTCCGAATAATCGCTGGGGTGGCGTCTCACGTTCGACTTTCCTCGGCGAACCCAACGACGGCGACATCGACAATCACAACAACATGCTCCAGGCCGCCCTTGAGCATCAGCTCAACGATACCTGGCAACTGCGCCTGGCCAGCCATTACAAGCAGGGTGAACTCTGGGGCTTCGCCTCCGAGGCGCGGCCCCTGAATGCCGACGGCCACACCGTGAACCGCCGCTACCGCGAGCGCGACAACGATTGGCACGACAGCATCACTCAGTTGGAACTGCGCGGCCAGTTCGACCTCGGCCCCTGGCAGCATGAACTGCTGATCGGCACTGAATACGAGGACTACCGCAAGAACGAGCGCGTGACGACCATCGCCGGCAGCGCTTATCCCATCGACATTTACAACCCGATCTACGGCCAGCCGAAACCCAACGGTACGCGCTCCGGCACGGACTTCTTCGAGCATGTTGAAAGCAAGGCCCTGAACCTGCAGGACCAGATCGTCTTCACCGACAAGCTGCGCGGCCTGCTTGGCGTGCGTTACGAGCACTTCGAGCAAAGCATCGACAATCATGTCACCGACGTCACCAGTCGTCAGCGCCATGACGCCCTCACGCAACGCGCGGGGCTGCTGTATCAACTGACGCCCGAAGTCGGGCTGTTCGCCAACGCCTCCACTTCGTTCAAGCCCAATAATGGCCTGGATGCCAGCGGCAAGACCTTCGACCCGGAGGAAGGTGTCGGTTATGAAGTCGGCATCAAGAGCGAGCTGTTCGACGATCGCCTGAGCACCACCCTGGCGGCTTTTCATATAGAGAAGGAAAACGTCCTGACCCAAGTCGCCGGAACCGATTTCAGCCGCGCCGTGGGCAAGGCCCGTAGCCAGGGCATCGACCTGCAGGTCACCGGCCAGATGACCGACGCCGTGCGGGTAATTGGCGCCTTCGCCTACATCGATGCCGAAGTGACCAAGGGCGACGAGCAGATTCCCGAGGGCAGCCGGATCCTCGGCGTCGCCAAGCGCAGCGGCAGCCTGCTGGGAGTCTACGAATTCCAGGACGGCCACCTGCGCGGCTCGGACATCGGCGCGGCGTTCACGTATGTCGGCGATCGCTCGGGCGAGGCCGGCAAGGACTTCGAACTGCCGGCCTACCACACCGTGGATCTGCTGGCCCATTACAAGGCCGGTGACAACGTCACCGTCGGCCTGAACCTGAACAACGTCCTCGACGAAAAATACTACGAACGCTCCTACAGCAATTACTGGGTCACCCCCGGTGATCCGCGCAACTTCACTGTCAGCCTCACCCTCGATCTATAAAAAGGAAAATCAGCATGAAATACCCCAAGACCTTCGCCCTGCTCGGTATGCTCCTGGCTATCGACGCCTCGGCCCATGGCCTGTGGACCGAACAACGCCGCGGCAATATCGAGGTGATCTACGGCCACGGCGCCGAAGACAACGCCTTCAAGGCGCAGAAAATCAGTGGCGCCTGGGCCTACGACCTCGGCGGCAAAATGATCCCGGTGACGGTGGAGCGTTTGTCCGACCACGCGCGCCTGCAGCCTCTCAAGCCGCCGGCCGTGCTGGCGGTCGCCCTGGACAACGGCATGTGGTCGCAGACCGCCGACAAGAAATGGATCAACGAAGGCCGCAGCAAAGTGCCCGGAGCGATCGAGTCGACCCAGACCTTCAAGTACAGCCTGGCGATCTATGAGCCGGGAGCGAAGCTGCCGAAGCTGGATCAGATCAAGTTCGTCATCGTGCCGGAAGTCGACCCGCTGACCGTCGGCCCCGGCCAATCGTTGCCGGTGCGGGTGCTGCTCGATGGCAAACCGGCGGCCGGCGTGAAGCTGGTCGGCGACTACCGCAGCGCACCGAACACCGTGAGCACTGAAACCGACGCCGAAGGCCGGGCCAAGGTGCTGGTGCGCAATGAAGGTTTGAACGTGATCGCCGCGAGCATGGAAATCCCGCTCAAGGACAACAAGGACGTGGCGACGCGCGGGGTATTTACCTCGCTGACGTTCCTGGGTGAGCCGCATCACGAGTGAGGTTCGAAAACTGCGGGAGCTGAGCCGACGCAATCGCGAGCAGGCTCGCTCCCACAGGGGATTGGCTGTGTTGCCAATCTTCCGGACACTCTGGAAACACATGTGGGAGCGAGCCTGCTCCCGAAAGCGTCAGTTCAGCCACTATTGAAGTGACAGACAGTCAGCCATCGCGAGCAAGCTCGCTCCCACAGGGCCGTGCTTGCTGAAGGTTAGAGCTCGCCCATAGCCTCGATCAGTGCCTGGTTCTGCTCCGGTGTGCCGATGCTGATCCGCAGGAACTGGGCGATGCGCGCCTGCTTGAAGTGCCGCACGATCACGCCCTGCTCGCGCAGTTTCGCCGCCAGCCCCGCCGCGTCATGTCGGGGGTGACGGGCGAAGATGAAGTTGGCCGCCGACGGCAGTACCTCAAAACCCTTGGCTTCAAGCTGCCCAACTACCCATTCGCGGTGCTCGATGACCAACCGGCAGGTCTGGTCAAAATACTCGCGATCATCGAACGCCGCCGCGCCGCCGACATTCGCCAGGCGATCCAGCGGGTACGAGTTGAAGCTGTTCTTGATCCGCTCCAACGCTTCGATCAAGTCCGGATGGCCCACCGCCAGGCCCACGCGCAGCCCCGCCAGCGAGCGTGACTTGGACAGGGTTTGTGTCACCAGCAGGTTCGGATAACGATCCACCAGGCTGATGGCCGTTTCGCCGCCGAAATCGATATAGGCCTCATCGACCACCACCACTGAATCCGGGCTGGCCTTGAGGATCTGTTCCACCGCGTCCAGCGCCAGCAGGCAACCGGTCGGCGCGTTCGGATTGGGGAAAATGATCCCGCCATTGGGCTTGGCGTAGTCTGCCGGGTCGATCCGGAATTGTTCATCCAGCGGCACCGCATCGAACTCGATACCGTACAGCCCGCAATACACCGGATAGAAGCTGTAGCTGATGTCCGGGAACAGCAACGGCTGATCGTGCTGCAACAAGCCGTGGAAGATGTGCGCCAGCACTTCATCCGAACCATTGCCCAGGAACACCTGGTTGGTCTGCACTGCGTAATACCGGGCCACGGCGCTTTTCAGCAGATCACTGTTGGGGTCCGGATACAGGCGCAGATTGTCGTTCAGCTCGGCCTGCATCGCGGCCAGGGCCTTGGGCGATGGGCCGTAGGGGTTTTCGTTGGTGTTGAGCTTGACCAGCCGAGTCAGCTTCGGCTGTTCGCCCGGCACGTAGGGCACCAGGTTCTTGACGAACGGGCTCCAGAATTTACTCATTTCAGTTCCCCTGCCCTTCAATGGATGGCTCGTCAAGAATGCGGTACTCGGCGCTACGGGCGTGGGCGCTCAGCGATTCGCCGCGGGCCAGCACCGAAGCGGTCTTGCCCAGTTCGGACGCGCCCTGCTCGGAGCAGAAAATGATCGACGAACGTTTCTGGAAATCGTAAACGCCCAGCGGCGACGAGAAACGCGCGGTGCCGGAGGTCGGCAGCACGTGGTTGGGGCCCGCGCAATAGTCACCCAATGCCTCGGACGTGTGACGGCCCATGAAGATCGCACCGGCATGGCGAATCTTCGGCAGCCAGGCTTGCGGGTCGGCGACCGACAATTCCAGGTGTTCCGGCGCGATGCGGTTGGCCATCTCGATGGCCTGCTCCATGTCCTCGACCTTGATCAGCGCACCACGGCCATTGATCGAGGTGTTGATGATCTCGGCGCGGTCCATGGTCGGCAGCAGCTTGGCGATGCTGGCGGCGACCTTGTCGAGGAACCCGGCATCCGGACTGACCAGGATGGCCTGGGCATCTTCGTCGTGCTCGGCCTGGGAAAACAGGTCCATGGCGATCCAGTCCGGGTCGGTCTGGCCGTCGCAGACCACGAGGATCTCCGAAGGGCCGGCGATCATGTCGATGCCGACCTGGCCAAATACGTGGCGCTTGGCGGTGGCGACATAGATATTGCCCGGCCCGACCACCTTGTCGACCCGCGGCACGCTTTCGGTGCCATAGGCCAACGCAGCCACCGCTTGCGCACCGCCGATGGTGAACACTCGGTCGACGCCGGCGATGCAGGCGGCCGCCAGCACCAACTCGTTGATTTCCCCGCGCGGGGTCGGGACGACCATGACCACTTCGGTCACGCCAGCCACCTTGGCCGGAATCGCGTTCATCAACACCGAAGACGGATAGGATGCCTTGCCACCCGGCACATACAGGCCGGCGCGGTCCAGCGGCGTGACCTTCTGGCCGAGCACCGTGCCATCGGCTTCGGTGTAGCTCCAGGAATCCTGCTTCTGTCTTTCGTGATAGCTGCGCACGCGGGACGCAGCTTTTTCCAAGGCTTCGCGCTGGGGCACGGTGATTCGGGTCAGGGCCAGCTCCAGGCGCTCGCGCGGCAGGATCAGGTCGGCCATCGAGGCGACTTGCAGGCCGTCGAACTTCTGGGTGAACTCCACGAGTGCGGCATCACCACGCTCGCGCACGGCTTTGATAATGTCGAGCACACGCTGATTGACCGAGTCGTCGGACACACTCTCCCAGCTCAACAGATGATCCAGATGATGTGCGAAATCCGGGTCGGCAGCGTTGAGTCGGCGAATCGAGGTGGGAGCGGTCATGGCGAGGGCCTCATTAATGGCAAATGCTCAGGCGCCCTAAGCTACCAGTCCATTCGCGTGGGCACCTGAGAAAATTGGCTATGACGCGGATAGACGGGCGCGACGCAGAAGTCGCGCAGGTGAATCAGCCGCGGTGTCGCGATTCCACTGCCTTGCGCAGGGTATCGATCAAAGCCTGGATGCGGGCGTGCTGCATTTTCATCGAAGCCTTGTTGACGACCAGCCGGGAGGTGACGTCGGCGATGAAATCCTGCGGCTCAAGACCATTGGCCCGCAACGTATTGCCGGTGTCGACGACATCGATAATTTTGTCCGCCAGGCCGATCAGCGGCGCCAGCTCCATCGAACCGTAGAGCTTGATGATGTCGACCTGACGGCCTTGTTCGGCGTAGTAACGCTTGGCAATGTTGACGAACTTGGTCGCCACCCGCAGGCGGCCCTTGGGCTCGGGGGCACCGACCTTGCCGGCGGTCATGAGCTTGCAACGGGCGATTCGCAGGTCCAGCGGCTCGTAAAGGCCCTGGCCGCCATACTCCATCAGCACGTCCTTGCCGGCTACGCCCAGATCGGCGGCGCCATGTTCCACATAGGTCGGCACATCGGTGGCACGCACGATCAACAAGCGCACGTCGGCCTGGGTCGTGGGAATGATCAGCTTGCGGCTCTTGTCCGGATTCTCGGTCGGCACGATGCCCGCTTCGGCCAGAAGCGGCAGGGTGTCGTCAAGGATGCGGCCCTTGGACAGTGCGATGGTCAACATGGGAAGCGTCAGTCCTTATCAAGGTACTCATGCCTGGTCGCAAGCGGCGCCAGACAGACATCGAGGGTGCAACCACCCTCGATGTGAAACGAAATCAGAGGGCACCTCCGTGTGCCCGTTCAGCCAGTACTAGCCCGGTACGCGACGGATCTTGGCGCCGAGCATCTGCAGCTTCTCTTCGATGCACTCGTAGCCACGGTCGATGTGGTAGATGCGGTCGATCAGCGTGTCGCCTTCGGCAACCAGTGCAGAGATGACCAGGCTGGCCGAAGCCCGCAGGTCGGTCGCCATGACAGGCGCGCCTTTCAGTTTTTCGGTCCCGGTGACGATGGCCGTGTTGCCTTCGACCTGGATCCTGGCGCCCATGCGGTGCAACTCGTAGACGTGCATGAAACGGTTTTCGAAGATCGTCTCGATCACCGCGCCCGTGCCTTCGGCAATGGCGTTGAGGGAGATGAACTGCGCCTGCATGTCAGTCGGGAACGCCGGGTATGGAGCGGTCCGCACGTTGACGGCTTTCGGCCGCTTGCCGTGCATGTTCACTTCGATCCAGTCTGCACCGCAGGTGACTTCGGCTCCGGCTTCCTTGAGTTTTTCCAGGACGGCTTCGAGGATGGTCGGATCGGTGTCCTTGACCTTGACGCGACCACCGGTGACGGCGGCGGCTACCAGGTAGGTGCCGGTTTCGATACGGTCCGGCATCACTTTATAGGTGGCCGAGTGCAGGCGCTCGACGCCATCGATGGTGATGGTGTCGGTGCCGGCGCCGCTGATCTTGGCGCCCATGGCGATCAGGAAGTTCGCCAGGTCGACGACCTCAGGCTCGCGGGCAGCGTTCTGCAGTACGCTGCGGCCCTTGGCAAGGGCGGCGGCCATCATGATGTTTTCGGTACCGGTCACGCTGACGGTGTCGAAGAAGAAATGCGCGCCACGCAGGCCGCCTTCAGGCGCCTTGGCCTTGATGTAACCGCCTTCGACGTCGATCACCGCGCCCATGGCTTCGAGGCCACGGATGTGCAGGTCCACCGGACGCGAACCGATGGCGCAACCGCCAGGCAAGGCGACTTCGGCTTCACCGAAACGAGCGACCATTGGGCCGAGTACCAGGATCGACGCACGCATGGTCTTCACCAGTTCGTACGGCGCGATCAGGGTCTTGATGGTGCGCGGGTCGATTTCGACGCTGAGCTTCTCGTCGATCACCGGCTCGATGCCCATGCGACCGAACAGCTCGATCATCGTGGTGATGTCGTGCAGGTGCGGCAGGTTGGCTACAGTCACCGGGCCATCGCACAGCAGCGTTGCGGCCAGGATTGGCAGGGCGGAGTTCTTTGCCCCGGAAATACGGATTTCGCCATCAAGACGAACGCCGCCGGTAATAATCAGTTTATCCATAAGAATCTCGAGGCCCTTGGGCTCAGGTGCGCTCGGCCCAGGCCGCGCGGCTGAAAAATTTCATCGTGACCGCGTGGATGCTGCCATCGGCGATCCATGGGTTCAAATGGGCATAGATGCTCTGCTGACGCTTCACTGGGCTCAACGCCGCCAGTTCATCGCTGATCACGTTCAACTGGAAGTTGCAGCCTTCGCCTTCAACTTCTACCTGCGTATCAGGCAGCTTTCCTTCAAGAAAGCTCTTCACTTCTACAGCCTGCATGCTCAACCTCAATCGGCGCCCTGTGCGCACGGGTCGCACATCATACAAAAAAGCCCCGCGCCTGCGAACCCCGCTAAGCAGGACTCTGACAGGGGGCTCTTCCAGCGATGTGGGTCAGGGATGCGTCAACAGCTCGGTCAATTCGCTAACCTGGGCTATTTCGCGCATGTCTTCGGGCATCCCGCGGATGCTCCACGTCTTGCCGGCGGCCCTGGCGTCGCGCATGAAGCACAGCAGCAGCGACAGGCCGACGCTGCTGGACTTCTGCACGCCCGAACAGTCGATAACCAGCTCCGCAGACTTCGCGGACTTGATCAGCGCCTGGCCCTGCTTGCGCAAGCCCGGGCCGGTACGGTAATCCAGCATGCCGCTGAGCAGCAGCTCGCCGGCCTCGCTCAGGCGAACGGCCGATTCACTCACCGGCTCATTCATTGTTGCTGCTTCTCTTGGGCGTCTTCGGCAACTTCCTTGGCCTTGGCGACTTCACCGGCCCAACCGTTGATGGTCTTGTCCAGATCATTGCCATTGCGCTGCATCGCATCGGCGAACTGGTCACGGAACAACTTGCCGATGTTGATGCCGTTGATGATCACGTTGCGTACTTTCCACTCGCCGTTGATTTTCTCGAGTGTGTAGGAAACCGGGTAAACGGCGCCATTGTTGCCCTTGACTGTCATGCCGACGCTGGTGCGCTCGCCTGACTCATCCTTGGCCGGGTCGACCGTGATGCCCTGGTTGTTGTACTCGAGCAAGGCGTTGCCGTAGAACTGGAACAGGCTGCGCTTGAAGTTTTCCTGGAAGCGGGTCATCTGCGCGGGCGTAGCCTTGCGTGAATACTTGACGGTCATGATGCTCTTGGAAATGCCGTCGGCATCCACCACCGGCCCGACGATACGATTCAGGGATTCATAGAACGCGCCCGGGTCCTGCTTGTACTTTTCCTTGTTCGCCGACAGATCGGCCAACAATTGATCGGTGGTCGTCTTGATGATGTCGTGCGCCGAAGGCGCCGCCACGGCGTTGCCCATCAGCGGCAGCGCCGCCAGCAGGACCAGCAGGCTGCGTCGCAGGATAGAGATCATTCAAAAGCTCCTCATTTGGCGTCTTTGCTAACGGTATTGAGCAGGAATTTACCGATCAGGTCCTCAAGCACCAGCGACGACTGCGTGTCGTGGATGGTCCCGCCATCCTTGAGCAGGGAGTCTTCCCCGCCCACGCTGATACCGATGTATTTCTCACCCAACAGCCCAGCCGTGAGGATAGATGCAGTGGAGTCAGTCGGCAGGTTATCCACGCGCTTTTCCAACTGCAGCGTCACCCGACCGGTGAAACTGTCGCGATCCAGATCGATTGCCGTGACCTTGCCGATGGTCACACCGGCCATGGTCACCTTGGCTCTGACAGTCAAACCGGCGATATTGTCAAAATAAGCATAAAGTTTATAAGTATCGGTGCTTGCGGTCGGCGCCAGTCCACTGACCCGCAGGGCCAGCAACAGCAAAGCCAGGATGCCAGCCAGCAGGAAAAGGCCGACACCGATTTCCAGGGTGCGGTTTTGCATCAGAAATCTCCAAACATCAAGGCGGTCAGAATAAAGTCAAGGCCCAGGACGGCCAACGAGGCGTATACCACGGTCTTGGTTGTGGCACGGCTGATCCCCTCTGACGTGGGCTCACAGTCATAACCTTGAAACACGGCGATCCAGGTCACCACGAAAGCGAATACGGCACTCTTGATCACACCGTTGAGCACATCGTCGAGAAAATCGACGCTGTTCTGCATGTTGGCCCAGTAGGAGCCTTCATAGACCCCCAGCCAATCGACGGCAACCCATGAGCCGCCCCAGATGCCTACGACACTGAAGATCATTGCCAGCACCGGCAGGGAAATGAAGCCGGCCCACAAGCGCGGGGCAATGATGTACTTGAGCGGGTCGACACCGATCATTTCCAGGCTGGACAATTGCTCGGTGGACTTCATGTTACCGATCTCGGCCGTCAACGCCGAACCGGCGCGCCCGGCAAACAGCAGCGCCGTGACTACGGGACCGAGCTCACGCAGCAAGGTCAGCGCAACCATCTGCCCGACCGCCTGCTCCGAACCGTAGCTGGACAATATGCTGAAGCCCTGGAGCGCCAGGACCATGCCGATGAAAATCCCCGATACGACGATGATCACCAGAGACATCACCCCCACCGAATGCAGTTGCTTGACCAGCAGGCCAAAACCGCCGCCGGTCGAACTGCGACCAAGCAAGGCATGCATCAGGAACAGCGAGGAACGCCCCAGTACCGCCACCACGTCGATGCCCGAGCGACCGAACAGGCGGACTCTTTCTATCAATGACTTCTTGCGCATCAGCGCTTCCCCAGCAGATCGGTACGGTAATCCGTGGCCGGAAAATGGAACGCCACCGGGCCGTCCGGATCACCTTTCATGAATTGGCGAATACGCGGGTTGTCCGAATCCTTCAACTCCTGGGGCGTGCCCTGCCCCAGCACCTGGCCATCGCCGACCACATAGATGTAGTCAGCGATGCTCGCGGTTTCGGCCAGGTCGTGGGACACCACGATACTGGTGATGCCCAGCGCATCGTTGAGCAAGCGGATCAGGCGCACCAGCACGCCCATGGCGATAGGGTCCTGCCCGACGAAGGGCTCGTCGTACATGAGGATCTGCGGATCGAGGGCAATCGCCCGAGCCAATGCGACCCGACGTTTCATGCCACCGGACAGTTCGTCCGGCATCAGTTCCAGGGCACCGCGCAGCCCGACTGCCTGCAATTTGAGCAGGACGATGTCGCGAATCATCTCTTCCGGCAGTTCCGTATGGACCCGCAGGGGAAACGCCACGTTTTCGAATACGTCGAGATCGGTAAACAGCGCACCGCTCTGGAACAGCACGCCCATATGCTTGCGCGCATCGAACAGATCGCTGCGCGACAATTCTGGAAGATTCTGGCCGTTGACCCAGACTTCGCCGGCACTGGGACGCAATTGTGCCCCCATCAGGCGCAGCAGCGTGGTCTTGCCGCAGCCGGAAGGCCCCATGATGCCGGTCACCTTGCCGCGCGGGATGCGAATATCGATGTCATTGAAAATGCTGCGCGTCCCTCGCTTGAAGGACAGCCCCTTCAGCTCGACCGCGTAGGCGTTGTCGGCACTCATCTAAACTCCTTGCGATGCAGCCTCATATTCGGATGTCCCGGCCAGCCGACAAACGCCGGTAACGCCGGGCACACGAACCGGCGGCGAACTATATCACTGCAACGGCCAAGCGCCCAAGGCCGGCGCCCGCCCGTTAAGCCTCGCTTGAAGTAAAGCGTCACATTTCATGTCAGGCCTTGGGGCTACCCGAACAAAGCACGACGAACTAACGTGAGGGAATCGTTCATTGCCGGTATAATCGCCGCCTTTTCATCGGGCTATACGATTTCGACATGAGACAATCCAGCGAACTGATTCAATCGGCACAACGTACCCTCCGCCTCGAACTCGAAGCCGTGCAAGGTTTGCTGGCTCATATCGATGCTGATTTCGTACGGGCCTGCGAGATGATTCTGTCCAGCAAGGGCCGCGTGGTGGTGGTAGGCATGGGCAAATCCGGGCACATCGGCAACAAGATTGCCGCGACCCTGGCCAGCACCGGCACCCCGGCGTTTTTTGTCCACCCTGCCGAAGCCAGCCATGGTGACATGGGCATGATCACTCGGGACGACATCATCCTGGCATTGTCGAACTCCGGCTCCACCAATGAAATCGTTACCCTGCTGCCGTTGATCAAGCGCCTGGGTATCCAGTTGATCAGTCTCACCGGCAATCCCGACTCGCCGCTGGCCAAGGCCGCCGAGGTGAACCTCAACGTGCATGTCGAACACGAAGCCTGCCCGCTGAACCTGGCCCCCACTTCTTCCACCACGGCGGCGCTGGTCATGGGCGACGCCCTGGCCGTGGCCTTGCTGGAAGCCAGGGGCTTCACCGCCGAGGATTTCGCTTTCTCCCACCCCGGTGGCGCCCTGGGCCGCCGGCTGCTGCTCAAGGTCGAGAACGTGATGCACGCGGGGGAATCATTGCCGCAGATACAGCGTGGCACGCTGCTCAAGGACGCCCTCATGGAAATGACCCGCAAGGGCCTGGGCATGACCGTTATCCTGGAGTCGGACGGCAGGCTCGCCGGGATCTTCACCGACGGCGACCTGCGTCGCACCCTGGATCGCACCATCGATATCCACAGCACGACCATCGATGAGGTCATGACCCCACACGGCAAGACGGCCCGGGCAGAAATGCTTGCCGCCGAAGCCTTGAAGATCATGGAAGACCACAAGATCAGTGCCCTGGTGGTGGTCGACGACGAAAACCGCCCGGTGGGCGCCCTGAATATGCACGACTTGCTGCGTGCGGGAGTCATGTAAATGAGCACAGACCTGTTGCAACGCGGCAAGGCAATCAAACTGGCAGTGTTCGATGTGGATGGCGTGTTGACCGATGGCCGCCTGTATTTCCTCGAAGACGGCAGCGAATTCAAGACGTTCAACACCCTCGACGGCCAGGGCATCAAGATGCTGATGGCCACCGGCGTGCAGACCGCTATCATCAGCGGCCGCAAGACCCCGGTGGTCGAACGGCGCGCGAAGAACCTCGGCATCCCGCACCTTTATCAGGGCCGCGAAGACAAATTGGTGGTGCTGGATGAACTCCTCGGCCAACTCAATCTAAGCTATGAGCAGGTCGCCTACCTCGGTGACGATCTGCCAGACCTTCCGGTGATTCGCCGCGTCGGCCTGGGCATGGCCGTGGCCAACGCGGCTGCCTTCGTACGCGAGCACGCCCATGGCGTTACCACGGCGAGGGGCGGCGAAGGCGCGGCCCGCGAATTCTGTGAACTGATCCTGCGTGCCCAGGGCCACCTCGAAGCGGCCAACGCCGCGTACCTGTGAGCCACCTATGCTAAGCAAGAAAATTCGCACCATCCTGGTGTTCGGCTGTATCGCCGCGATCTTCGCGGCGGTGGGCTACTGGAACATCAGCCCGGAACGCTTCCTCGACCAGCCCGCGGTCCAGGCGCCGGAGAACGATATCGACTGGTACGCGACCAACACGCACACCTTGCAGTACCTGCCTGACGGCAAGGTGCAGTATGAGATGACCTCGGACAAGGTCGACCACGTAAAGGCCAGCGACATCACGCTGGTCACCAAGCCGGACCTGAACATGTTCCGCGGCACGCCATTCCCGTGGCACGTACAAAGCGAACGCGCCGAGGTCAATCCCGGCGGCACCGAAGTGGAACTGATCGACTCGGTACGCGTGGCCCGGACCGACGAGAAGAACCGTACGACCATCATTACCAGTACCCGTATGACAGTCTTCCCGCAGCGCCAATATGCGCAGACCGAGCAACCCGTTAGAATCGACGGCGCCGGCGGCGTGTCGACCGGCACGGGAATGAAGGCCTATTTGAAGGAAAGCAGGATACACCTGCTATCGAACGTAAGAGGACAGTATGAAGCTCGCTAAAACCCTCCCTATTTTGCTCAGTCTGGGCGCAGCACTGGGAAGCGCGAGCGCCTGGGCCCTCCCCACCGACCGCGACCAGCCTATCCGCATCCAGGCCGATGACGCGCAACTGGACGACAAGAACGGCGTCGCCACTTATAAAGGCGACGTGATCATCACCCAGGGTTCGATGAAGGTCACCGGCAACACCGTGACCATCACCCGCACCCAGTCCGGCGACATCGACGTGGTCACCTCGGTAGGCAACCTGGCCTACTTCGAGCAAATGCAGACCGCGGGCGACACCAAGCCGGTCCAGGGTTATGGCGTCACCATCCAGTACCACGCCTCCCAGGACCGCGTCGTATTGATCGACCGCGCCAAGGTTGTCGACAAGGACAACAACGTGACCCAAGGCGAGAAAATCGTCTATGACACCAACAAGAAACTCGCCAGCGCCGGTCGCGCCACAGGCAGCAAGGTCACCGAATCGCGCCCGCGCATCGACATGGTGATCCAGCCGAAAAAGAAAACCGACGAGCAGAAGGCCCAGTAATGGCAACTCTGAAAGCTCAGCATCTGGCCAAGAGCTACAAGAACCGCCAAGTCGTGCGTGATGTCAGCCTGTCCATCGAAAGCGGCCAGATCGTTGGTCTGCTCGGCCCCAATGGCGCGGGCAAGACCACCTGCTTCTACATGATTGTCGGCCTGGTGCAGGCCGACCAGGGTCGCGTTCTGATCGATGACCTGGACGTCAGCCACCGGCCGATGCATGGCCGGGCAAAGGCTGGCATTGGCTACCTGCCACAGGAAGCGTCGATCTTTCGCAAGTTGTCGGTAGCCGACAACATCATGGCGATCCTGGAAACCCGCCAGGAGCTCGACAAGGCCGGCCGGCGCCAGGAGCTGGAAAGCCTTCTGCAGGAATTCCATATCAGCCACATTCGCGACAACCTGGGCATGAGTCTTTCCGGTGGCGAACGTCGCCGCGTGGAGATCGCCCGCGCCCTGGCCACCGCGCCGAAATTCATCCTGCTGGATGAGCCGTTTGCCGGCGTGGACCCGATTTCGGTGGGTGACATCAAGCAGATCATCCATCACCTCAAGGCCAAGGGAATCGGTGTGCTGATCACTGACCACAACGTGCGCGAGACGCTGGATATCTGTGAAACCGCCTACATCGTCAACGATGGCCAGCTGATCGCCGAGGGCGACTCTGCCACCATCCTGGCCAACGAACTGGTCAAGGAAGTGTACCTGGGCCATGAGTTCCGCCTTTAAGCCGAAGGTGGCCTGGCGGATGCCCGGGCGCCCTCAATTAATTGAGATAGCCCCCTAGGCAAACACTTCAGTTTCAGGCATATAATTTGCTTAAGTTTGGCGCTTCGGCGCCCTGTAGTGGATGGCGCATGTGCGCCGGCGAATAAGGTGTTAAGCCCCAGCCATGAAACCATCGCTAGTCTTGAGAATGGGCCAGCAGCTGACGATGACACCGCAGCTGCAACAGGCTATCCGCCTACTCCAATTGTCGACCCTGGACCTGCAACAGGAAATCCAGGAGGCCCTGGAGTCCAATCCGATGCTCGAACGCCAGGAAGAAGGCGACGACTTCGATAACACCGACCCACTGGCCGACAACGTCGAGCAGAAAACCACTCCGGAAATACCGGAACCGTCCTATCAGGAAGCCGCCCCGACGGTGGATAACCTCGAGGATGGGGAATGGAACGAACGCATTCCCAATGACCTGCCCGTGGACACGGCGTGGGAAGACGTCTACCAGACCAGCGCCAGCAGCCTGCCAGGCGGTGACGACGACGAGTGGGACTTCACCACGCGCACCTCTGCCGGCGAAAGCCTGCAAAGCCATCTGCTGTGGCAGCTGAACCTGGCGCCAATGTCGGATACCGACCGCCTGATCGCGGTGACGTTGATCGATTGCATCAACAACCAGGGCTACCTGGACGAGACCCTCGAAGAAATCCTCGAAGCCTTTGACCCGGAACTCGATATCGAACTGGACGAGATCGAAGCCGTCCTGCACCGCATCCAGCAATTCGAACCCGCCGGTATTGGTGCTCGCAACCTAGGCGAGTGCCTGCTGCTGCAATTGCGCCAACTGCCCGCCAAGACGCCATGGCTGGCCGAAGCCAAGCGCCTGGTAACCGACTACATCGATCTGCTGGGCGGCCGCGACTACAGCCAATTGATGCGCCGGATGAAGCTCAAGGAAGATGAGCTGCGCCAGGTCATTGAGCTGGTACAGAGCCTGAATCCGCGCCCCGGCTCGCAAATCGAGTCCACCGAGCCCGAGTATGTCGTCCCCGATGTGATCGTGCGCAAGCACAACGATCGCTGGCTGGTGGAGCTGAACCAGGAATCGGTGCCCAAGCTGCGGGTCAATGCCCAATACGCCGGTTTCGTGAAGCGCGCCGACACCAGCGCCGACAATACCTTCATGCGCAACCAGTTGCAGGAGGCGCGCTGGTTCATCAAGAGCCTGCAAAGCCGCAACGAAACCCTGATGAAAGTCGCCACCCAGATCGTCGAGCATCAGCGCGGCTTCCTGGAGTACGGCGACGAAGCGATGAAACCGTTGGTCCTGCATGACATCGCCGAGGCGGTGGGCATGCACGAGTCGACGATTTCGAGGGTGACCACCCAGAAATTCATGCATACCCCAAGGGGCATCTATGAATTGAAATACTTTTTCTCCAGCCACGTCAGTACCTCCGAAGGCGGTGAATGCTCGTCCACGGCCATCCGCGCGATCATTAAAAAACTGGTCGCCGCGGAAAATCAGAAAAAGCCGTTGAGTGACAGCAAGATCGCTGGTTTACTGGAGGCACAAGGCATTCAGGTGGCCCGCCGTACCGTCGCCAAATACCGCGAATCCCTGGGAATCGCGCCTTCGAGCGAACGCAAGCGGTTGATGTAACAGGCCACGCCACAGCGTTCCAGTGGCAGGTATTTCTACCTGCCGCTTTATGCACTGGCAACGAAGGAGAAGCTGTATGCAAGTCAACATCAGTGGACACCAACTGGAAGTGACCGAACCCCTGCGCACCTACATCGGCGAAAAGCTCGACCGATTGGAAAGGCATTTCGACAAGATCACCAACGTGCAAGTCACGATGAACGTCGAGAAGCTGCTGCAGAAAATCGAAGCCACGCTGCATATCCCCGGCGGAGAAGTGGTTGCCAACGCAGAGCATTCAGACATGTATGCCGCGATTGACCTGCTGACCGACAAGCTGGATCGCCAACTCAAAAAGCATAAGGAAAAGACCCAGAGCCTCCTCCAGGGCGCAACCGGTCGTTAACCCCCCCAATCCATGATCCGACTAGAATCCATCCTGACCCCCGGCCGTTCCCAAGTGAACGCGCCGGGTGGCAGTAAAAAGAAAGCCCTCGAACAAATCGCCAACCTGATCCACCGCGAAGTACCGGATCTGGAAATGCAGGATGTCTTCGAGGCGCTGGTTGCCCGTGAGAAACTCGGTTCCACCGGTTTTGGCAACGGCATCGCCATTCCCCATTGCCGCCTCAAGGGTTGTTCCGCGCCGATCAGTGCGCTGCTCCACCTTGAAGCCCCCATCGATTTCGACGCCATCGACGGCGCCCCGGTCGACCTGCTGTTCGTATTGCTGGTCCCGGAAGCGGCGACCGATGCGCACCTCGAGCTGCTGCGCCAGATCGCCAGCATGCTCGACCGCAAGGAAGTACGCGAAAAACTGCGCAGCGCCCCGAGCAACGAAGCCTTGTATCAGGTAGTCCTGGACGAGCAGAACGGTCATTAAACATGCGCATGATCATCGTCAGTGGCCGCTCCGGCTCCGGTAAAAGCACGGCCCTTAACGTTCTTGAGGACAGTGGCTACTATTGCATCGACAATTTGCCGGCCGGCCTGCTTCCACAACTGGCCGAGCGCGCCTTGATCCACACCGAGCTGGCGCAACCTTTGGTCGCCGTCTCGATCGACGCGCGTAACCTGCCGAGCCATTTGTCGCGGTTTCCGGCGTTGCTTGAAGAAGTGCGCAGCCGGCATATCCAATGTGACGTGTTGTACCTCGACGCTGACGAAGAAACACTGCTCAAGCGCTTCTCGGAAACCCG
Organism: Pseudomonas sp. FP198; assembly: GCF_030687895.1. Taxonomy (NCBI): domain Bacteria; kingdom Pseudomonadati; phylum Pseudomonadota; class Gammaproteobacteria; order Pseudomonadales; family Pseudomonadaceae; genus Pseudomonas; species Pseudomonas sp. FP198. Next base: position 4,860,637 of record NZ_CP117452.1, read on the forward strand.
TCGACGCCACCCGTTGAGCAACGCCAGCCGCTCCCTGGCTGAAGCGATCCATGACGAGAGCCAACTGCTGGGGCCGATTGCCGACCTGGCGGACCTGAAGGTCAACACCACCCACCTGAACCTGTACCAGTTGCGCGACACCATCAAGTTGCGCCTGCTGAACCAGCCGGAACCGGGTACGGCGTTCCTGGTGGAGTCGTTCGGCTTCAAGCGTGGCATGCCGGTGGATGCCGACCTGGTGTTTGATGTCCGCTGCCTGCCCAACCCTTACTGGAAACCGGAACTGCGCGAGCAGTCGGGGCTTGACCAGTCGGTGATCGACTACCTGGCTGCCCAGCCGGATGTCGAGGAAATGTACCAGGATATCTCCAGCTACCTGCTCAAATGGCTGCCGCGTTTTGCCGCCAGCAACCGTGCCTATGTCACGATTGCCATCGGCTGCACCGGCGGTCATCACCGCTCCGTGTACCTGACCGAACGCCTGGGTCAGCTCCTGCAAAAGTCCCTGAAGAATGTCCAGGTTCGCCACCGCGACCTCAGCTAAAGGATTCACATCGCGATGCCTGCTCGGGAAATTGAAATCATCAACAAGCTGGGGTTGCATGCCCGTGCGTCGGCGAAATTTGTCGGCGTCGCAGGCAGCTTTCCGGATACCACGATCAGGGTCGGGCGCACGCCGGAGTCGACAGTCGACGGCAAGAGCATCATGGCGATGATGATGCTGGCTGCGGGTAAAGGCACCAAGATTCACTTGAGTACCGAAGGTGAACAGGCGCAGGAAGCCATGGATGCGCTGGTGGCACTGATCAACAACTATTTCGACGAAGGCGAGTAACCAAGCGCCGCTGATTGACCCCGTGGCGAGGGAGCTTGCTCCCGCTGGGCTGCGAAGCAGCCCCTCTTTCTCGACACAGATGATAGCAAGGTGATTACGACTGCTTCGCAGCCGAGCGGGAGCAAGCTCCCTCGCCACAAAAGCTCATCCACTTGCACATCACCCCAACGCCGTATCCATCACCATCATCAAGCAGAACCCGAGCAACAGACCCAGGCTCGCCAGTTTTTCATGTCCATTGCGACGCGACTCGGGGATGACCTCATGGGTCACCACCAACAGCATCGCTCCAGCGGCCAGCGCCAGCCCCAACGGCAACAGCACCTCGGCTAAAGTCACCAGCCAGGCACAGAGCAATGCGAACACCGGCTCGACCAGCCCTGACGCTGCGCCAATCAGGAACGCCTTGACCCGCGACATCCCCGCAGCGGCCAGCACCAGCGCAATCACCAGCCCTTCCGGCACATCCTGCAGAGCGATGCCCATCGCCAGGCTGTCGGCATCCGCCATGCCGCCGCCCGCCGAAACGCCCACCGCCATGCCTTCCGGAATGTTGTGGGCGATGATGGCGAACACGAACAACCAGATCCGCGGCGCAATAACCGGTCGTCCTGGCGTCGCAACCAGTCGTTCAGGGCTCGCAGAGACCTTGCGGTCCACCAGGTACAGTCCGAACGCACCCGACAGGATGCCGAAACAGATGAGCCCGCTGGCCGCCCAAGGCGTGAAGCCCAACTGCTCGGCGGCGGCAATGCCCGGCACGATGAGCGAAAACGCGGTGGCGGCGAGCATCACCCCGGCCCCGAAGCCCAGCAGCGAGTCGCTCATGGCCTGAGGCATGCGCCGTATCACCAGCACCGGCACCGCGCCCAACGCCGTACCCAAGGCGCAAAGCCCACCGCCCTGGAGCGCACGCAACATTTTTGGCTCAAGGTCCAGCCACGCCAGCCCTTGGGCCACCAACAATGTCATGCCGGCCAACAGCAACAGCGAGCCCAAGGCATAGCGGAACATTCGCCCGCCGCCTATCGCCAGAGTTTCAGTGTCCATAGTCAGCCTTGGGTTGTTTTATAAGGAACTCAAGCAAGCGCAGCCTGATAGCGCCGGGCGACTTCCGGCCAATTGATCACGTTATAAAACGCGTTGATGTATTCCGGACGGCGGTTTTGATAGAGCAGGTAATAGGCATGCTCCCAGACGTCCAGGCCCAGGATCGGCGTGTTGCCGCTCATCAGCGGACTGTCCTGGTTGCCGCTGCTTTCCACCATCAGAGTCTTTTGCGGGGTCACACTCAACCAGGCCCAGCCGCTGCCGAAGCGGGTCAGTGCCGCTTTCGTGAAGGCTTCCTTGAACTGATCGAGACCGCCCAACTGCGCGTCTATCGCCGCTGCCAGCGCACCGTCCGGCTGGCCGCCACCGTGGGGCGTCATCACTTCCCAGAACATCGAGTGGTTCGCATGACCACCGCCCTGGTTGATCACCGCGGCTCGTAGCGCCTGCGGTAATTGCTCCACGCTGGCCACCAGTTTTTCTATGGGCCAATCGGCATATTCAGTGCCATCCACCGCCGCGTTGAGGTTGTTGATATAAGTCTGGTGATGCTTGGTGTAGTGAATCTCCATGGTCTGCGCATCGATGTGCGGCTCCAGGGCGTCGTAGGCGTAAGGCAATGCAGGCAAGGTGAAAGCCATCTCAGTGGACTCCGTAATGATGAGGGACGTGGCTGTGCCGGGGCGAAACGGCAGCGTTGTGCAGCAGGCGCTGAGTGCGCGGGTACTCGCCATGCTCGCTGATGAAATTCAGCAGTTCGACGTAGGTCCTGTGGCTCTGGCGCATCGCGGCGGCACGCAGGGCCGGCGCCAGGCGTTCGTCCTGCATGGTCTGCAATAACCGTTGGTGAATCGCGCAGAGGTACTCGGCGCTCTCCTCCGGCTGGTTCAGGCGCAGGTGCAGATCCGCCAGGTTGTGATGCGACACGACACAGGCGGCCACGGCTTCGTCGGCATCCGCCCAACGCTCGAACAGCACCTGCGCCAGGGCCAGGGCCTGCAGGTAGGCTTCGCGGGCATCCACCCACTCACCCTGCAGGAAATGGTGATTGGCCCGTTCGATCGTACGTTTCCAATGCTCCATGATGAGTCCTCCACACAAGTGTCGGGGTTACACACCGCCGGCGGTAAGCTTTTCCGGGTCCAGCAGGATCTCCAGTTCGGCGCGCGACAGGTCGGTGTGTTCCAAGGCGACATCGATCACCGGGCGACCTTGCTGATAAGCCTTCTTGGCTATTTCAGCGGCCTTCTGGTAACCAATGATCGGATTCAGTGCCGTGACCAGGATAGGATTGCGCGACAGCGCTTCCTTGAGCCTGGCTTCGTTGACCTTGAACGTGGCGATGGCCTTGTCCGCCAGCAATCGGCTGGCGGTGGACATCAGGGCGATGCTGCTCAGCAGGTTCTGGGCGATGATCGGCAGCATCACGTTGAGTTCGAAATTGCCCGACTGGCCGGCGATGGTAATCACCGTGTCGTTGCCGATGACCTGGGCCGCGACCATGGCGGTGGCTTCGGGAATGACCGGATTGACCTTGCCGGGCATGATCGAAGAGCCCGGCTGCAGGCCTTCGAGCTCGATCTCGCCCAAGCCGGCCAGCGGCCCTGAGTTCATCCAGCGCAGGTCGTTGGCGATTTTCATCAGCGACACGGCAGTGGTCTTGAGCTGCCCGGAAACCGCCACGGCAGTGTCCTGGGAGCCGATCAGCGCGAACAGGTTCTTGCCGGGGGTGAATTGCACCTGGGTCAGTTGCGTCAACTGCTGGCTGAACAATTCGGCGAAGCGTGGATGGGCATTGACGCCAGTGCCAACCGCCGTACCGCCCTGGGCCAGGGATTGCAGGCTCGGCAACAGATCCTGCAAGTGGCCGATGTTGGCCTTGAGCTGCTGCGCCCAACCGTCGAGCACCTGGCTCAAGCGCACCGGCATGGCATCCATCAGGTGGGTGCGGCCAGTCTTGATGAAGGGATGGACTTCTTCGGCCTTGCGTTCGATCACCTGGACCAGGTGCAGCAGCGCCGGCAGCAGTTGCTCGTGCAGGGCCAGCGCGGCGCTGACATGAATGCTGGTGGGGATGATGTCGTTGCTGCTCTGACCACAATTGACGTGGTCGTTCGGGTTGACCACCTCTCCCAGCAAGCGGCTGGCAAGCGTGGCAATCACTTCGTTGGCGTTCATGTTGGAACTGGTGCCGGAGCCGGTCTGGAAGATATCCACCGGGAAATGCGCCATGAAGTCGCCTTCGAGCAGGCCCTGGGCCGCATCGACGATGGCTTTGCCCTGGGCGACGCTGATTTGCTCCAACTCGACATTGGCTCGTGCGGCTGCGGCCTTGGCCAGGATCAGGGCACGAATGAACTGCGCCGGCATGCGCTGGCCGCTGACCGGAAAATTATCCACCGCGCGCTGGGTCTGCGCGCCATAGAGTGCGTCCACGGGGACCTGAAGTTCACCCATGCTGTCGCGTTCGATACGGGTATTACTCATCGGGAAATCCTTGCTCCAGTTCAATAATAGAAATCGATGGCTCCAGCGCGCAGGTAGCCAGCGCCCAGGCATGGCTTTGCCACCGCTTGAGGCGGCAGCGGCAAAGCGCTTGCCGCTCAAGTTCACGCAAAGGGCGCCAGGCTTGGTCCAGGCAGAGGGTGCGCCAGTGCCAGGGCAGCGCGACATCCGATGCGGTGTCGAGCAACAGCCGGAAGGCAGTTTCGCCAATCATCCACGGCGACGTGGCGGTGCAGCAGGCCAGGTAGCGCCCCTCGGCCAGGTAGTGTTCGATCAGCCGCGGCTCGTCCGGGCTCATCGCGCAGCGGATCTGGCGGCTCATCCAGCGCCAGTTTTCAAGGTAGGGTTGTTCGTGCAAGGCAAGACTCATGACCGGGGCTCAATCGGCGAATGAGATTCATTATTAGATGATAATAAGAACCAACACAACAGCAAGATAGCACTCACCGTCGTGGCGAGGGAGCTTGCTCCCGCTGGGTCGCGCAGCGGCCCCAGGATTTTGCGGTCGCTGCGCAACCGAGCGGGAGCAAGCTCCCTCGCCACAAAAGCTCTTTTGCCGCGGGTTTCCGTGGATACAAAAAAGGCGCGTCATCCCAACGGATGACGCGCCTTTTTTGATGCGATGAGTTTCAGCTACCCGCCACCATCATTCGCTCGATCAGCACCGAGCCGGTGCGGATGTTGCTGCGCAGCTCCAGGTCATTGCCCACCGCCACGATCTGCTTGAACATATCGCGCATGTTGCCGGCAATGGTGACTTCCTGGACCGGAAACTGGATCTCGCCATTTTCGACCCAGAACCCCGCCGCGCCACGGGAATAATCGCCCGTCACCATGTTCAGACCATGGCCCATCAACTCGGTGACCAGCAACCCACGGCCCATGCGCCGCAGCAGCGCTGCCTGGTCTTCCTCGCCATGGGTGACGAACAGGTTGTGCACGCCACCGGCGTTAGCGGTGCTCGGCATGCCCAGCTTGCGACCCGAATAGGTGCCGAGGATGTACGAAACCAGCTCGCCGTTTTCCACGAACGGCTTGGCATAGGTGGCCAGGCCATCCCCGTCGAAAGCCGAACTGCCCATGGCCTGCATCAGGTGCGGACGCTCGTCGATGGTCATCCATTCGGGAAACAGTTTCTGGCCCAGCGCCCCTTCGAGGAACGATGATTTGCGGTACAGGTTGCCGCCGGACACCGCCGACAGGAAGCTGCCGAACAAGCCACCGGCCAACTCGGCGGAGAACAGCACCGGCACCTCACAGGTTGGCACAGGCCGCGCGCCCAGGCGACCGGCGGCCCGTTGCGCAGCCTTCTGGCCGATGCTCACCGGGTCCGCCAGCAATGTGCCCTGGCGACTCACGTCGTACCAGTAGTCGCGCTGCATCTGCCCGTCAGCCTCGGCGATCATCACGCAGCTGAGGCTGTGGCGGGTCGATGCGTACCCGCCGATGAAACCATGGCTGTTGCCATAAACGCGGCAGCCTTGGTGGGTATTGAGCGTAGTGCCGTCGGCGTTCTTGATCCGGCTGTCGGCGTCGAATGCCGCCGCTTCGCAGCGCAGTGCCTGCTCGATGGCCTGCTCGGGCGTGATGTCCCAGGCGTGGAACAGATCGAAGTCCTTGAGCTCCTTGCACATCAGCGCGGCATCGGCCAGGCCGGAGGCTTCGTCTTCGGAAGTATGCTGGGCAATCGCCAGTGCAGCGGCGACTGTTTCGCGAATGGCGTCAGGGCCGCTGGCCGAGGTGCTGGCCGACCCCTTGCGCTGCCCCACGTAAAGGGTGATGCCAAAGCCCTGGTCGCGATTGAATTCGACGGTCTCCACTTCGCGTTGGCGCACCGACGTCGACAGCCCCTGCTCCAGCGACACCGCCACTTCGCACGCGCTGGCGCCCTGTCGCCTGGCTTCGGCGAGGATCTGCTCGACCTGTTCCTGCAGTGCCGGCAATGCTTGCGGGCCGACGCTTTGAACTGCACTCATGGTGTTCTCCACTCAAATTCTGCTTTCGGTAATGGCCATCGAGCGACCGGGCCGGACAAGCGGCCCCCGACTGGTTATCATGGCGGCGTTTCTTTGCGGACTGCCACCATGGTTGATTCTTACGACGACTCCCTCTACGAGGGTGAAAAAAGCAAATCCCAGGTCAAACGCGAGCTGCATGCTCTGGTTGACCTCGGCGAGCGCCTGACAACACTCAAGCCTGACTTGCTGGCCAAACTGCCCTTGACCGACGCCTTGCGCCGGGCCCTGGCCGATGCGCCCAAGCACACCGCGAATATCGCGCGTAAACGGCACCTGCAATTCATCGGCAAGCTGATGCGCGACCAGGACACTGACGCCATCCTGGTTCTGCTCGACCAGCTCGATGCCTCCACCCGGCAGTACAACGAGCGTTTCCACAACCTGGAACGCTGGCGTGATCGCCTGATCGCAGGCGATGACGGCACTCTGGAAAAGTTCGTCATCGACTACCCGGACGCCGATCGCCAGCAACTGCGCTCGTTGATCCGTCAGGCCCAGCACGAACTGGCGCAGAACAAGCCGCCAGCGTCGAGCCGTAAAATCTTCAAGTACATCCGAGAGCTGGACGAGACTCAACGCGGCCTGCGCTGATCGTAACAGCTTGACTCCTCTGCAAGAGGCGGCAGTTATCGTGGCGAGGGAGCTTGCTCCCGCTCGGTTGCGTAGCAACCGCATTGGGGCTACTGCGTAGCCCGGCGGGAGCAAGCTCCCTCGCCACGATGACATGCGCACATCCTTGAATATTTTTATGCGCCCGTGCCACCCACGGTAATCGCATCGATCTTCAGGGTCGGCTGACCGACGCCTACCGGCACCGACTGACCGTCCTTGCCACACGTACCCACGCCGCTGTCCAGCGCCAGGTCGTTACCGACCATCGACACTTTGCTCATCGCCTCCGGCCCGTTACCGATCAACGTCGCGCCCTTGACCGGTGCGGTGATCTTGCCGTCTTCGATCAGGTAGGCCTCGCTGGTGGAAAACACGAACTTGCCACTGGTGATGTCCACCTGGCCGCCGCCGAGGTTGGCGCAGTAGATGCCCTTCTTCACCGACGCGATGATTTCCGCCGGATCACTCTGGCCGCCGAGCATGTAGGTATTGGTCATGCGCGGCATGGGCAGGTGCGCGTAAGACTCGCGGCGACCGTTGCCGGTGCGGGCCACGCCCATGAGGCGGGCATTGAGCTTGTCCTGCATGTAGCCCTTGAGCACGCCGTTCTCGATCAGCGTGGTGCACTCGGTCGGGGTGCCTTCGTCGTCGACGCTCAGCGAGCCACGACGCCCGGCGAGCGTGCCGTCGTCGACGATGGTGCAGAGTTTCGAGGCGACCATCTCGCCCATGCGTCCGCTGTAGGCCGAGCTGCCCTTGCGGTTGAAGTCACCTTCCAGGCCATGGCCCACGGCTTCGTGCAGCAGCACGCCGGACCAGCCGGAGCCGAGCACCACCGGCAACGTACCGGCCGGGGCCGGGATGGCCTCCAGGTTCACCAGCGCCTGGCGCAGCGCTTCGCGGGCATAACCCATGGCGCGGTCTTCACTGAGGAAATAGCGATAATCGGTACGACCGCCACCCCCATGGCCGCCGCGCTCACGGCGACCGTTCTGCTCGACGATCACGCTGACGTTGAAACGCACCAGCGGTCGCACATCCGCCGCCAGGCCACCGTCGGTGGAGGCCACCAGAATCCGCTCCCAGACCCCGGCCATGCTCACCGATACCTGCTGGATACGCGGGTCGAGGGCACGCGTGGCGACGTCGATGCGCTTGAGCAGTTCGACCTTTTCAGCGCGGCTCATGACTTCCAGCGGATTGTCCGGCGCATACAGCTGGGCCACATCCTGGCTGCTGAACGCCTGGACCGTGCCATTCTGCCCGGCCCGGGAAATCGAGCGAGCCGCACGAGCCGCGGCGCCGAGGGCCTCAAGGGGTGATGGCGTTGCTGTAGGCAAACCCGGTCTTTTCGCCGGATTGGGCACGCACGCCCACACCCTGGTCGAGGTTGAAACTGCCTTCCTTGACGATGCCGTCCTCCAGCGACCAGGACTCGGAAATCTGTCCCTGGAAATACAGGTCGGCCGCATCGATGCCCGGACCGGCCAGGTCGCCCAGCACGCCTTGCAGGCTTTCGAGGGTCACGCCACCGGGGGCTAAAAGGTGTTCACTGACTGAAGGACAACAACCCGCTCATATGTTTTACGCCTTGAATTCGTCGTCTTGGACAGGTCGCTGTCGGGCGCCCTGCGAGAAAAAGCGCCGATGGCTCGCCACCGGCATGCGCGCCCGGATGGACGCCTGTTCACTGTCGTCGCGCTCGGCCAGCAGCACGGCCTCGCCTTGATCCTGTTGCGCCAGCACACGCCCCCACGGATCGACTATCGCGGCATGGCCAAAGGTTTCCCGGGGCCCCGGATGCAACCCACCCTGGGCGGCCGCCAGCACGTAGCACTGGGTCTCGATGGCCCGGGCGCGAATCAGCACGTCCCAATGCGCAGCGCCAGTCACCGCGGTAAACGCCGAAGGCGCGGTAATCAGCTCGGCCCCGGCCGCCCGCAGCTCGCTGTAGAGCTCAGGGAAGCGCAAGTCGTAGCAGACCGTCAGGCCAACCCGGCCCACCGGTGTGTCGGCAACCACCACGTTGCCGCCATAAGCATAGTCATCGGACTCGCGGTAACGACCGCGATTGTCCGCCACGTCCACGTCGAACAGGTGCAGCTTGTCATAACGCGCGACGATCTCGCCCTGGTCATCCACCAGCAACGAACATGCATGGGCCTTGGCCTCGGGTTGGCCCACCGGAGGCAACGGCAACGTGCCGGCCACAATCCATAACCTGAGGTCGCGCGCGACCTGTTTCAACCACGGCAGGATCGGACCCTGACCAAAGGCTTCGGCCCGGGCGATATCGGCAACGTCCCGCCGGCCCATGGCCGCGAAGTTCTCCGGCAGCACCGCCAGCCGTGCGCCACCCGCCGCGGCCTGCTCCAGCAACACCCGGGCACGGGCCAGGTTGGCGGACACATCGCTCTGGCTGACCATTTGAATCACGGCGACTGGCATGGCTTCTCCTTACTGTCGAATCTACCTTGTGGGAGCGAGCCTGCTCGCGAAAGCGCTGGGTCAGTTCACATCACTGGCACTGATCCTATGCCTTCGCGAGCAGGCTCGCTCCCACAAAGGGGATTGTCACTACCTGTCAAAACGGCTTGTCGAAAGTGATCTTCGGCTCTTTCCACGGCCCCTTGACGTCGTATCTTACGCTGGCAAAACGCGCGACGCGGTCGCCGATCAGCTTGTCGATCAGAAACAGCGCCCCACCCACCGCCGGTGCGCCGACGATCAGCGCGGCGATCGGCAGGTTATTGGTGACGGGCAAAGTTACCAGCAGTTTGGCATCGACCCGGTCGGCCACCATGTCCAGCGTTCCGTTGAGTTCCAGGTTGCTCGAAGGTCCGGTCAGGGTGATCGGCTCGCGAGTCACGTACACACCGCTGCTCGCCACCAGCAGACCCTTGACCCGATCGTAGCTCAGCCCCTTGCCGAACAGATCGGAGAAATCCAGGCGCAAGCGCCGGCCGATGGAGTTGAAGTTCAACAGGCCGAAAACCCGCAAGGCCTGGGCGCTGCCTTCGACTTCGACGAACTGACCCTTGTTGAGTGACGCATCGAGGCTGCCGGAGAAACGCTTGGTGGCGACCCACGCAGGCGAACCGGGCCAGCGCCCGTCGACGTCCAGATGGAATTCCTGGCTCGTCACGCTAGGCGCAAATCCCCATCCCTTGAGCACATCGGCGAGGTTCTTGCCCTTGATCCGGCCCTTGTACCAACTGCTGGTGGAACCGGGCAGGCCCTCCCAGGCGCCATTGCCATGCAGGACCATGCCCTTGAGGCCCATGTCCAGGTCATTCAGCGCGATGCCCTTGCCCGTCGGCCGGACTTTCAGCGACCAGGCACCAATGAGATCCGGCCCCTGGAACAACTGGTCGATGGCGATATCCATCGCCGGGATTTTGCTCGGGTCGACCGAGGCCAGCGGGTCCGGCGCGTTTTCGTCGGCCTGGACCGTCGGATCCGCGGCCGGCAGGCGCACATAGTCGAGGCGGATCCCGATTGGCGCGGCCTTCGCATCCGGCAGGTTGACGCTGCCCTTGGCCTGCTGGCTATCGAGCCGCAGGGCCCAGGCATCAGCCTTACGGTCCAACTGTACCGAGGCCTGGTCAAGTGTCGTGCCCATGGCGGTGAGCTTGCCAACCTTGAGGTCGGCGCTGCTGAGCACCTGCCGGGCACTGCCGCCCGGGTCATGACCGGCATATTTGCCCAACAGATCCTGCCAGGGGCTCACGTCCAGCTCCGACAATGTGCCTCGCAGCCGCAGCCCCTTGGCGCCAGGCAGAACCGCCTCGCCGGCGCCAAGCAGCAATTCGCCACGCCCGTCAGCGACTTTTCCGCTCGGCGCGGCGTAAGTGAAACTGGCCAGGTCGCCATAATCGACCCAGTAGCGCCGCTCCGCCCCTTGCAACGTCATGCGGAACACCGTGTCGCGCCCGACATCCGCAGCCATGCCAAAGGGCGCCGGCAGATCCACCGCCACGCCCTTGAGATCGGAGCTGACCGACAATTGGCTGTCGGCACCGTCGAGCGTCACTTGCAACTGATAGGGAACCACGCCAGAGACGGGCAACGGCTGGGTCACGTTCAGCCAGTCCGTAAGCTTCTTGACCTCGACCCGCCCGGACGCCACCACCCGTGTGTTGAGCGCACCGGTACGGCCCTCGGCAAAAATCTGCGCGCTTACCGGCCGGTCGAATGCCCGGGCCGCGATGTTCTTGCCACTGAGCCCCTTGGCGCTGTCAAAACGGAAGTCGCCCTTGAGCTGGGTAAGCTCCAGCGCCGGCTCGCTGAGCTTGAGCCGGGCCTTGTCGGTACTGAAATCCACTAGGATCTTCGGCTGTTCACCTTTGGCCAGTGGGATGTCCAGGTTCACCTTGCCTTGCAGATCGCCCTCGCCCTCCCAACCGGCGAAGGTCTCGGCCGTGCCGATGGGTGCGGTCTGGAGGATTTTCAGCCCGTCGCCCAGTACCCCGGCGAAGCTGCCGTCCAACAGCAGATGAACATTCTGCCCGGCCGGCGCATGGGGAATGGTTACCGCAACATCCTTGACCTGGGTGTCCAGCAGTTGCCCCTGGCTGGCATAGATACGCACGCCGCTGTCCTCGACAAACACGTCGCCGCTGACCTTGCTGACCGAAGGCCAGCCCGGCTGGAACGCCAGCTCGGCGTCATGCACCTTGAAAAACAGGCTGATACTGCGAGACGCGTCCTCGGCACCTTTGTTCAGCGAGCCCTGGTACTGGAAAAAACCCTCGTCCACAGCGCCCTTGACGATGGCGGTGCGCAACCATTCATCCAGCGCCGGACTGAGGACGGCCGGCAGGTACTTGGCGGTGTAGCGCCCGTCACCGTCCACCAGGCCGACCCGCAGGTCCATGTAGTCTTCCTGGCTGTGGTCGAAATGCAGGCGGATCAGGAAATCGCCAGCGATGCGCCCTTCCTCCCCCAGCACCTTCAAGTACGGTGCGATCAGGGTGAATCCCTGCTTGTCGAGCTTCCAGGTCAGCCGGGCATTGGCCTGCAAGTATTGCCAGGGCTTGGCGAAAATCGGGTCCAGGTGCAGGGAAAAATCCTTGCTGTCCATGCGCAGCTCACCGCCGCCGAGGTCACCGCTGAGGCTGCCGGAGACGTTGCGCGCCGCCGGGGCGCCGCGATAGGCGTCGAACCCGACCGTGTCCAGGTTGGTGGCGAAGCTGATTTTCTGATCGCCGGTGTTCTGTGGCCGGTAATCCAGCAACACGTTGCGCAGGCCACCGGTCACCTTGAGCCGGTCGATCGCCGTAGCGACACCTTCGGGCAATGGCGCCAGGGCATTGAGCAACGGCGTGAGCGGCGTCAGGTCGAGGCGGTCGGCCTGCACGTGCCAACGCTCCTCGACCTTCTCGGTGGCGCTGTTCTGTTGCAACTGCAGGCGTGTTTCCCAGCGCGTCTCACCCAGGTTCATCGCCAGCGAGTCGAAGGTCGCGGTGAACCCCTGGCTGCTGCGCTGGAAATATCCGTTGAGGGCCAGGTTGTGGATCTGCACGGGCTGGCGATCGGCATAGGCGCCCTGGATCTGTGGCGCGTTCAACCGCACGGCGGCGCTTTGCACCGTGCCCTCGCCCCAACTGAGCCAGAATTCCCCACCGGCCTTGATCTCGGCAAAATTCCACTGCCGGGTCAGGCGTTTCGGCAGCCATTTCGACCAGTCGCTTTGCGGCAGGCTCAGGTAGGCGTCGGCCTCGCCATTTCGCCAATCGCTGGCGCGGATGCGGGTGCGCAGGTTGAGCGCCACGGGCTGGCCGTCAGGCAGGGTAAGACGTGCGTCCAGGCGCTGGCGAGCCGGACCGGTGCGCAAGCTCAGACCAACATAGGTCAGGCTCAGGGGCGGATGGTCCAGCGGTTGCAAGGTGACCTGACTGTCGAGCACCGACAGTTTCGAAATCATCTGCATGCGTTCAAGCAATTGCTGCGGATCGAGCGGCTGATCGTCCTTCACCGGCAGGCCTTCCAGCGACCATTTGCCGTCAGCGCCCTCTTTCAGGCTGACCTTCAGGCCACTGACTTCCAGATGAGCGATGCGCACCTGGCGCGCCAGCAGGCTGTCCCACACCGCAGGCACGGCACGTACCTGGTCCAGATGCAAGGCGTTGGGCCCTTCGCCGACTACCACGTCGCGCGCCGCCAGGACGGGCGCCAGGGCGCTCCAGCTGCCTTCGAGGCTACCAACGTGCACGGGAATGCCCAACGCTTCGCCGGCCCGGCTCTCGACTTCACCGCGATACTCGGCCACCAACGGGATCAACTCCCGGCCGAGGCTGACATACAAGGCCAGCAGTATCAGCAGCAGCGCACACAGGCCCAGCCCCCAGCGAGTCAGCGTCGCCATAAGGCGTGTCAGACGCTCCATGTCAGCGGGCTCCCCTGGCAAAGGCATTCATATTCGCGGCCCTGGCGCTGCGCGCGCCGCTTCAGAGCAACACCACGTCGTACTGTTCCTGGGAATACATGGTTTCCACCTGGAAGCGAATCGTGCGCCCGATAAAGGCCTCCAATTCCGCGACGTTGCCGGACTCCTCATCCAGCAGGCGATCCACCACCTTCTGGTTCGCCAACACTCTATAGCCGGTGGCCTGGTAGGCGCGCGCCTCCCGGAGGATTTCCCGGAAGATTTCGTAACACACGGTTTCCGGAGTCTTCAGCTTGCCCCGGCCCTGGCAACTGCTGCACGGCTCGCACAGCACCTGCTCAAGGCTCTCGCGGGTGCGCTTGCGGGTCATCTGCACCAGGCCCAGTTCGGTAATGCCAATGATGTTGGTCTTGGCGTGATCGCGTTCGAGCTGTTTTTCCAGGGTCCGCAGCACCTGGCGCTGGTGCTCTTCGTCTTCCATGTCGATGAAGTCGATGATGATGATCCCGCCCAGGTTACGCAGGCGCAGTTGCCGGGCGATGGCCGTGGCCGCCTCGAGATTGGTCTTGAAGATGGTTTCCTCAAGGTTGCGATGGCCAACGAATGCGCCGGTATTGACGTCGATGGTGCTCATCGCCTCGGCCGGATCGACCACCAGGTAACCGCCGGATTTGAGCGGCACCTTGCGTTCAAGGGCACGCTGGATTTCATCTTCGACGCCGTACAGATCGAAGATTGGCCGCTCGCCAGGGTAGTGCTCCAGGCGGTCGGCGATTTCCGGCATCAGCTCGGCGACGAATTGGGTGGTTTTCTGGAAGGTCTCCCGGGAATCGATACGGATTTTCTCGATCTTCGGGCTGACCAGGTCCCGCAGGGTCCGCAGCGCCAGGCCCAGGTCCTCGTAGATCACACTCGGCGTGGCGATGGTCTTGATCTGCTCGGCGATCTGGTCCCAGAGCCTGCGCAGGTAGCGGATATCCATGAGGATTTCATCGGCCCCGGCGCCCTCGGCGGCCGTGCGCAGGATGAAACCGCCGGCCTCCTTGATGCCTTCTTTCTCCACGCAGTCGCTGACAACCTTCTTCAGACGCTCGCGTTCGGCTTCGTCCTCGATTTTCAGGGAAATGCCAACGTGAGCGGTGCGCGGCATGTACACCAGGTAGCGCGACGGAATCGACAACTGGGTGGTCAGGCGCGCGCCCTTCGAGCCGATCGGGTCCTTGGTGACCTGCACCACCAGGCTCTGGCCTTCATGGACCAAGGCGCTGATGCTCTCTACCGCCGGCCCTTCGCGCATCGAGATTTCCGAGGCGTGGATGAACGCCGCGCGGTCCAGGCCGATATCGACGAAGGCCGCCTGCATGCCCGGCAGCACCCGTACCACCTTGCCCTTGTAGATATTGCCGACGATCCCGCGTTTTTGCGTACGTTCGACATGGACCTCTTGCAGGACGCCGTTTTCAACCACCGCCACGCGCGATTCCATCGGCGTGATGTTGATCAGGATCTCTTCACTCATGGCAGGGTCTCGTTCAGGCATATTCACGATTATGGCCGCATCTGGTCAGACGGCGCTCAGCGCGCGCTCAAGGTTTGCCAACAGGGTATGCCGAAATGGCCGAGCAGCTCGAAGGTTTCGCACAGCGGCAGGCCGACCACGGCCGAATAACTGCCTTCGAGGTCGGCGATGAACACCGCGCCCAGCCCTTGGATACCATAGCCGCCCGCCTTGTCCCGGGGTTCGCCGCTGGCCCAATAGGCAATCGCTTCCTGCTCCGTGACCGGGCGAAAGCGCACCCGACTGCGAACCACCCGGGATTCGCAACGCTGGCCATCGAGCACGGCAATCGCGGTCAATACCTCATGGTCGCGACCGGACAGGCTCAGCAGCATCGACTTGGCATCGGCCTGGTCCCGAGGCTTGCCGAGAATCCGGCCGTCCAGCACCACCGCGGTATCGGCTCCCAGCACGCAGCCCTCGGCGTCGGAGTGCAAGGCGCGCAGCCCGGCCTCGGCCTTGCCCCGCGCCAGGCGCTCGACATAGGCCGATGGGGTTTCGTGGTCGAGGGGAGTTTCGTCGATGTCCGCGCCGATCGCGGTAAAGGGAACGCCGATCTGCGTGAGCAGTTCACGCCGACGCGGCGAGCCCGAGGCAAGGTAAAGCGGTTTCATCAAGACATCTCCCTCTCAAAGCACGGCCATCCAGACGCAAACAGCTTTTGTGGCGAGGGAGCTTGCTCCCGCTCGGTTGCGCAGCGACCGTAAAAATGGGGCCGCTACGCAGCCCAGCGGGAGCAAGCTCCCTCGCCACAGGGATGTAAGTCATCAAAAAAGTGTAGTGATCCCGCGCGCATCAGTTAATCTTGAAACGCAGGCGCAAGCCACGCAAACCGAAGCTGACCCAAGGCCAGAGCAACGCACTGACCAGGGCCGGCAACACCAGCGCCAGCGTCGGCTGGCGATTGCCGGTCAGTGCGCTGAGCCACAATTGCACCAGTTGCGCCAGGCCAAAGATCACCAGGATCACCAGGCTCTGCTGCCACATGGGAAACATCCGCAGGCGCTGTTGCAGCGAGAGCACCAGGAACGTGATCAAGGTCAGGATAAGCGCGTTCTGCCCCAGCAACGTGCCATAAAGCACGTCTTCGGTCAGGCCCAGGCACCAGGCGGTCACCATGCCGACCTTGTGCGGCAAGGCCAGCGCCCAGAAGGCCAGCAGCAAGGCCAGCCACAACGGACGCAGGATTTCCATGAACTGCGGCAGCGGCGACACACTGAGCAACAGGCCGATGGCGAAGGTCAGCCAGACCATCCAGCCGTTACCGGATCGAGTACTGCTCATTCTTCTCGTGCTCCCCTGGTCGCCGGCGTAGCGGCGGGTGTCGAGGCCGGTGGCTTGGCCGCGGGCCGTGCAGGTTGGGATGTCGTCGCATGGGCGGCCGGCCGGGCAGGCGTCGCAGCGGGTGCGGCCGGCGGGGTGGTTGCCGTGACGGGCGCCGCCACTTGGGGTTTTGGCACCGTGGCCGGGACCGACGCGGGCGCGGGCGCAGGCGCAGGTGCAGGTGCAGCAGGAGCCGTCGACTCGCCACCCTGCCGATCCTGGACTTCCTGGGCCACGGCGGCGTCATTGGCGCGCTCTTCAGGCGTGCGGTTGTCGCTGAACACCAGCAGCAGGTAACGGCTGCGGTTCAGCGCGGCCGTGGGCACCGCCCGGACGATGGCGAATGGCTGGCCGGAATCGTGGATGACTTCCTTGACCGTCGCCACCGGATACCCCGCCGGGAATCGCTGGCCAAGACCCGAGCTGACCAGCAGGTCGCCTTCCTTGATGTCGGCGGTGTCGGCCACATGTCGCAGCTCAAGGCGCTCGGGGTTGCCGGTGCCGCTGGCAATCGCCCGCAAGCCGTTGCGATTGACCTGTACCGGGATGCTGTGGGTAGTGTCGGTCAACAGCAGCACGCGGGAGGTGTAGGGCATCAGCTCGACCACCTGCCCCATCAGGCCACGGGCATCGAGCACCGGCTGGCCGAGGACCACGCCGTCGCGCTCACCCTTGTTGATGATGATTCGGTGAGTGAAGGGGTTGGGGTCCATGCCGATCAATTCGGCGACCTCGACCTTCTCATTGACCAGCGCCGAGGAGTTGAGCAACTCGCGCAGCCGCACGTTCTGCTCGGTGAGGGCCGCGAGCTTCTGCATGCGCCCCTGCAACAGCAGGTTTTCGGTCTTGAGTTTTTCGTTTTCGGCGACCAGTTCGGTGCGACTGCCGAACTGGCTGGCCACACCCTGCCACAGCCGCTGCGGCAGGTCGGTGATCCAGTAGGATTCCATCAACACCAGCGACATCTGGCTGCGCACCGGCTTGAGCAGCGTGAAGCGGGCATCGACCACCATCAGCGCGACCGATAGCACGGCCAACACCAGCAGGCGTACACCCAATGAGGGGCCTTTGGCAAAAAGCGGTTTAATAGGCCGCTCCTCCCAGGCAAATGTTGTCTTTATTCATACGGCATCAACCGGCCTGGATACGAATGACAGAAGATAAACGCCAACGGGCAGCACTGCAAAGTGCTGCCCGGAAGCGAACAACATAGACGATCCCGCCAGCTTATTCGCTGGAGAGCAGGTCCATGGTGTGCTTGTCCATCATTTCCAGCGCACGGCCACCGCCGCGGGCAACACAAGTCAGCGGGTCTTCGGCGACGATCACCGGCAAGCCGGTTTCCTGGGCCAGCAACTTGTCGAGGTCACGCAGCAGCGCACCACCACCGGTCAGCACCAGGCCGCGCTCGGCGATGTCCGACGCCAGTTCCGGCGGCGACTGCTCCAGGGCGCTCTTGACCGCCTGCACGATGGTCGCCAGCGACTCTTGCAGCGCCTCGAGCACTTCGTTGGAGTTGAGGGTGAAGGCACGAGGAACGCCTTCGGCCAGGTTACGGCCGCGCACGTCGACTTCACGCACTTCGCCGCCCGGGTAGGCAGTGCCGATTTCCTGCTTGATGCGCTCGGCGGTGGATTCGCCGATCAGGCTGCCGTAGTTGCGGCGCACATAGGTGATGATCGCTTCGTCGAAACGGTCGCCGCCGACACGCACGGACTCGGCATAGACCACGCCATTCAGGGAGATCAAGGCGATTTCAGTGGTACCGCCACCGATGTCGACGACCATCGAACCGCGGGCCTCTTCCACCGGCAGGCCGGCACCGATGGCAGCGGCCATCGGCTCTTCGATCAGGAACACCTCACGGGCACCGGCACCGAGGGCCGATTCGCGGATGGCGCGACGCTCCACCTGGGTGGATTTGCAGGGCACGCAGATCAGCACGCGAGGGCTGGGCTGCAGGAAACTGTTTTCGTGAACCTTGTTGATGAAATACTGCAGCATCTTTTCGCAGACGCTGAAGTCGGCGATCACGCCATCTTTCATCGGGCGAATGGCTGCAATGTTGCCCGGTGTGCGGCCCAGCATGCGCTTGGCTTCCGTACCGACAGCCACGACACTTTTCTGGTTACCGTGGGTGCGGATGGCCACGACCGAGGGTTCATTCAGGACGATACCGCGCTCGCGCACGTAAATAAGGGTGTTGGCAGTGCCCAGGTCGATGGAAAGATCGCTGGAAAACATGCCACGCAGTTTCTTGAACATGGGAAAGGGACCCTAGGCAACGCGTGGGTAAAAAAGTGCGGCAAACTCTAACAACGACAGGGATTTTGGGCAAGGCGCCAATATGTTAAATTGGCCGCTTTTCTGTGCACCAAACACCGAGATCGCGGCCGTAGGGCCGTAGAAATGCGGTAGTGTTCCGACAATCTAACACACGGACAGACTGCGTCCGTTTTGTTTTCCACTGGAGAATCCCATGGCGCTTGAACGCTCCGACGTGGAAAAAATCGCTCATCTGGCCTGTCTGGGCCTCAATGAAGCCGATCTTCCACACATTACTTCTGCCCTGAACAGCATTCTAGGGCTGGTCGACGAGATGCAGGCGGTCGACACCGACGGTATCGAGCCGCTGGCCCACCCACTGGAAGCCAGCCAGCGCCTGCGCGCCGACGTCGTCACCGAGTCCGATAACCGCGAGGCCTACCAGTCCATCGCACCCGCGGTCGAAAACGGCCTGTACCTGGTTCCGAAAGTCATCGACTAAAGGGAAAGAGCCTCTCATGCATCACATGACCCTGGCCGAGATCGCCCGCGGACTCGCCGACAAGAAATTTTCCTCCGAAGAGCTGACCAAGGCCCTGCTGGCGCGCATTGCCCAGCTCGACCCGCAGCTCAACAGCTTCATCAGCCTCACCGAAGAACTGGCCCTGAGCCAGGCCAAGGCCGCCGACGCCCGTCGCGCCAACGGTGAGAGCGGCGCCCTGCTCGGCGCGCCGATCGCCCACAAGGACCTGTTCTGCACCCAGGGCATCCGTACCAGCTGCGGCTCGAAGATGCTCGACAACTTCAAGGCCCCGTACGACGCCACCGTAGTCGCCAAGCTGGCCGCCGCCGGCGCCGTGACGCTGGGCAAGACCAACATGGACGAATTCGCCATGGGTTCGGCCAACGAATCCAGCTACTACGGCGCGGTGAAAAACCCCTGGAACCTGGAACACGTACCGGGCGGTTCGTCCGGTGGTTCCGCTGCCGCCGTGGCCGCGCGCCTGTTGCCGGCGGCCACCGCCACCGACACCGGCGGCTCGATTCGCCAGCCGGCGGCGTTCACCAACCTGACCGGCCTCAAGCCCACCTACGGCCGCGTCTCGCGCTGGGGCATGATCGCCTACGCCTCCAGCCTCGACCAGGGTGGCCCGCTGGCACGCACCGCCGAAGACTGCGCAATCCTGCTGCAAGGCATGGCCGGCTTCGACCCGAACGATTCCACCAGCATCGATGAACCGGTGCCGGACTACAGCGCCAGCCTCAACGGCTCGCTGCAGGGCCTGCGCATTGGCGTGCCGAAGGAATACTTCAGCGCCGGCCTCGACCCACGCATCGCCGAACTGGTTCACAACAGCGTCAAGGAGCTGGAGAAGCTCGGCGCGATCATCAAGGAAATCAGCCTGCCGAATATGCAGCACGCGATTCCCGCGTATTACGTGATCGCTCCGGCGGAAGCCTCCTCGAACCTGTCGCGCTTCGACGGCGTGCGCTTCGGCTATCGCTGCGAAAACCCGCAGAACCTGGTCGACCTGTACAAGCGTTCCCGTGGCGAAGGCTTCGGCGCCGAAGTGCAGCGCCGGATCATGGTCGGCGCCTACGCGTTGTCCGCCGGCTACTACGACGCCTACTACCTCAAGGCGCAAAAAATCCGCCGCCTGGTGAAAAACGACTTCATGGCCGCCTTCAACGAGGTCGACATCATCCTCGGCCCGACCACGCCGAACCCGGCCTGGAAGCTCGGCGCCAAGAACAGCGACCCGGTCGCCGAGTACCTGGAAGACGTCTACACCATCACCGCCAACCTCGCCGGCTTGCCGGGCCTGTCCATGCCGGCCGGCTTCGTCGATGGCCTGCCGGTGGGCGTGCAGCTGCTCGCGCCGTATTTCCAGGAAGGCCGCCTGTTGAATGTTGCCCACCAGTATCAATTGAATACTGACTGGCACACCCGCACCCCAACCGGCTTCTGAGGAGAAACACATGCAATGGGAAGTCGTGATCGGGCTGGAGATTCATACCCAGCTCACCACCCGATCGAAAATCTTTTCCGGTAGCTCGACCACGTTCGGTTCCGAGCCCAACACCCAGGCCAGCCTGGTAGACCTGGGCATGCCCGGCGTATTGCCGGTGCTCAACGCCGAAGCGGTGCGCATGGCGGTGATGTTCGGCCTGGCGATCGACGCCGAGATCGGCCAGCACAACGTGTTCGCCCGCAAGAACTACTTCTACCCGGACCTGCCCAAGGGCTACCAGATCAGCCAGATGGAACTGCCGATCGTCGGCAAGGGCCACCTGGACATCGCCCTGGAAGACGGCACGGTCAAGCGCGTCGGCATCACCCGGGCGCACCTGGAAGAAGACGCCGGCAAGAGCCTGCACGAAGAATTCAACGGCGCCACCGGCATCGACCTGAACCGTGCCGGCACGCCGCTGCTGGAAATCGTCTCCGAGCCGGACATGCGCAGCGCCAAGGAAGCCGTGGCCTACGTCAAGGCCATCCACGCGCTGGTGCGCTACCTGGGCATCTGCGACGGCAACATGGCCGAAGGCTCGCTGCGCTGCGACTGCAACGTGTCGATCCGGCCCAAGGGCCAGACCGAGTTCGGCACCCGCTGCGAGATCAAGAACGTCAACTCGTTCCGCTTCATCGAGAAGGCGATCAACAGCGAGATCCAGCGCCAGATCGAACTGATCGAGGACGGCGGCAAGGTCATCCAGCAGACGCGCCTGTACGATCCGAACAAGGACGAGACCCGTCCGATGCGCAGCAAGGAGGAAGCCAACGACTACCGTTACTTCCCCGATCCGGACCTGCTGCCGGTGGTCATCGAGAACTCGTTCCTCGACGAAGTGCGCGCCACCCTGCCGGAACTGCCGCCGCAAAAGCGCGAGCGCTTCCAGGCGCAGTTCGGGCTGTCGAGCTATGACGCCAACGTCCTGGCCACCAGCCGCGAACAGGCCGATTACTTCGAGAAAGTCGTGAGCATCGGCGGCGACGCCAAGCTGGCGGCCAACTGGGTAATGGTCGAACTGGGCAGCCTGTTGAACAAGCAGGGCCTGGAAATCGACGAGTCGCCGGTCTCGGCCGAGCAACTGGGCGGCATGCTGTTGCGGATCAAGGACAACACCATTTCCGGCAAGATCGCCAAGATGGTCTTTGAAGCCATGGCCAATGGCGAAGGCAGCGCCGACGAGATCATCGAGAAGCGCGGCTTGAAGCAGGTCACCGACACTGGTGCGATCAGCGCCGTGCTCGATGAAATGCTCGCGGCCAATGCCGAGCAGGTCGAACAGTACCGCGCGGCGGACGAAGCCAAGCGCGGCAAGATGTTCGGCTTCTTCGTCGGCCAGGCCATGAAAGCCTCCAAGGGCAAGGCCAACCCGCAACAGGTCAACGAACTGCTCAAAAGCAAGCTCGAGGGCTGATGGCCATGGAGCCAGTCTTCCAATCTGGCTCACCCCCCTGTGGGAGCGAGCTTGCTCGCGAAGAGGCAGTGACATTCAACATCTGTGTTGACTGGTACACCGCTTTCGCGAGCAAGCCCGCTCCCACACTTGTATTCGGAACCTTTTACATGAAGCGTCTCCTCGGCGCCTGCGCCCTGCTGGCCCTGCTGGCCGGCTGTGCCAGCCAGAGCGGGACGGTCGATCCACACGGCTACGACCAGACCGGCGTCGCCTCCTATTACGGTTCCCGGCACCACGGCAAACGCACCGCCAGCGGCGAACGTTTCGACCAGCACGGCCTGACCGCCGCTCATCGCCAGTTGCCGTTCGGCACCCGGGTGAAAATCACCAACCTGAAAAACAACGACAGCGTCGTGGTCCGCATCAACGATCGTGGTCCGTATTCACGCGGCCGACTGATCGATGTATCGCGCGCCGCTGCCGAACAGTTGGGCATGCTGCGCAGCGGTACCGCGCGGGTGCGCGTACAAGCCCTCGACGACTGACAGACGGAGCCCGGCCATTTCCCTGATCAACGCTTTACCCCTGCTCAGCCTGATCGAATTGCTCGGCGCCTTGCTGTTGCTGATCGCCGGCGCCGAGCTGCTGGTGCGTGCCGCTGTCGGCCTGGCGGCGCGCTTGCAGGTGCGTCCACTGATCATCGGCCTGACCGTCGTCGCTTTCGGCAGCAGCGCGCCACAGATGGCCGTCAGCCTGCAGGCGACCCTGGCGCAAAACGCCGACATCGCCGTGGGCAGCGTCATCGGCAGCACGATTTTCAACCTCCTTGTGACCCTTGGCCTGTCGGCGCTGATTATTCCGTTGCGCGTCTCGCGGCAACTGGTGCGCCTGGACATCCCGCTGATGATCGGCGCGTGCCTGCTGGTTTTCGTGCTGGCCTGGAACGAAGAGCTGACCCGACTGGACGGAGCGCTGCTGCTGATAGCCCTGGCGGTGTATTTGGCGCTGCTGCTGCGCCAGTCCCGGCATTCGGGACGACCGCACCCGCTGGGCGGCGAAGTGGTCGACATGGGCTGGCCCAAAAGCCTGGTAATGATCGCGTCGGGCCTGGCCATGCTGGTTTTCGCCGGGCACCTGTTACTGGGCGCCGCGGTGGAAGTGGCGACGGACCTGGGACTCTCGGAGCGCATCATCGGCCTGACCATCGTCGCCGTCAGCACCTCGCTGCCGGAACTCGCCACTTCACTGATCGCCGCACTGCGCGGCCAGCGGGACATTGCGGTGGGCAACGTGATTGGCAGCAACCTGTTCAACCTGCTGGGCGTACTCGGCGTGACCGCCCTCGCCGCCCCTTCGCCGCTCTCGGTCTCGCCCAATGCCCTGGACTTCGACCTGCCGGTAATGCTCGGCGTGGCGGTGCTGTGCCTGCCGGTATTCTATTCCGGCTACCGCGTCACCCGCGCCGAAGGGCTGCTGTTGCTGGGCTTGTACCTGGCCTACGGGCTGCACGTGGTGTCGTTCACCACCGGCATGCCCCTGGCCGGCCAACTGGAACGCCTGATGCTGTTCTACGTGCTGCCGGCCCTGCTGGCTTTTTTGCTGTTCACCTCGGTGCGCGCCTGGCGCCGCCAACACCACAAGAGGGATTTGCCATGACCGACACTCCGAAGACCGGCCTCGACATGCGTCGCCAGGTGATGGGCGATGCCTTCGTCGATCGCGCCCTGGGCAACGCCACCGAATTCACCCAGCCGCTGCAGGACTTCGTCAACGAGCACGCCTGGGGCAGCGTCTGGAGCCGCGAAGGCCTGCCGCTGAAAACCCGCAGCCTGATCACCCTTGCCGCCCTTACCGCCCTCAAGTGCCCGCAGGAACTCAAAGGCCACGTGCGCGGGGCGCTGAACAACGGCTGCACGGTAGAGGAGATTCGTGAGGCACTGCTGCATTGCGCGGTGTACGCGGGCGTGCCGGCGGCGATCGATGCGTTTCGGGCGGCGCAGGAAGTGATTGAGGCCTACGAACCTTCGGCATAGATGGGAAACGACCACAGGCGTGAACGTATCATGCCTGTCCGGACCTATCGGGTCAGTGCCAGATTCGAGCACTTTCGGCTTGGAAAAACTCGACCTTGTGAGCGCCCAGATAAGCCTGGGCCCGCCCCTTCATCAAAGTATTTTCTTCGCTGTCCTCGTCACCATAGACGCTCACAAAAACCCGATACACCCTGCTCCATTTTATTTGATCGAAAATATGCCTGTCGTTGGCGTCGAACGAATGTCCGTATATGAATAGCACGCCCTCCAAGCCACCCAGCCGATCAAAACAATAGCTGAGGTAGGGGTTATGCTGGATCCTGACGCGCTTGCGTTCATGGGAAGGTTCTGAAACAAAGGTAGGGAACCTCTTGTTTTCCATGTTCCACTTCACTTGCTCGATGATCGACTCGCCTTGGTCGTTAAAAGCGTGTTTCTTGACACCGGCCTGCGTGTCATAGATATGCAGGCCACCATGAAGAAAATGCACATTCTGCGTAGGGGCCCCTCTCCATATCTGGCCGGCTCGAAAACCATCATCTGTATCGTAATCGGGTTCGAGACGATCCTTGTTCCTCGCCCAGTAGAACAACAGGTCGTAATTCAGGGTAAACACGTCATCGAATGGCTTGAGAAACTTCCTGACCGATACGTACTGAGAATCGGTGACTTCGTGGGGCAGCTCGGGATGGGTTTGCGAGATAACTTCGATCAAGGCGGTCTTTATGATTTCCTGATCCATTTGGACTTCATGTATAAGCCTGGGGATCGGCATTATAGATCTTCAGGACATCCTCAGTCGCGATCAACTTTTTCATGACCTTTTCAAAGTCATAGGTTTTAAAATTATCGAAAATGCGCCGGATAACCTCAGTCCGCTCGCCAAAATCAGCGCTTGAAAAAAGGCTTTTATAGCTGAATATATTCCTGTTCCAGGCCTGAGAAAATCCGTTGGCCAAGAGAATGGATCGGCTGTCATCGCCGATTGATGAAAAAGCTTCTTCGAAAGTCATCACGTCTACGAATCCTTGTGGCGGTGCGGTCAAGTCCTGCCACAACAATACCAATATGCCATCACCCAGACCAACTTTTCCTCTCTGAAACACTCTGCAGGAGGGGCACCTGCACGAGACGACGACATATCCGGACAACATCGGGGCATCAATCGAACGTGCCTATCGGACTGTCGTGGGCCAAACTGGCAGCCCAGTTCATGGACGCCTATCCACAAGGAGCCCCACATGTGGAAACTCCCACTACGCCTCGTATCGGCAGTCGTCATGGCGCTTGCCTCGCTTGCCTGCGCTGCTGCCGCACAACCTTCTCAGCACTGCCTCGGAGCAGAATCCGCGGATTTCAGTGAAGTGCTGGCCTGTTACAAGAAAACCCAGGACAGCTACCCGCTCGACTACCACCTCGTCGAAACCCAGCGCTTGCCTGATCTGGAGAAACGCAGCTTTCGCCTGTCCTCCCAGGGCTGGTCCCCTCGCGAGCTGGTCAGCCCCACGCGTTGGGGGCACACGGTAGACATCTACATTCCCACCGACGCGATCAGGCACCGAGCACTTCTGGTGGCCAATAACGGCATCAGCATCCCCGCTCCAGGCAAGTCATCCGCTCCCCCGACGGACTTCACGGAAGCGACGCTGCTGGAAATCGCCCGCAAGAGTCGCACCATCGTGATTTCGGTCAGCGACGTGCCCAACCAATACCTGACCTATACCGATGACCAGGTTCCTCGCCGTGAGGACTCCAGTGTGGCGCACAGCTGGCAACTCTTTCTCAAGGCGCCGGAATCCAATCCGTTCATGACCCTGCATTTGCCCATGGCCGCAACGGTGGTCAAGACCATGGACCTGGCCCAGGCGGAACTGAAGGACTGGCAAATCGACACGTTTGTTGCCACCGGCACTTCAAAGCGGGCCTGGGCAGTATGGTTGGCCGCGATCGCCGACTCACGAATCAACGCCATCGTCCCGTTCGTGATAGACATACTGAACATGGACCAAGTGCTTGAACACACCTGGCGCACCTACGGCAAACAATGGCCGCTGGCGTTTCGTGACTATCACGAGCAAGGCATCACCCGGCAACGACACACCCCCGCCTTTGCCCAACTGCGGCAAATAGAAGACCCGCTGGCCTATCTGGACAGCGCGTATGCCGAGCGCCTGTCGATCGACAAGTACATCGTCAATGCCAGCGGCGACGATTTCTTCGTTCCGGACAATGCGCGTTTCTATCTCGAAAAGCTGCCCGCGCCGACCGCCCTTCGCGTAGCTCCGAACAGCAGCCACTACGGTATTTCGGCATTCACCGAACAGACCTTGATCAGCGCGCTGGGCCGCTGGCAGAGTGACCGGCCCTTGCCTGTCGTGCGAATGGAACAGCTTACGGTGGCGCAAAAGCCGATGCTTGATGTGAAGTTTTCCGAGGCGCCGTCAAAGGTCGTCCAATGGACCGCACACAATCCGCTGGCTCGCGACTTCCGCCATTCCTGTGGGATCCGCTACGTATCGAAACCATTGCAGCCCGGTGAACCGTTACACCTGCAAGTACCGCTCGCTACACCAGATCGCGGTTGGACCGCCACGTTTGTCGAAGCGACATTTGCCGATGGGTTCGTCTCGACCACGCCTGTCGTCATTACGCCGGACAGCTATCCTGCGGTTGCTCCACCCGCGATCGAACCGGCCTGCAAGACGCTGGCTGACCAGTGAACAGGCAAGGCTCTAGATCCACCCGCCCCACTGCAGCACAAAAATCCCCACGTTGGTGGTAATCGCCGCCATCAGCGTAGTGATGACGATGATTGCTGCCGCCAACTCATGGTTGCCATTCGCGGCGCGGGCCATGACGAAGCTGGCGGCGGCGGTGGGGCTGCCGAAGTACAGGAACAGGATCCCCAACTCGGCGCCGCGAAAGCCCCACAGCCAGGCGCCCAACGTGGTCACCAGCGGCAGGCCGACCATTTTCACCAGACTCGAACTCAGGGCCATCTTGCCACTCTTGCGCAAGGCCGCCAGCGACAGGGTGCCGCCGATGCAGATCAACGCCAGGGGCAAAGTCATTTGCGACAGGTATCTGGCCGAGGTCTCGAACCAGTTCGGCAGGCCGATTTGCCAATAGGCGAACGGCGCGGCGGCGAGCACGCTGATGATCAGCGGGTTGCTGATCACGCTTTTGCAGATGCTCCATGGGTCGGACTTGATCACCGGGCTGTAGACCGCCAACACGATGGTCGACAAGGTGTTGTAGAACAGGATCACCAGCGCCGCGAGAATCGCGCCCAAGGAAATCCCGTAGTCACCGTACATGCTTGCCGCCAGCGCCAGGCCGATTACCCCGTTGTTGCCACGAAACGCGCCCTGGGTGTAGATACCGCGATCTTCACGCGGGCAACGCCAGATCGCCCAGCCCCAGGCCATGGCAAAACTCGCCAGGGTGGCGATCGAGAAATAGATCAGCAGGTCCGGCTGCAACGCCGCATGCAGATCGGCATGCAGGATGCCGAGGAACAACAGCGCCGGCATGGTGACGTTGAACACCAGCGACGAGGCGATGTAGATGAAGTTGTCGTTGATCCAATTGATACGCTTGAGCAGCGTCCCCAGAAACAGCATGGCAAACACCGGCGCGGTGATGTTCAGGGTTTCGAGGAAAATTGCCAGCATGCCGGGGGACCTTGAGAAGGAGTGTCGTTAGGTGGCTAATGATAGCCACTCACGGCGTTGGCGTCTGGTGAAGCACTATCGCGAGCAGGCTCGCTCCTACATTTGTACGGCGTCGACCACAAATCCACACTCACCACACATCCCCCTGTGGGAGCGAGCTTGCTCGCGAAGGCGCCGGGGCAGCTTGCATCAATGCTGAATGTACCGCCCCCATCGCGAGCAAGCTCGCTCCCACATTGGATCTCCAGCGGTTACTCAATCCTCAGGTAATCGGCGCCGGGTTGAACAACGTGATGTCGTTGTACAGCTTGTGCCGCTCGGCCCAGGTCTGTTTCTTGCCGCTGGCCACATCCAGATAGTAGTGGAACAGCTCCCAGCCCAGCTCTTCGATGCTTGCACGCCCGGTGGCGATCCGGCCGGCGTCGACATCAATCAGGTCGGGCCAGCGTTGAGCCAGTTCGGTGCGGGTCGAGACCTTCACCACCGGCGCCATCGCCAAACCGTACGGCGTACCGCGTCCGGTGGTGAACACGTGCAGGTTCATCCCCGCCGCCAGTTGCAGCGTACCGCAGACAAAATCACTGGCCGGCGTGGCGCAAAAGATCAGGCCCTTTTGCTTGAAGCGCTCGCCCGGGCCGAGCACGCCGTTGATCGCGCTGCTGCCGGATTTAACAATCGAGCCCAGGGATTTTTCGACGATGTTCGACAGCCCGCCCTTCTTGTTGCCAGGCGTGGTGTTGGCGCTGCGATCGGCTTCGCCCTTGGCCAGATAGCGGTCGTACCAGTCCATCTCGCGCACCAGTTCCTCGGCGACTTCACGGGTTTGCGCCCGGGACGTCAGCAGGTAGATCGCATCGCGCACTTCGGTGACTTCGGAGAACATCACCGTCGCACCGGCCCGCAGCAGCAAATCCGAGGCGTAACCCAGGGCCGGGTTCGCGGTGATGCCGGAAAACGCATCGCTGCCGCCGCATTGCATGCCCAGGATCAGCTCCGAGGCCGGCACGGTTTCGCGACGGCGCTGGTCGAGTTTCTTCAGACGGGTCTCGGCCAGCTCCATGATCTGCTCGATCATCTCGGTGAAGCCGTGGCTGGAATCCTGCAAGCGATACAACCATGGCTCGCTGAGATCCACCGAGGCGTCGCCTTCGTGCATCACCTGCCCGGCCTGCAATTTCTCGCAGCCCAGGCTGATCACCAGCGCCTCGCCACCCAGGTTCGGGTTGCGCGCCAGGTTGCGCACGGTGCGAATCGGGATATAGGCATCGGTGGCAGTGATCGCCACGCCACAGCCGTAGCTGTGGGTCAGCGCCACCACGTCATCGACGTTCGGATACTTGGGCAGCAGCTCATCCTTGATGCGCTTGACCGCATGGTCCAGCACGCCGGTCACGCATTGCACCGTGGTGGTTATACCGAGGATGTTGCGCGTGCCGACGGTACCGTCGGCGTTGCGATAACCCTCGAAGGTGTAGCCCTCAAGCGGCGCATCGGCCGCCGGCACGTCGGTCGACAGCGGCAGGCTGTCCAGCGGTGGCGCGGTAGGCATGCGCAACTGGTCTTCCTTGACCCAGCTGCCACGCGGGATCGGCTGCAGCGCGTAGCCAATGACCTGGCCGTAGCGAATCACCTCGCCGCCCTCGGGAATATCCTCCAGGGTGACTTTGTGGCTTTGCGGCACGAAGTCGACGGTGACCAGGCCGTCCGGGAATTCGGTCCCGGCCGGTACGCCTTGGTCGTTGACGACGATCACTACGTTGTCCCGCTCGTGCAGGCGGATGTAACGGGGCGAATCGGCATGTTCAATCAGATTCATCGACACCGCTCCTCAGGATTTGGCTTCAGACAGGCTGGAGAGATCGACATCCTTGGCCGCTGGTTCCTTGAGCACGACACGCTTGATCGGGCCCACGATAACCAGGTAGCTGAACACCGCCATCAGCGCGTTGCAACCGACAAACACCAGCGCCCACTTGAACGAACCGGTTGAGCTGATGATGTAGCCGATGACGATTGGCGTGGTAATCGACGCCAGGTTGCCGAAGGTGTTGAACAGGCCACCGCTCAAGCCGGCGATCTGTTTTGGCGAGGTGTCGGAGACCACGGCCCAGCCCAGTGCACCGACGCCTTTACCGAAGAAGGCCAGGGCCATGAAGCCCACCACCATCCATTCGATGTCCACATAGTTGCACGCCACGATGCTGCTGGACACCAGCAGGCCGGCGATGATCGGCGCCTTGCGGGCGAAGGTCAGCGAGTGGCCCTTGCGCAGCAGGTAGTCGGAAATCACCCCGCCAAGCACGCCGCCGATAAATCCACAGATGGCTGGCAAGGACGCGATGAAACCGGCCTTGAGGATGGTCATGCCGCGTTCCTGCACCAGGTACACCGGGAACCAGGTCAGGAAGAAGTAGGTAATGCCGTTGATGCAGTATTGGCCCAGATATACGCCCAGCATCATACGGTTGGTCAGCAGCTGGCGAATGTAATCCCACTTCGGACCATCGGCTTTCTTTTCTTTGCCCTTGTCCTGATCCATGTCGACCATCGCGCCGTTGGACGCGATGTGATTGAACTCGGCCTCGTTGATCATCGGGTGCTGGCGCGGGCTGTAGATCACCTTCAGCCAGACCAGCGAGAACACGATACCGATCACGCCCATCACGATGAACACGTGCTGCCAGCCGAAGCGGTAGACGATCCAGCCCATCAGCGGTGCGAACAGTACGGTGGCGAAATACTGCGCCGAGTTGAAGATCGCCGAGGCGGTGCCGCGTTCCGCAGTGGGGAACCAGGCCGCGACGATACGGGCGTTGCCCGGGAAGGAAGGCGCTTCGGCCAGCCCGACCAGGAAGCGCAGCATGAACAGCGCAACCACCGCCGTGGACATGCCGAATTCACCGACATAGCCTTGCAGCACGGTGAACAACGACCAAGTGAAAATGCTCAGGGCATAGATTTTTTTCGAACCGAAACGGTCGAGCAGCCAGCCGCCAGGAATCTGCCCGGCCACGTAGGCCCAGCCGAAGGCGGAGAAGATATAACCGAGGGTGACGGCATCGATGCCGAGGTCTTTTTGCAGGCTGGAGCCAGCGATGGCGATGGTGGCACGGTCGGCATAGTTGATCGTTGTCACCAAAAACAGCATGAGCAGGATCAAATAGCGGACGTGCGTCGGCTTGGTCTCTTGCATGTAATCTACTTCCACTATTTATTTTTATGCGGGAAATCAAATTGTACGGACGGCGCCGAAATCCGGCGCCGTCCGGTGTTGCGTATTACGAGCCGATGTAGGAGGTCTTCACCACGGTGTAGAACTCTTGCGCGTAGCGGCCTTGCTCGCGCGAACCGTAGGACGATCCTTTGCGCCCGCCGAACGGCACGTGGTAATCCACGCCGGCGGTCGGCAGGTTGACCATTACCATGCCCGCCTGGGAATGGCGCTTGAAGTGGTTGGCGTACTTCAACGAAGTGGTGGCGATACCTGCGGACAGGCCGAACTCGGTGTCGTTGGCCATCGCCAGCGCCGCCTCGTAGTCAGCCACGCGCACGATGTTGGCGACCGGGCCGAAGATCTCTTCACGGCTGTGATGCGCATCGAGGCTTCACTGTCGGCGAACAGCGTCGGCGCCAGGAAGTAACCTTCGGTGTCGCAGGTCACCACACCACCACCGCTGACCAACCGCGCACCTTCGCTCTGGCCGATGTCGATGTACTTCAAGTCCTGGTTGAGCTGGGCCTCGGAGACCACAGGGCCGATATCAGTGCCGGCCTTCAATGCATGACCGACCTTGATCGACTGCATGCGCTCGGCCATCGCCGCGACGAACTTGTCGTGGATACCGGCGGTGACGATCAGGCGGCTCGACGCGGTGCAACGCTGGCCGGTGGAATAGAACGCGCTCTGCACCGCCAGCTCGACGGCCTGCTTGAGGTCGGCGTCGTCGAGGATGATCTGCGGGTTCTTGCCGCCCATTTCCAACTGCACCTTGGCTTGGCGCGACACGCAGTTGACCGCGATCTGCCGGCCCACGCCCACGGAACCGGTGAAGCTGATGCCGTCGACTTTGGGGCTGTTGACCAGGACTTCACCGACCACGCGGCCGCTGCCCATGACCAGGTTGAACGCACCGGCCGGGAAACCGGCGCGGGAAATGATTTCGGCCAAGGCCCAGGCACAGCCCGGCACCAGCTCGGCGGGCTTGATCACCACGCAGTTGCCGTAGGCCAGGGCCGGGGCGATTTTCCACGCCGGAATAGCGATCGGGAAGTTCCACGGGGTGATCAGGCCAACCACACCAAGGGCTTCACGAGTGACTTCAACGTTGACGCCCGGACGCACCGACGGCACGTAATCACCCGACAGGCGCAGGCACTCGCCGGCGAAGAATTTGAAAATGTTGCCGGCGCGAGTCACTTCGCCGATGGCTTCGGGCAGGGTCTTGCCCTCTTCCCGGGCCAGCAGTTGGCCGAGTTCTTCGCGGCGGGCGAGAATTTCGCTGCCAACTTTATCCAACGCGTCGTGGCGGGCCTGGATACCCGAGGTCGACCAGGCCGGGAACGCAGCACGAGCAGCGTCGATGGCGGCATTGACTTGAGCGGCGTCAGCCTTGGCGTATTCACCGATGACATCGGACAAGTCAGACGGGTTGATGTTGGTGCAATAGTCGGCACCGGCTACCCACTGACCGTTGATGTAGTTATCGAAACGCTTTGAATCTGCCACGGAGCTTCTCCTATTACAAAACCTGTCTAGGAACGCTGGGCGTCCCTGTACGCAAAAAGCCGCTGATTGCTCAGCGGCTTTGTCGGGTCTGTTACTGCTTGCCTTGCTTGTCGATCAGCGCGGCCAGGGCTTCGTACTCTTCTGGCAGCAGGTCGGTCAGCGGCGTGCGCACAGGGCCCGCGTCGTAGCCAACGATTTTCGCACCGGCCTTGACGATGCTCACCGCGTAACCGGCCTTGCGGTTGCGGATGTCCAGGTACGGCAGGAAGAAATCGTCGATGATCTTGCCGACGGTTTCGTGATCTTCGCGGGCAATGGCGTGGTAGAAGTCCATCGCGGTTTTCGGGATGAAGTTGAACACCGCCGAGGAGTAGACCGGTACGCCCAGCGCCTTGTAGGCAGCGGCGTAGACTTCGGCGGTCGGCAGGCCGCCCAGGTAGCTGAAGCGATCGCCGAGGCGACGACGGATCGACACCATCAATTCGATATCGCCCAGGCCGTCCTTGTAGCCGATCAGGTTCGGGCAACGCTCGGCCAACTGCTCCAGCTGGGTGGCGTTCAGGCGGCAGACGTTACGGTTGTAGACCACCACGCCGATCTTCACCGATTTGCACACGGCTTCAACGTGGGCGGCAACGCCGTCCTGGCTGGCTTCGGTCAGGTAGTGCGGCAGCAGCAGCAAGCCCTTGGCACCCAGACGCTCGGCTTCCTGAGCGTATTCGATGGCCTGCCGGGTCGCACCGCCGACACCGGCGAGGATTGGCACGCTGGTGGCGCAGGTATCGACGGCGGTCTTGATGACTTGCGAATACTCACTGGCGGCCAGGGAGAAGAATTCACCGGTGCCGCCCGCTGCGAACAATGCAGAGGCGCCATACGGGGCCAGCCACTCGAGGCGCTTGATGTAGCTGTCGCGATTGAAATCGCCGTTGGCAGTGAAATCGGTGACCGGGAACGACAGCAGGCCAGACGAGAGGATGGACTTCAGTTCTTGTGGATTCATTATTCGAACACCCTGGACGCAAATGTTGTGTTGTAGGAAAGCGGTTCAGCTTCGTGAGAAGTTGTAGGTCATCGTACAACTTAAAATCCGAACGTCAACTGAATTTCGTCGGCGGGTACGTGTTGTGGTCGAGTGCGACCTCTTCCGCCGGGGTTCAGGACAGCGCGCGGCATACCTGGGTGCACGCTGCCACTATCAGATCTGACAGTTGTGCGTCCGTGCAGTGGCTCGTAGGTTTGACGTGCGCACCAATGCGCCTCATGGAAAAGGAAGATTGATCATGTCGTCAAAAAAGCCCGTCTCACCAACCCTGACAGATCTCGATGGCGCGGTAATCACCCAGATCGTTAAAAGCAAACACAAAAAACTAAAAATCCACGTGGACACCAGCGGACTAGCTGGGAATAACGTGGAGGTGACGGCTTATTTCAACATTTTGGAAACGACGAAATGGGCTGAAACGGAGATCTGGACCCCAGGCATGACTGAAATCGAATTCGAGGTTGGGTACGCCAGTTACGGTATCCACCTAGGAACAGCGACGATCTTCTATACCACTCCTGATGGTCAATCTGACGAGCTTCACGTACCGATTGTCGAATAGCTACCGAGCCCTTCCAAGTGAATTACACGTTTGACATGAGCCGCCCCCAACCCAGTCGTGGGCGGCTTACAAGGAGTTAGATCATGGCTATGTTCGACCCACCCATCCTGTCGATCAGTTTGGCGGCGCTGGGAAATACCCTGGACGTGTTGATCCCCGATGCCGACGAGATTTCCGCCGACTGGTGGGTTTTCCCGACGCTGCGCGCCGATGACCTCCCCGAATGGGAGGGAGAACAAGTGCCTGCGGGCAGGTGGGACGACCTCGACCAGGGGCCGATCAAATTGACGGGGTTACGGGTAACCGTGCCCAAGAGCGCGCTGAAAAGGTATCTGGGAAAAGAAGTTGAATTGCAGTACTGGTTTGCCAACGAGTCTGGCCTGGACTTTTATTCAGACCCGGTGAAGTTGAAAATCGAGCCGTAACCGCCCTTCCGTTGCGGTTGGTTCATCTGCTGAACAGAACTCAACACAGGACCTTCCGTGGCGAGGGAGCTTGCTCCCGCTGGGCTGCGCAGCGGCCCCTCTCCAAATGAGCGCTTCGCACTGGAGCGCCAGCCCGGTCAAGCGGGAGCAAGCTCCCTCGCCACGGAAGCAGCGGCTATCTCAGCCTTGTGCTTGTGCCTCTTCATGGGCCTGGCGCAGCCGCTCGCGGCTGTTGGTCAGATGCAGGCGCATGGCCGCGCGGGCCGCATCGGAATCCTGGCGGGCAATGGCTTCGTAGATTTCTTCGTGCTCGCGGCTCAGGCGGTCCATGTAATGCTGCTGGTCGTCGTGGGCCAGGCGCGCCGAGTTCAGCCGGGTACGCGGGATGATGCTGGTGCCCAGGTGGGTCATGATGTCGGTGAAGTAGCGGTTGCCGGTGGACAGGGCGATTTCCAGGTGGAAAGCGAAGTCCGAGGCCACCGCGTCGCTGGCGTGGGCGGCGCTTTCATTCAAGGCGTCGAGGGCCGCGCGCATCGCTGCCAATTGTTCGTCGCTACGGCGCTGCGCCGCCAGCCCGGCCGATTCCACCTCCAGGCTGATGCGCAATTCGAGGATCGCCAGCACATCACGCAAGGTGACCACCGTCGCCGGGTCGATGCGAAAGCCGCTCGGGCTCGGCGTGTCGAGCACGAAGGTGCCGATACCGTGGCGGGTTTCCACTTGCCCTGCCGCCTGCAAACGGGAGATCGCCTCGCGCACCACAGTGCGGCTGACGCCATGGGCTTCCATGATCGCCGACTCGGTGGGCAATTTATCGCCACGCTTGAGCAGACCGTCGCGAATCTGCTCGGACAGCACCGTCACCAGCTCCTGCGCCAGGCTGCGGCGCTTGCGGGGAAGACGTGGGACGTTGAGCGGGTTTTCCATGGTGTATCTCTATTTAGACAAGCGGCTGAATACGCATCATAGCGCAACGTGGTTGTACGATCACCGTTGGTGCAGAAACCGAGTCGCTTTCATCGCGAGCAAGCTCCCACAGGGGACCGGCTGTAGACATAAACCTGCGGTTCACCAGCAACCCTTGTGGGAGCGAGCCTGCTCGCGAAGACGCTGTATCAGATACGTCAATGGCAACTGACACACCGCCTTCGCGAGCAGGCTCGCTCCCACATCAGGTTTGGGGGTTTCAGGCGGTTACGGCCTGCTCCACCAGTTGGCCATTCTCGATGCGCACATGTCGCCCATGGAAACGTTTCAAACTGCTTCGATGGCCGACGCTGATGATGCTCAGGCCTGGCAACTGGTCGAGCAAAGCCTGGTACAGCGTCGCCTCGTCTTCTTCATCCATCGCCGAAGTCGCTTCGTCCATGTACAACCACAGTGGCGCGTACAGCAATGCCCGGGCAAAGGCCAGGCGCTGTTGCTCGCCCGGCGAGAGCATGCGTTGCCAATGGTTGCTTTCGTCCAGC
Organism: Pseudomonas sp. FP198; assembly: GCF_030687895.1. Taxonomy (NCBI): domain Bacteria; kingdom Pseudomonadati; phylum Pseudomonadota; class Gammaproteobacteria; order Pseudomonadales; family Pseudomonadaceae; genus Pseudomonas; species Pseudomonas sp. FP198. The sequence continues at coordinate 4,896,533 of NZ_CP117452.1, forward strand.
CGCGAAATCAGGTGCGGCAGGCGACAGGTTTCCAGCACCTGTGCATAACGTTCGTTGGGGTAGATATCGCCCGCTTGTGGATAACTCAACACCTCGCGCAGGCTGCCAATCGGCAGGTAAGGCTTTTGCGGCAGGAACAGATAACGCGCCGAAGGCAACAGGATGCTGCCGTGCCCGGCGGGCCACAAATGCCCCATCGCCCGCAGCAAGGTGGACTTGCCACTGCCGGAACGCCCGCTGAGCATCACCCGCTCACCCGGTTCGACACTCAGTTCAGCGCGGGTGAGCAAATGACGACCGTCGCTCAGGTCCAGGCCGAGGTTGCGGACTTTCAGTTCGTTGCCCTGGTTTTGCACATCGATGGCCGGCACCCGGTCTTCGTTGTCGCTCATGGCCTGGCGGAAACTCAGCAGACGGTCACAAGTGGCGCGCCAAGCGGCGAGCGAGGCGTAAGCATCGATGAACCAGCTGAAATTCTCCTGCACATTGCCGAACGCCGAGTTGATCTGCATGAGCTCGCCCAGCTGGATCTTTCCGGAAAAATAACGCGGCGCAGCGACGATGAACGGAAAGATGATCGCGATCTGCCCGTAACCAGAGGTAAAGAACGTCAGGCGCTTGGACACGCGCATGATGTCCCAGAAGTTGTGCCACACCAGGCCGAAACGCTCGCTCAGGCGGCGGTTCTCGTTGGGTTCGCCGTTGTACAGCGCAATGCTCTCGGCGTTTTCCCGCACCCGCACCATGGAAAATCGCAGGTCGGCTTCGAAGCGCTGCTGGTTGTTGTTCAGGCCGATCAGGCGTCGACCGATCAGATGCGTCAGCCAACTGCCCACTGCCGCATACAGCAGCGCGCACCAGAACATATAGCCAGGGATTGTGTAGCCGAACACTTCGATGCTGCCCGACACGCCCCACAGAATGATCGAGAACGACACCAGGCTGACCACGGTACGCAGCAGCCCCAAGCCCAGGCTCAACGTCGTGGAAGTGAAGCTGTTGAGATCTTCGGAAATCCGCTGGTCAGGGTTGTCGGTGTAGCCGCCTTGCTCCAGCCGGTAATAATTCTTGTCGTTCAGCCAACGGGCAAAATGCTGCTCGGTGAGCCAGGCCCGCCAGCGAATCGTGAGCATCTGGGTGAGGTAGAGACGATACACGGCGCCGAGGATCGCCACCGTGGCGATGCCGCCGAAATACAGGATCAATTTCCAGAACGCCTCGCTGTTCTTTTCCTGCAGGGCGTTATAAAAATCCTTGTACCAATTGTTCAGCCACACCGAAATCGCCACGCTGAACAGCGACAGCGCAATCACCGCGATCAACAGCGTCCAGGCCTTGCCCTTCTCCTCACTGCGCCAGTATGGCGTGGTCATTTGCCAGACACGGCGGAAAAACTGGCCGCGCACCGCGTCATTGACCGCGGAATATTCAGCGTTCTGATTCATGGTTAAGGCTCGATAAGGGGAAAACTCGGGCCGATCATAAAGCAACGGCCCGATGTGTCGCGAGGGTGGACAGCATTCGTTCAGCGCAGGTTCAGCGACGTACCGGACGCTTCTGCAATTTGCGCTGCAAGGTCCGCCGGTGCATGCCCAGGGCGCGGGCGGTGGCGGAGATGTTGCCTTCGTGCTCGGTCAGCACCCGCTGGATGTGTTCCCACTGCAGGCGGTCCACCGACATCGGGTTTTCCGGCACCAGGGTGTCCAGGTCGGCGTGCTCGGACAACAGCGCGGCCAGCACGTCGTCGGCGTCGGCCGGTTTGCACAGATAGTTGCAGGCGCCGCGCTTGATCGCCTCGACCGCCGTGGCGATGCTTGAATAACCGGTGAGGATCACCACGCGCATTTCCGGGTCGAGTTCCAGCAGCTTGGGCAGCAGCACCAGCCCTGAGTCGCCATCCATCTTCAGGTCGAGGGCGGCGTAGTCCGGCAGGTCGGCCTGGGCGATGGTCAGGCCCTCTTCGGCGGAACCGGCGGTGCTGACGCGAAAACCGCGTCGGGACATGGCCCGGGCCATGACGCGGGTGAAGGTGGCATCGTCGTCCACCAGCAACAGGTGCGGCAGTTCTTCGCCGTCGACTTGGATCTCGTCACTCATATTCGTCTCCTCGGTCGGCATGGGGCAGGCGCAGCTCGGTGAGCGTGCCGCCCTCCTCATGGGGGTAGAGTTTCACCGAGCCGCCGGCGCGTGTCACGCTGGCCTTGCTCAGAAACAGGCCGAGGCCGAAACCCTTGCCCTTGGTGGTGTAAAACGGTTTGCCGATCTGCTCGGCAATCGCCAGCGGCACACCGGCGCCGTGGTCGCGAATGCAGATCGTCAGTTCATAGGCGTTCCAGTCCAGTACCACTTCCAGGCCTTCGGGGCAGGCGTCGGCGGCGTTGTTCAGCAGGTTCAGCAAGGCCTGGGTCAGGTCCGGCGGCGGCGCCATGCGCGGCACCGTGCCCTGGCCCAGGCACTGGAAGCGATAACTGGCTTCGGGGCGCATCAGGTGCCAGCGATTCAGGGCCTCGTCGAGCCAGTCGGTGACGTCCTGCATTTCGATGGCCAGCCGGCGGTTCGCCTCGGCGGCACGCACCAGGTATTGCAGGGTTTCCTTGCACAGCTGGACCTGGTCCTGCAGCACGCCGAGATCTTCCTGCAACGCCGGATCATGATGATCCTGGCGCATTTCCTTGAGCAGCACGCTCATGGTCGCCAGCGGCGTGCCCAATTCATGGGCGGCGCCGGCGGCCTGGGTTGCCACGGCCAGCAGCTGCTCGTCGCGCAGGCCTTCTTCGCGGCGAATCGCCCGCAGCTCTTCCTGGCGACGCAGCTCCTCGGCCATGCGCGCGGCAAAAAACGTGATGACCGCCGCGGCCAGGGCAAAACTCAGCCACATGCCGTAGATCTGCAGGTTTTCCCGGGCAATGGGAAAGGTTTCCAGCGGATAGAACCGCGCCAGCAACAAGGTGTACAGCGCCAGGGCGATGCCGGACAGGATCAGCGAAAAACGCCACGGCAGCGTGACCGCAGCAATCGTCAGCGGTACCAGGTAATACGACACGAAGGGGTTGGTCGACCCGCCGGAGAAATACAGCAGCGCACTGTGGATAAACAAGTCGCAGGCCAGTTGCACGGCGTATTCAAGCTCGGTCACTGGCCAGGAAGTGCGCAGGCGAATCGCCGTCAATGCGCAGAGTACGCTGGAGCACACCAGGGTAATCGCCAGTTGCAGCCAGGGCAGCGGCAGCAGGTCGAACCAATAGGCAAGCCCCACGGAGCCGGCCTGGGCCGCGAGGACCAGAATGCGGATGAACGTCAGACGCCAGAGGTTCTGGCGCGAAGCGGAAGTCATTTGCAAAGGGGCGAGCATGAGCTCTCCTGATGAGCGCTCCAGGCGGATCGCACGGAGTATAACCAAGGCGCGGCAGGCAGAGGCGAAGATGCGGCAAAGCGCCACAGGCATGAAATGGCACACCAACATTGTGGCGAGGGGATTTAGCGAAACGTCGCACTGCCCCGCTGGGGCGCGAAGCGGCCCAAAGAAAGGTCAGGCACCACGCTGAGCGGAATCATGACAATTCTGGGACTGCTACGCAGTCCAGCGGGGATAAATCCCCTCACCACAGAAAGCCCTCGCAGGGCATCATCTGTATAGAAGTTGTAACTGTGCGAACCCGCCCATAAAAGCTAGAGTCTTATCGTTCACGCAGGCTCGGAACCTACCCCTGCGCCTCATCCCAAGGAGCTTTCATGCACACGTTCAGTCGCCCCGCCACCCTGCTCGCCCTCAGCCTCGGCGCCGTCGTCAGCCTGCCGGCCCTGGCCGCCGATGAGCTGCACTACAACCAGATATCCCTGCACGCCGAAGCCAGCCAGGAAGTGGCCCGCGACCTGATGATCGTCACCCTCTACACCGAGGAACAAAACACCGACCCGGCCAAACTCGCCGCCGCCGTCAGCACCACGCTGAACAAAGCCATCGGCCAGGCCAAGCAAGTCAAGGACATCAACCTGCGCCAGGGCAGCCGCAACAGCTACCCGGTCTACGACAACAAAGGCGGGAAAATCACCGGCTGGCGCGAACGCGCCGAGCTGCGCCTGGAAAGCGCCGACTTCGCCGCCCTGTCCAAACTCACCGGCGAACTGCTGGGCGACATGAAAATGGCCGGCATGGACTTCGCCATCGCCACCGCCACCCGCCAGACCAGCGAAGACGCCCTGCTCAAGGACGCCGTCAACGCCTTCAAGGCCCGCGCCCAACTCGCCACCGAAGCCCTGGGCGGCAAGGGCTACAAGATCGTCAACCTGAACTTCAACACCAACGGTTATCCACAACCGTACATGCGCCCGCAAATGATGATGAAAGCGGCGTCCATGGACGCCGAGTCGGTCACGCCTGAGGTTGAAGCCGGCACCAGCAAAGTGACCATGACGGCGGATGGGGTGGTTGAGGTGTTGATGCAGTAGTGCTGGCCGTGTTTCAGCCAGTTCGCTTACTGGCTGAAACAACCAAAGCCTCCGTGGCGAGGGAGCTTGCTCCCGCTGGGGCGCGAAGCGGCCCCAACAGCAACGATTCAGGCTGACTGACACTCCGAGGCGTCTGGTTTTGGGGCTGCTGAGCAGCCCAGCGGGAGCAAGCTCTCTCGCCACAAGGAGATCAAGGTGCCGGGCTGGCCTGCGCTTCAAGCTGATCCAACGCCTTGTCCACCAGCAGCTGGCACAACTCCACCAACTGATGAATCCCCAGCGCCACACTGCGCCGCGTGCCCTCCACTTCGAAGGCCAGATCCTCGGCCATGGCTTTGATCGAAGCCAGGATTTCCGAAGTACTGCTCAGCAGCGTGTCGGCATCGGCATCTGCCGTGACTGAGAACAGACTGTCAATGCGTGGATCGGTACTTGTTTCAGGTGGTTTCGGGTTGAGGTGATGATCAAGGACTCGCTCGGCGGCGGCGCCGTCCTTTAGCAGTTCTTCGATAGCATCGAGTTCCGCGAGAGGATTCGCGCTGTTGAATTTTGGCTCATTCTTTCCTTTGTTCATGTGCGTGCTCCTGATGAAATTGGAGCCATCACTTGCCGTTATGGTCGTGAGGCTTACGACCTATTTTTCGGGTTTCTCACGCCCGGCCGCTGAGTAGCAGCGACAAGCAAAAGATTAGAGAGCGCAGTTCCGACCGGCAACCTTAAAAACACGTCGGACATTTCCTTATGTAGGGCCGAACGTTCCTACACTCTCGAAGGACGCATGCCACCTAACAACCCGACACAACCTTCCGTGGCGAGGGAGCTTGCTCCCGCTGGGCTGCGTAGCAGTCCCAAAACCGGACACCTCGGTGTGTCAGATGTACAGAGTCGCTGTTATTGGGCCGCTTCGCGCCCCAGCGGGAGCAAGCTCCCTCGCCACGGGGGGAGTGGTTGGCCAGCGATTTATGGCGGCCTTTGGAACGCCTTCGCGAGCAGGCTCGCTCCCACAATGGGATTGGAATACCAGCGCAAAGTCCGGCCGCGTCGTCCAAGCGCTATACCCAAACCCACGGGTCATCCTCACTTTTAGATATTTCCTACGCGCCCGCCCCACCCGCTACCCTTCAGAAAAACCCTCATCAAGACCTAAGGGATTTCATGGACAGAACCACCTTCAAACCCCTCTTGCTTACGCTTGCCCTGCTGAGCGGCGCCCCACTGGCCCAGGCCGCGACCACCCTGGTCTATTGCTCCGAAGCCAGCCCCGCCGGCTTCGATCCCAGCCAATACACCAGCGGCACCGACTTCGATGCCTCGGCCGAAACCGTCTTCAACCGCCTCACCCAATTCAAGCGCGGCGGCACCGAAGTCGAGCCCGGGTTGGCGTCGAGCTGGGAGGTATCCGCCGATGGCCTTGCCTACACCTTCCACCTGCGCGAGGGTGTGAAGTTTCATACCACCGACTACTTCACCCCGAGCCGCGACTTCAACGCCGACGACGTGCTGTTCACGTTCCAGCGCCTGCTCGATCCGCAACACCCGTTCCGCCAGGCCTACCCCACCGAGTCGCCGTACTTCACCGACATGGGCCTGACCACCACGATCAATAACGTCGAAAAGGTCGACGAGCACACCGTGCGCTTCAGCCTGAACAACGTCGACGCGGCATTCGTGCAGAACCTGGCGATGAGTTTTGCCTCCGTGCAGTCCGCCGAGTACGCAGCGCAGCTATTGAAGGAAGGCAAGGCCGGCGATCTCAACCAGAAGCCCATCGGCACCGGACCGTTTGTGTTCAAGCGCTATCAGAAGGATTCGCAGATCCGCTACGCCGCCAACACCGCGTACTGGAAGCCCGAGGACGTGAAGCTCGACAACCTGATTTTTTCCATCACCCCGGACGCCGCCGTGCGCCTGCAAAAGCTCAAGCGCGGCGAATGCCAGGTCAGCGGTTATCCACGTCCGGCCGACATCGAAGTGATGGAGCAAGACCCGAACCTGCGCGTGCTCAGGCAGCCCGGTTTCAACCTGGGTTTCCTCGCCTATAACGTGACGCATCCGCCGCTGGACCAACTCAAGGTCCGTCAGGCGCTGGACATGGCCATCGACAAGCCGGCCATCATCAAGGCCGTGTACCAGGGCGCCGGGCAGCTGGCGCAGAACGCCTTGCCCCCGGCCCAATGGTCGTTCGACCCGGCGATCCAGGATGCGCCCCATGACGTGACCAAGGCCAAGGCACTCCTCAAGGAAGCCGGGGTTGCGCCCGGTACAACCATCGATTTATGGGCAATGACGGTGCAGCGCGCCTCCAACCCCAATGCGCGAATGTCTGCGCAAATGATCCAGCAGGACTGGGCCAAAGTTGGCATCAAGGCCAACATCGTCAGCTACGAATGGGGCGAGTACATCAAGCGCGCCAAGAATGGCGAACACGACGCGATGATCTACGGCTGGACCGGCGACAACGGCGATCCGGACAACTGGCTCGGCGTGCTGTACAGCTGCGCGGCGGTCAAGGGCAGCAACTACGCCAAGTGGTGCGACCCGGCCTACGACCGGCTGGTCCAGCAGGCCAAGGTCTCGACCGACCGCCAGCAACGCATCGACCTGTACCGCCAGGCGCAGAAAATCCTCAAGCAGCAGGTGCCCATCACCCCCATCGCCAACTCGACGGTGTTCCAGCCGATACGCAAGGAAGTGGTCGATTTCAAGCTCAGCCCGTTCGGGCTTACACCCTTCTACGGCGTGGGTTTGAACAAGTAAAACCCGCCCCAGGCCGGTGCGTTGCAGCCTCGCGACGCACCGGCACGGAGCGCCTCTTGCCCCAAAAAAACCTGCGCAAACGTTCAAATGCGTCAAAAGTTATAAAGATGCGACATTAAGGTACGTACGTGCCACTGTTTCAGACTTGAAACCGCTCTGGATCTTGCATTGGGTATGGGGCCTGCATAAGTATCCGCAGGACGACTCACGAGGTCGCCCTCAAATCCAAAAATGACAACAAATCATGAGGCCAACATGCTTAAACACGCGGTCATTCCGTTTTTAGTCGGCGCAGGCTTGTTAGCCAGCGCTCCTTTCGCTTCCGCCGCGACTAACCTGGTGTTCTGCTCCGAAGGCAGCCCGGCCGGTTTTGACCCTGGTCAGTACACCACCGGAACCGACTTCGATGCCTCTGCAGAAACCATGTTCAACCGCCTGACCCAGTTTGAGCGCGGCGGTACCGCCGTGACTCCTGGCCTGGCCACCAAGTGGGACATTTCCGAAGACGGCCTGACCTACACGTTCCATCTGCGTGAAGGCGTCAAGTTCCACACCACCCCGTATTTCAAGCCGACCCGTGAATTCAATGCCGATGACGTGCTGTTCACGTTCAACCGCATGATCAACAAGGACGACCCGTTCCGTAAGGCGTACCCGACCGAATTCCCGTACTTCACCGACATGGGGATGGACAGCAACATCACCAAGATCGATAAGGTCGACGACCACACCGTCAAGTTCACCCTCAAGGATGTCGACGCCGCGTTCATCCAGAACATGGCCATGAGTTTCGCCTCGATCCAGTCCGCCGAGTACGCCGCCCAGCTGCTCAAGGACGGCAAGCCTGCCGACATCAACCAGAAGCCGATCGGCACCGGCCCGTTCGTGTTCAAGAGCTACCAGAAAGACTCCAACATCCGCTACACCGGCAACAAGGACTACTGGAAGCCTGAAGACGTGAAGATCGACAACCTGATCTTCGCCATCACCACCGACCCGTCGGTGCGTATCCAGAAGCTGAAGAAGAACGAGTGCCAGATCACCCTCTTCCCACGCCCGGCCGACCTCAAGGCCCTCAAGGACGACAAAGCGCTGAAGATGCCTGACCAGGCGGGTTTCAACCTGGGTTATGTAGCTTACAACGTGATGGAAAAAGTCAAAGGCGACGACAAGCCCAACCCGTTGGCTGACCTGCGCGTCCGTCAAGCCTTGGACATGGCTGTAAACAAGCAGCAGATCATCGACTCGGTGTACCAAGGTGCGGGACAACTGGCGGTCAACGCCATGCCTCCGACCCAATGGTCCTACGACACCACCATCAAAGATGCCCAATACGACCCTGAAAAAGCCAAGGCTCTGCTCAAGGAAGCCGGCGTCAAGGAAGGCACAGAGATCGTTCTGTGGGCGATGCCGGTTCAACGTCCGTACAACCCGAACGCCAAACTGATGGCGGAAATGCTGCAGAACGACTGGTCCAAGATCGGCCTGAAGGTCAAGATCACCAGCTATGAATGGGGCGAGTACATCAAGCGTTCCAAGGGTGGCGAGAACCAGGCCATGATCATTGGCTGGAGCGGCGACAACGGTGACCCGGACAACTGGCTCAACGTGCTGTTCGGCTGCGACTCGCTGGCCGGCAACAACTTCTCCAAATGGTGCGACAAGAAGTTCGACGGCCTCGTCAAGGAAGCCAAGCGCACCACCGACCAGGCCAAGCGCACCGAACTCTACAAACAGGCGCAACACGTCCTCAAGGACGCCGTGCCGATGACACCTATCGCTCACTCGACGGTGTATCAACCCATGCGCGCCAACGTGCAGGACTTCAAGATCAGCCCCTTTGGCTTGAACTCCTTCTACGGCGTCAGCGTCAGCAAATAATAAAGTGACCTGTGGCGAGGGAGCTTGCTCCCGCTGGGCTGCGTAGCAGCCCCTTTTTGAGCGCGATGGCGATGTACATCAACGCCATCGCGAGCAGGGCTCGCTCCACGGCGCACCGTAGCTTTATCTGCCGAGACCAAGACCTAGGAAACTGCCTACATCCAAAAGCACTGCGTACCACAGCAGTTGGTTTAGGACGTGTTGCCTTTTCCCACAAGTCTTTCAGGCGTTACGCATATACCGCCTGGCCCACGACGCATACCGTCGGCGCCGGACGATTTGCCACTCCTGCGGCAGCGCTGTTTACGCAATGGAATGAGCCCAGTGCCCCGGACCTGTCTCCGAAAGGACACCCGGTTCACTGTCAAACACCCCGAACGAGAGAGGGAGCGTCATGCGCCATACCTTGGTTTTATCCGCATTGCTGGGCACCGGCCTGCTGGCCGCTACATCCGCGGCCCAGGCCGCCGGCGGCAGCCTGGTGTTCTGTTCCGAAGGCAGCCCCGCCGGTTTCGACACCGCGCAATACACCACCGCGACCGACAACGATGCCGCTGAACCGCTGTACAACCGCCTGGCCGAATTTGAAAAAGGCGCGACCAATGTCGTGCCGGGCCTGGCGACGAGCTGGGACATTTCCGAAGACGGTCTGAAATACACCTTCCATCTGCGCGAAGGGGTGAAGTTCCACACCACCGACTACTTCACGCCGACCCGGGATTTTAATGCCGACGACGTGCTGTTCACCTTCAACCGCATGCTCGATCCGCAGCATCCGTTTCGCAAGGCCTACCCCACCGAGTTCCCGTACTTCAACGGCATGAGCCTGAACAAGAACATCGCCAAGGTCGAAGCGACAGGACCGTTGACGGTGGTCATGACGCTGAACAGCGTGGACGCCGCGTTCATCCAGAACATCGCCATGAGCTTCGCCTCGATCCTCTCGGCCGAGTACGCCGACAAGCTGCTCAAGGGCGGCAAGCCGAGCGACATCAACCAGAAGCCGATCGGCACCGGGGCTTTCGAGTTCAAGAGCTACCAGAAAGACTCCAACATCCGCTACGTCGCCAACAAGCAGTACTGGGCGCCGGAGCGGGTCAAGCTGGACAACCTGATCTTCTCGATCAACACCGATGCGTCGGTACGGGTGCAGAAGCTCAAGGCCAACGAATGCCAGATCACCCTGCATCCACGCCCGGCCGATGTGCCGGCGCTGAAGAACGATCCCAAGCTGCAACTGATCGAGAAGCCCGGTTTCAACCTTGGCTATATCGCCTATAACGTTCGCCACAAACCCTTCGACCAGGTCGAAGTGCGCCGGGCGCTGGACATGGCGGTGAACAAGCAGGGCATTCTCAACGCCGTGTACCAGGGCGCGGGGCAACTGGCGCAAAACTCCATGCCGCCAACCCAATGGTCCTACGACGACACGATCAAGGACGCTCCCTACGACCCGGAAAAAGCCAAGGAGCTGCTCAAGGCCGCCGGGGTCAAGGAAGGTACCGAAATCACCCTCTGGGCCATGCCCGTGCAACGCCCGTACAACCCCAACGCCAAGCTGATGGCCGAGATGCTCCAGTCCGACTGGGCGAAAATCGGCTTGAAGGTGAAGATCGTCACGTACGAATGGGGCGAATACATCAAGCGCACCAAGAATGGCGAGCACGACATCAACCTGATCGGCTGGACCGGCGACAACGGGGACCCGGACAACTGGATGGGCACGCTGTACAGCTGCGACGCCATTGGCGGCAACAACTACTCCCAATGGTGTGACCAGGATTACGACAAGCTGATCAAGCAGGCCAAGATCGTCACCGACCGCGAGCAGCGCACCGTGCTCTATAAACAGGCCCAGCAGTTGCTCAAGCAGCAAGTGCCGATCACGCCTATCGCCCACTCGACGGTCAATCAGCCGCTGAGTGCCAAAGTCGAAGGGTTCAAGGTCAGCCCCTTCGGTCGCAACGTCTTCTCGGGCGTCAGCCTGAACCCATAACCGTTTAGCCATGCAGCGAGGGCTTCCTTTGGAAGCCCTCCGCCAGCGTCTTGCCGTAATTCGCCGATCAGGCGCCTGGCAAACGTTTGCAAGCTGCAAATGAGTTGTAAACCAATAGCCGTATCACCGAAAAAGAACGGCATAAAAAAGAAAGAAAAAGGAGCGTTACCCATGAAACTGAGCAGCACCGCGATACTGGCCCTGGCCATCAGCAGCATCACCGCAACGGCCTATGCCGAGTCTCAAAGTCAGGCGGTCACTCCTGTGGCTCTCAAGACCACCAGCGAGCAAAGCGAAGCCAAGGGTTTCATCGAAGGCCAGTCCATCAGTGGCACCACGCGCAACTGGTACGCCAACGAGCAATTCAAGCGGGGCACAAAGCTCACCTATCGCAAGAACGGCGAAGCACGCGAGACCGACCGCCGTATCAACTGGGTTCAGGGCACCATCGTCAAATACAACTCGGGGTTCACCGAAGGCACCGTGGGTTTCAGCACCGAACTGGCCGCCTATAACGCCATCGCCCTGGACCAGGATCGCAAGGATCTGGCGTCCAACAATGGCGGAGCGCCGACCACCCGTCCGGGCGCCGGCAACAACCGTACCCTGACCCGCGAAGGCGGCGACGCCGTGGGCCAGTGGAGCAAACTGGGCCTGGCCAACCTCAAGGCACGCGTTTCCAACACCACCCTGACCGCCGGCCGCCAGAACTTCAGCAGCCCGATGGTCGATGTCATCGGCAACCGTGCGCTGCCTTCCAGCTTCCAGGGTGTGAGCCTGCACAGTGAAGAATTCGAAAACCTGGCGTTCGATATAGCCACCTTCGACCGTAACTCTCCTCGCATGGAACAAAGCCAGCGCAAGTTTCGCTCCGAGTATGGCGACAGCAGCGTCGAGACTGATCACGTCAACACCGCCGGTATCAGTTACCAGCCACTGGCCAGCCTGAAGACCAGCCTCTGGGCGACCGAGGCCGAGGACATGTGGAACCAGTACTACTTCGGTGCCACCCATGAACTGGGCGACAGCTCGGTGCTGAGCCTGACCACCGGCCTGAACTACTACAAGACCGTGGACTCGGGTAAAAGCAAGCTGGGCGAAATCGACAACGACACCTATTCCCTGTCGTTCGGCTTGACGCACCAGGCCCACAGCCTGACGTTCTCTTACCAGCAAGTGAACGGCAACGAATACTTCGACTACCTGCACGAAACCAACGGCATCTACCTGGCCAACTCCCTGTTGTCGGACTTCAACGGCCCGAACGAGAAATCCTTCCAGGTCGCCTATGGCCTGAACATGGCCGAATACGGCGTTCCGGGCCTGAAATTCAACATCTATCAGGCTCGCGGCTGGGGCATCGACGGTACGCATTACAACAGTACCGGTTACGACGTCGCCTCTATGGACGGCGAGCATCACTACGAATACGGTATCGGTGCCTCCTATGCCGTCCAGAGCGGCCCGCTGAAAGCCACCGCGGTCCGTGCGACCTATACCGCCCACCGAGCCAGCGAAAACCAGGCCGACGGCAGCCTCAACGAATTCCGCCTGGTTACCACCATCCCGTTCAACATTCTCTAACCTTTCCACCGACGGTCGACCCACAAGGTTGACCGTTCGGTTTTTTGCCGTTCAACCGATTGCAGAGGATTGACGATGAACATGAACCCCCTACGCGCCGCCATTGCCGCCGCACTGCTGAGTGTTGCCGTTGGCGCCACGGCCAAACCCCTGGTGGTTTGCACAGAAGCCAGCCCGGAAGGCTTCGACATGGTCCAGTACACGACTGCAGTCACCGCCGACGCCGTGGCCGAAACGATCTTCAACCGCCTGGCCGACTTCAAGCCCGGCACCACCGAAGTGATTCCTGCCCTGGCCGAGTCCTGGGACATCAGCGACGACGGCCTGACGTATACCTTCCACCTGCGCAAAGGCGTCAAGTTCCACACCACCGATTACTTCAAGCCGACCCGCGACATGAACGCCGACGACGTGGTCTGGAGTTTCCAGCGCCAGCTGGACCCGAATCACCCGTGGCACAAACTGTCGAGCGTGGGTTTCCCGTACTTTGAAAGCATGGGCTTCAAGGAACTGCTCAAGAACGTCGAAAAAGTCGACGAGCACACGGTCAAGTTCACCCTGACCCGCCGCGAAGCACCGTTCCTGGCCGACGTCGCCATGGCGTTCTCCTCGATCTACCCGGCCGAATACGCCGACCAGTTGCTCAAGGCAGGCAAGGCCGCCGAGCTGAACAGCAAGCCGATCGGCACCGGGCCGTTCATCTTCCAGCGCTACAACAAAGACGCCCAGGTTCGCTTCAAGGCCAATCCGGACTACTTCCGGGGCAAACCGCCGGCCGATGCGCTGGTGCTGGCGATCGCCACCGACAACAATGTGCGCATGCAGAAACTCAAGACCAACGAGTGCCAGATTGCGCTGTACCCGAAACCGGACGATATCCCCAGCATCAAGAAAGACCCGAACCTGAAGGTCACCGAGCTGGATGCGATGACCGTTTCCTACACCGCCCTGAACACCAGCCACAAATACATGAGCGACGTGCGGGTGCGCAAAGCCATCGACCTGGCCTTCGACAAGGAAGCCTACGTCAACGCGCTGTTCGGCAAGGGCAACGCCACCGCCGCGGTCAACCCTTACCCGCCGACGCTGCTGGGTTACAACCACGACCTGAAGAACCCGACCCGCGATCTCGACAAGGCGCGCCAGTTGCTCAAGGCAGCCGGCGTGCCGGAAGGCACCGTGTTTACCCTGTTCACTCGCAATGGCGGCGGCCCGACCAACCCCAACCCGATGCTCGGCGCGCAAATGATGCAGGCCGACCTGGCGAAAGTCGGGATCAAGGTCGATATCCGCGTGATGGAATGGGGCGAAATGCTCAAGCGCGCGAAAAACGGCGAGCACGACATGGTTTCCGCCGGATGGGCGGGCGATAACGGCGACCCGGATAATTTCCTGACGCCTATGCTCAGTTGCGAAGCCGCCAAGAACGGCGAAAACTACGCGCGCTGGTGCAACGAGAAATTCCAGGCGCTGCTCGACCAGGCACGCGCCACAGTGAACCCCGAGGAGCGTGCCAGGCTCTATGAGCAGGCCCAGGTGATTTTCAGCCAGGACCAGCCATGGATCAGCATGGCCCACACCCGCATGTTCACGGCAATGCGCAAGAACGTAGAGGGTTATGTAATTAGCCCGCTCACCACCAACAACTTCGCCACCACCCAGGTGAAGTAGATAAGAAAACGCCCGGCATCCCTGACCCCAGGAGTTGCCGGGCACGCCTAACCGGCTGATGAGGTACACCTGAAGATGTTTAGTTTTATTGCCCGCCGACTGGGATTACTGATTCCCACGTTCTTCGGCATCACCTTGCTGACCTTCGCGTTGATTCGCATGATCCCCGGCGACCCCGTGGAAGTGATGATGGGCGAACGTCGGGTCGATCCCGAAATGCATGCTCAGGCAATGGAACGCCTTGGCCTGAACAAACCGCTGTATGCCCAGTACCTGGACTACATCGGCAAACTGGCCCAGGGCGATCTTGGCGAATCGCTGCGTACCCGTGAAAGCGTATGGACCGAGTTCAGCTCGCTGTTTCCCGCGACCCTGGAACTGTCCCTGGCCGCGCTGTTGTTCGCCGGTATCCTCGGCCTGCTGGCTGGGGTGATCGCGGCACTCAAGCGAGGATCCCTGTTCGACCATGGCGTGATGGGCATCTCCCTGGCGGGATATTCGATGCCGATCTTCTGGTGGGGCCTGATCCTGATCATGTTCTTCTCGGTATCCCTGGGCTGGACACCGGTGTCGGGACGGATCGACCTGCTCTACGATATCGAGCCGAAAACCGGCTTCATGCTGATCGATACGCTGCTGGCCGATGAGCCGGGCGCGTTCCTCGACGCACTGCATCACTTGATCCTGCCGGCCATCGTGCTGGGCACCATTCCGCTGGCGGTGATCGCCCGCATGACCCGTTCCTCCATGCTCGAAGTGCTGCGCGAGGACTACATCCGCACCGCCAAGGCCAAGGGCCTGTCGCCATCGCGCGTGGTCTTCGTGCACGGCCTGCGCAACGCGCTGATCCCGGTGCTGACCGTGGTCGGCCTGCAAGTCGGCACGCTGCTGGCCGGCGCGGTCCTGACCGAAACGATCTTCTCCTGGCCGGGCATCGGCAAGTGGCTGATCGAAGCCATCGGCGCCCGGGACTATCCCGTGGTGCAGAACGGCATCCTGTTAATCGCCTGCCTGGTGATTCTGGTCAACTTCGTCGTGGACATCCTCTACGGCTTTGCCAACCCACGCATCCGTCACCAGCGCTGAGATCAAGACCATGAGTACTCCAACTACCGCGGTAGCAGTCGATCAAAGCCTGCTGTACCCATCCCCGTACAAAGAATTCTGGCACGCGTTTTCCCGCAACAAGGGCGCCGTCGCCGGGCTGATGTTCATGATCCTGATTGTGTTCTGTGCACTCTTCGCCCCATGGGTCGCGCCGCACGACCCGAGCGAGCAATACCGCGACTTCCTGCTGACGCCGCCGGCGTGGCTCGAAGGTGGGCAGATGCAGTTCCTGCTGGGCACCGACGAACTGGGCCGTGATTTGCTCTCGCGCCTGATCCAGGGTTCGCGGCTGTCGCTGCTGATCGGTTTGTCGTCGGTGGTGATGTCGCTGATCCCGGGCATCCTGCTGGGGCTGTTCGCCGGGTTCTTCCCGCGCATCCTCGGCCCGACCATCATGCGCCTGATGGACATCATGCTCGCCCTGCCCTCGCTGCTGCTGGCCGTGGCGATCGTCGCCATCCTCGGCCCTGGCCTGATCAACACCGTGATCGCCATCGCCATCGTCTCGCTGCCTTCCTACGTGCGCCTGACCCGCGCCGCCGTGATGGGTGAGCTGAACCGCGACTACGTGACCGCCGCCCGCCTGGCCGGTGCCGGCCTGCCGCGCCTGATGTTCATCACCGTGCTGCCCAACTGCATGGCACCGCTGATCGTCCAGGCGACCCTGAGTTTCTCCTCGGCGATCCTCGACGCCGCCGCCCTGGGCTTCCTCGGCCTTGGCGTGCAGCCCCCAACCCCTGAGTGGGGCACCATGCTGGCCTCGGCCCGCGACTACATCGAACGCGCCTGGTGGGTCGTGAGCCTGCCCGGCCTGACCATTTTGCTCAGCGTGCTGGCAATCAACCTGATGGGCGACGGTCTGCGCGATGCGCTGGACCCGAAACTCAAGAATGCCGCCTGAGGAGATTCCCATGTCATTGCTAGAAATCAAGAATCTCAACGTCCGCTTCGGCGACGCCACCGCCGTGCCGGTGGTCGACGGCCTGGACCTGAGCGTGGATAAAGGCGAGGTCCTGGCGATCGTCGGCGAATCCGGCTCGGGTAAATCCGTGACCATGATGGCGCTGATGGGCCTGATCGAGCACCCCGGTATCGTCACCGCCGACGCGCTGAACTTCGACGGCAAGAACATGCTCAAGCTGAGCAACCGCCAGCGCCGGCAGATCGTCGGCAAGGACCTGGCGATGGTTTTCCAGGATCCGATGACCGCGCTCAACCCCAGCTACACCGTGGGTTTCCAGATCGAAGAAGTGCTGCGCCTGCACCTGAAGATGTCCGGCAAGGCCGCCCGCAAGCGCGCCATCGAACTACTGGAAAAAGTCGAGATCCCGGGCGCCGCCAGCCGCATGGACGCTTACCCGCATCAACTGTCCGGCGGCATGAGCCAGCGCGTGGCGATTGCCATGGCGATTGCCGGCGAGCCGAAACTGCTGATCGCCGACGAACCGACCACTGCTCTGGACGTGACCATCCAGGCGCAGATCATGGATCTGCTGCTGGCCCTGCAGAAAGAGCAGGACATGGGCCTGGTGCTGATCACCCACGACCTCGCCGTCGTGGCTGAAACCGCCCAGCGCGTGTGCGTGATGTACGCCGGCCAGGCCGTGGAAGTGGGCAAGGTGCCGCAGCTGTTCGACATCCCGGCCCACCCGTACAGCGAAGCACTGCTGGCGGCGATTCCGGAGCACAGCATGGGCGCCGAGCGCCTGGCGACCTTGCCGGGCATCGTCCCCGGTCGCTACGACCGCCCACAAGGCTGCCTGCTGTCGCCGCGCTGCCCGTACGTGCGCGACAACTGCCGCCAGGAGCGCCCTGCGCTCGATCCGAAATCCAACAGCCTCGCCCGCTGCTTCTATCCGTTGAACCAGGAGGTGGCGTGATGGCCGTCGTACTTACCGCCCGTGACCTGACCCGTCATTACGAAGTGTCCCGTGGCATGTTCAAGGGCCATGCGACCGTGCGCGCCCTCAACGGTGTGTCGTTTGAACTGGAAGCCGGCAAGACCCTGGCCGTGGTGGGTGAATCCGGTTGCGGCAAATCCACCCTCGCCCGGGCCCTGACGCTGATCGAAGAGCCGTCCGCCGGTTCCTTGAAAATCGCCGGCCAGGAAGTGGCCGGCGCCAACAAGGCCGAGCGCAAGCAACTGCGCAAAGACGTGCAGATGGTCTTCCAGAGTCCTTATGCGTCCCTCAACCCGCGGCAGAAAATCGGTGATCAACTGGCCGAGCCGTTGCTGATCAACACCAACCTTTCGGCCACCGAGCGTCGCGACAAAGTCCAGGCGATGATGAAGCAGGTGGGCCTGCGCCCCGAGCATTACCAGCGCTATCCGCATATGTTCTCCGGCGGCCAGCGCCAGCGCATCGCCCTGGCCCGCGCCATGATGCTGCAACCCAAGGTGCTGGTGGCGGACGAACCAACCTCGGCGCTGGACGTGTCGATCCAGGCGCAGGTGCTGAACCTGTTCATGGACCTGCAACAGGAATTCAACACCGCCTACGTGTTCATCTCCCACAACCTGGCGGTGGTGCAGCATGTCGCCGACGACGTGATGGTGATGTACCTCGGCCGCCCGGTGGAAATGGGCCCCAACGAATCCATCTACAGCCGCCCTCTGCACCCCTACACCCAGGCGCTGCTGTCGGCCACGCCGACCATCCATCCGGACCCGAACAAGCCGAAGATCAAGATCGTCGGCGAACTGCCCAACCCGCTCAACCCACCGTCCGGCTGCGCCTTCCACAAGCGCTGCCCGTACGCGACCGAGCGTTGCAAAACCGAAGAGCCGGCGCTGCGGCCGCTCGATAACCGTTTGGTGGCGTGTCACTACGCGGAGCGGTTCCTCGACGGCGCGGCGTAAGGCTAAAGGACAGCAAAGCACTTAAGGCAAAAAAGCCTTTGTGGCGAGGGAGCTTGCTCCCGCTGGGCCGGTCCGACGCTTCGGGCGTAGCAGGCCCAAAAAGAGGGTCCGCTTTGCGGCCCAGCGGGAGCAAGCTCCCTCGCCACAGGAAATAAAAAACCCTCCAGACCGACTCGGGCTGGAGGGTTTTTTATGCAGGGCATCTACGTCTGGCTGTCGCCCTCTTCATCCTCATCGTCATCCGGCGGATCAACTGGCGAATTATCATCATCCTCGCCATCGTCCGGATCGCCTGCGTCCGCATCGGTCGCGGCAAGCATGAACTCGCCTTGAACCACCGAGCCACTCGACGCGTGCTTCTCGTGCTCATCGCATTCGGCCCACGCAGCGGTGGAACCGAGGGACAGCATCACCAACACCTTTAGAAAAAACATCATGCGCAGCAGCTTATTCATAGCCAATTCCTTCTTTACCGGAGAAAGCCGGGGCCGACGGTGCTCAGGAAATATTGTTCCGAACAGACCGGTTCATCAGATAGGACGCCACGCAACAGCCAGAAATGCCGCTCTTCTAAAGATTGGTTTCGAATAAGGTCTATTCCCAAACCCACTAACATCACAGCATCCAGGCAAGCTGACCCACCGCCATCGCGAGCAAGCTCGCACAGGGATTATGGGGTGGCCGGCGGATCGGAAGACTAGCGCGGGACTAATGTGGGAGCGAGCTTGCTCGCGATGACGGCGGCACATCCAAAATGGATATGGCTGACACTCCGCTTTCGCGAGCAGGCTCGCTCCCACAGGTTTTCGGTTTAGACGCCTGGGGCTTAGTGATGCTCACGCGTCGCGCGGAATTTCACATCTGGCCAGCGCTCTTCCATCAGCGCCAGGTTGACCCGTGTTGGCGCCAGGTAGGTCAAATGCCCGCCGCCGTCCAGCGCGAGGTTTTCCACGGCCTTGTTGGAAAATTCCTCGAGTTTTTTCTTGTCGTCGCATTCAATCCAGCGGGCGGAATACACGGTGATCGGCTCGTAGGAGCACTCGACCTTGTATTCCTCTTTCAGGCGACTGGCGACGACGTCGAACTGCAGCACACCGACGGCGCCGAGGATGATGTCGTTGCTGCGCTCCGGGAAGAACACCTGGGTGGCGCCCTCTTCGGCCAACTGCTGGAGGCCCTGGCGCAGTTGCTTGGACTTGAGCGGATCCTTCAGCCGTACGCGGCGGAAAAGTTCCGGGGCGAAATGCGGGATGCCCGTAAAACCCAGGGCTTCGCCTTCGGTGAAGGTGTCGCCGATCTGGATGGTGCCGTGGTTGTGCAACCCGATGATGTCACCGGCGAAGGCCTCTTCCAGTTGCTCGCGTTCCGAGGAGAAGAAGGTCAGGGCGTCGCCGATGCGCACGTCCTTGCCGGTGCGCACGTGGCGCATCTTCATGCCTTTTTCGTATTTGCCGGAGCAGATGCGCATGAAGGCGATGCGGTCGCGGTGCTTGGGGTCCATGTTCGCCTGGATCTTGAACACGAAGCCTGCGAATTTCTCTTCCACCGGCTCCACGGTGCGCTCGTTGGCAACGCGTGGCAGCGGGCGCGGGGCCCAATCGACGACGGCGTCGAGCACATGGTCGACGCCGAAGTTGCCCAGGGCGGTCCCGAAGAACACCGGGGTCAGTTGGCCGTCGAGAAATTCCTGCTGGTTGAATTCATGGCAGGCGCCCTGCACCAGTTCCAGTTGCTCGACAAAGCGCTCGTACTCGTCGCCCAGGTGCGCGCGGGCCTCGTCGGAGTCGAGCTTCTCGATGATCTTGGTTTCGGTACGTTCATGACCGTGGCCGGCGGTGTAGACGATGATGTAGTCGTCGGCCAGGTGGTAGACGCCCTTGAAGTCGCGGTAGCAACCGATCGGCCAGGTGATCGGCGCGGCCTTGATCTTCAGGACCGCTTCGATTTCGTCGAGCAGTTCGATCGGGTCGCGAATGTCGCGGTCGAGCTTGTTGATGAAGCTGACGATCGGCGTGTCCCGCAGACGGCAGACGTCCATCAGCGCGATGGTCCGTGGCTCGACGCCTTTACCGCCGTCGAGGACCATCAAGGCCGAGTCCACCGCGGTCAGCGTGCGGTAGGTGTCTTCGGAGAAGTCTTCGTGGCCCGGGGTGTCGAGCAGGTTGATCATGTGGTCGCGATACGGGAACTGCATGACCGAGGTGGTAATGGAAATACCCCGCTGCTTTTCCATCTCCATCCAGTCGGAGGTGGCATGACGGTCGGACTTGCGGGATTTCACCGTGCCGGCCACCGCAATCGCCTTGCCCATCAGCAAGAGCTTTTCGGTGATGGTGGTCTTACCGGCATCGGGGTGGGAAATAATTGCGAAAGTGCGGCGTTTCGCGACTTCGGCGGCCTGTTTGGTCATGGGAAATCGCCTGGCAGGTGATTCAAAAAAGGGCGGCGATTATAGCTCAACTTGTGCCAGGAACCGAACCGTTGAGCACATCAAGGGTGGCCAGATGCTGCCGCACATGGGAACCTTTTGCCGCGTGGAGGCGTCCACCACCCTGATACGAGCAACCGTCAGGGTCTGAAAAATCAGCAAGTTAGCCTGACGAGGCTGCGCTCATGGCTCGCTTCGACAGCCGTTTTGACGGCATCGAAAAGAGCTGCTTCTCGCGAACGTTTTCCCGGCAACCAATGAAGGTCCGCCGCCCGGGAAAGCGTGCGCCGACTAAAAAGACAAAGGAGTCCGCCTGTGGCTATCCGCTATGGCAAAGGGCTTATCGGGGGGGCGGTCGTCGTCGCCCTCCTGGCCCTGTTGGTCCACTGGATCGGCATCGATACGATCCATCGTTACCGCGACGACCTGCTGTTCTACCTGCAAGCGCACCTGATGCTGGTATTGGCTTCCATGTTGGCGGCCCTGATCGTCGGCATTCCCGCCGGTATCGCCCTCAGCCGCCCCGGCATGGTCGGGCGCGCCGAACGCTTCATGCAAGTGTTCAACATCGGCAATACCGTGCCGCCCCTGGCCGTGCTGGCCATTGCCCTGGGCATCCTCGGCATCGGCAGCGGGCCGGCAATCTTCGCCCTGTTCCTCGCCTCGCTGTTGCCTATTGTGCGCAACACCTATGAAGGCTTGAAAAATGTCCAGGGCTCGCTCAAGGAGGCTGCCGTCGGCATCGGCATGACCCCGCGCCAGGTGTTGTGGAAAGTCGAACTGCCCAACGCCGTGCCGATCATCGTCGGTGGCGTGCGCGTGGCCTTGGCGATCAACGTCGGCACCGCACCGCTGGCGTTCCTGATCGGCGCCAACAGCCTTGGCAGCCTGATCTTCCCCGGCATTGCCTTGAATAATCAGCCGCAATTGCTGCTCGGCGCGGCCTGCACCGCCTTGCTGGCATTGCTGCTCGACGGCCTGGTGACACTGGCCAGCCGCCTCTGGCTGGAACGCGGTCTGCGACCGTCCTGAGCCTGGCTGATAAAGGAATCGTTATGAAGAAGTTGAGCTTGATCCTGGGCTGCCTGCTGCTGTTCGCGGGATTCGCCCAAGCCGCTGAAAAACCGCTGATCCGCCTCGGTGCCCGGGTGTTCACCGAGCAGACCCTGCTGGCCGAGATCACCGCGCAATACCTGCGCGACAAGGGCTACGACGCTCAGGTCACTGGCGGGCTGGGCAGCAACCTGGCCCGCAGCGCCCATGAAACCGGGCAACTGGATTTACTCTGGGAATACACCGGCGTGTCGCTGGTTTCCTACAACCATGTCACGGAAAAACTCGACAGCGCCCAGTCCTACGCCCGGGTGAAAGAACTCGACGCGAAAAAAGGCCTGGTCTGGCTCGCGCCGTCGAAATTCAGCAACACCTACGCGTTGGCCCTGCCGGAGAAAGTCGCGAAGAAGTACCCGCAGATCAATTCCATCAGCCAATTGAATACGGTGCTGCAGGCCGAGGCCGAGGAAAATCACCTGGTCGCGCTGGATACCGAGTTCGCCAACCGTTCCGACGGCCTGGCCGGCATGGTCGAGCGCTACGGCATGAACCTGACCCGCAAGAATATCCGGCAGATGGACGCCGGCCTGGTCTACACCGCCCTGCGCAACAGCCAGGTGTTCGCCGGACTGGTGTACACCACCGACGGCCGACTGAACGCGTTCAAGCTGAAGCTGCTGGAAGACGACAAGCATTACTTCCCTGACTACACCGCCGCGCCGGTGGTGCGCCAGGCCTTCCTCGACGCCCATCCGCAACTGGCCGCGCAGCTCAAGCCACTGGCCGAATTGTTCGACGACGAAACCATGCGTCAGCTCAACGCCCGCGTGGACGTCGATCATGAAAGCCCTTCCGCCGTTGCCGCCGATTTCCTGCGCCAGCATTCCCTGCTCTCAACCCAATGACCTGGAGGAAAAGCCATGGATTTTCTTGACGCCTTTTCCCATCTGGACTGGCCGCTGGTGCTGCATCTGACCTGGCAGCACATCACCCTGGTGGGCATCGCCGTGACCCTGGCGATAATCGTCGGCGTGCCGCTGGGCATTTTCATGACCCGCTTCCCGGCGCTCGCCGGCCCGTTGCAAGCCAGCGCCACGGTACTGCTGACCATTCCGTCGATTGCCCTGTTCGGCCTGCTGCTGCCGTTCTATTCCAAGTTCGGCCAGGGCCTCGGTCCGATGCCGGCGATCACCGCGGTGTTCCTTTATTCGCTGCTGCCGATCATGCGCAACACCTACCTGGCCTTGACCGGCGTCGAACCGGGCATTCGTGAAGCCGCCCGCGGCATCGGCATGACCTTCGGCCAGCGTCTGCGCATGGTCGAGCTGCCGATTGCCGTGCCGGTGATCCTCGCCGGCGTACGCACCGCCGTGGTCATGAACATCGGCGTCATGACCATCGCCGCCACCATCGGCGCCGGTGGCCTGGGCGTGCTCATCCTCGCTTCCATCAGCCGCAGCGACATGTCGATGCTGATCGTCGGCGCCGTGCTGGTCAGCCTCCTGGCCATCTTCGCCGACCTGCTTCTGCAATGGCTGCAACGCTCGCTGACCCCGAAAGGACTATTAAAATGATCGAACTTCAAAACCTCAGCAAAACCTTCAAGAGCAACGGCAAGGATGTGAAAGCCGTGGACTCGGTGAACCTGACCGTCAACGAAGGCGAGATCTGCGTGTTCCTCGGGCCGTCGGGCTGTGGCAAAAGCACCACGCTGAAGATGATTAACCGCTTGATCCCGCCGACCTCGGGCAAAGTATTGATCAACGGCGAAGACACCACCGGCCTCGACGAGGTGACCCTGCGCCGCAACATCGGCTATGTGATCCAGCAGATCGGCCTGTTCCCGAACATGACCATCGAGGAGAACATTACCGTGGTGCCGCGCCTGCTCGGCTGGGACAAGCAGAAATGCCACGACCGCGCCCGCGAGTTGATGAGCATGATCAAGCTCGAACCCAAGCAGTACCTGCATCGCTACCCGCGTGAACTGTCGGGCGGCCAGCAGCAGCGGATCGGCGTGATCCGCGCCCTGGCCGCCGATGCGCCGTTGCTGCTGATGGACGAACCTTTCGGCGCGGTCGACCCGATCAACCGCGAGATGATCCAGAACGAGTTCTTCGAAATGCAACGGGCGTTGAACAAAACCGTGATCATGGTCAGCCACGACATCGACGAAGCCATCAAGCTGGGCGACAAGATCGCGATCTTCCGCGCCGGCAAACTGGTCCAGTGCGATCACCCGGACACGCTCCTCGCCCACCCGGCCGACGAGTTCGTCAGCAACTTCGTCGGCCAGGACAGCACGCTCAAGCGCCTGTTGCTGGTCAAGGCCGAAGACGCCGCCGACAACGCCCCGTCGGTCAGCCCTGAGACGCCGGTCGCCGAGGCGCTGGAATTGATGGACGAACACGACCGTCGCTACGTGGTGGTCACCTGCGCCGAGAACAAGGCGCTGGGGTATGTGCGCCGTCGCGACCTGTACCGCCAGACCGGCACTTGCGGGCAGTTCCTGCGGGAATTCAACGCCACCGCGGCCTACGACGAACATCTGCGGATCCTGTTGTCGCGCATGTATGAGTTCAACCGTTCGTGGCTGCCGGTGATGGATGCCGAGCGGGTCTTTCTTGGGGAAGTGACCCAGGAATCGATTGCCGAATACCTGAGCTCCGGCAAGTCCCGTGGCGGCAAGACCAGTATCGTCTCGCCGGCCGAGACCGCGTCTACCTGACCATCGGTGAAGCACAATTCCTTTGTAGTGAGGGGGCAATTTGTGGCGAGGGGATTTATCCCCGTTGGGCTGCGAAGCAGACCCAGACTCTGGCACCACGCTTATTCAGATAGGGCGAATCAACCGGATGGGGCTGCTACGCAGCCCAGCGGGGATAAATCCCCTCGCCACAAAATCAAAAGGCACATTGCGCAAGGTTGAAAACCGATCCGAGGGAACATCAACCTGTCACACCGGTCGGTTACATCATGAGCTGTCGCGCACCGCACGACGGAGACGTGCAGAAACGCGACATTTTTAGTTGATCTCAGGCCCCTCACGCCCTAAAGTTCGCGCCGAACGTCCATGCTGGAAACGATCCATCCGGCTCAAGTACTGACGACGAGACAGCAAGGCCAAGGGCATCAAGCATCCCGTGGCCTTTTTGCTTTCGGCGACATGCCTTGGGAAGTAGGCGAACCAAAGTGGGGATACGGAGGACGTTCGCGAGGGCTGCTGCCCTCAAACCCATTGATCCTGATGTTTGCCAGTAGGAGTCCCAAGTATGTCGATCCAGGTCGAAGATTATTTCGCGCGCGAAACCTTTCAGAAAATGAAGGCGTTCGCCGACAAGCAGGAAACCCCGTTCGTGGTGATCGACACCGCGATGATCGCCAAGGCCTATGACGACCTGCGCGCCGGTTTCGAATTCGCCAAGGTCTACTACGCCGTCAAGGCCAACCCGGCGGTGGAAATCATCGACCTGCTCAAGGATAAAGGCTCGAACTTCGACATCGCCTCGATCTATGAGTTGGACAAGGTGATGAGCCGTGGCGTCGGCCCGGACCAGATCAGCTACGGCAACACCATCAAGAAATCCAAGGACATCCGCTACTTCTACGAGAAGGGCGTGCGCCTCTACGCCACTGACTCCGAAGCTGACCTGCGCAACATCGCCAAGGCCGCGCCGGGTTCGAAAGTCTATGTGCGCATCCTCACCGAAGGCTCGACCACGGCTGACTGGCCACTGTCGCGCAAGTTCGGCTGCCAGACCGACATGGCCATGGACCTGCTGATCCTCGCCCGCGACCTGGGCCTGGTGCCGTACGGCATCTCGTTCCACGTCGGCTCGCAACAGCGCGACATCAGCGTCTGGGACGCGGCCATCGCCAAGGTCAAGGTGATCTTCGAACGTCTGAAAGAAGAAGACGGCATCGTCTTGAAGCTGATCAACATGGGCGGTGGCTTCCCGGCCAACTACATCACCCGCACCAACAGCCTGGAAACCTACGCCGAGGAAATCATCCGCTTCCTCAAGGAAGACTTCGGCGACGAACTGCCGGAAATCATCCTCGAGCCGGGCCGTTCGTTGATCGCCAACGCCGGCATCCTGGTCAGCGAAGTGGTGCTGGTGGCCCGCAAGTCGCGTACCGCCGTCGAGCGTTGGGTGTACACCGACGTGGGCAAATTCTCCGGCCTGATCGAAACCATGGACGAAGCCATCAAGTTTCCGATCTGGACCGAGAAAAAAGGCGAGATGGAAGAAGTGGTCATCGCCGGCCCGACCTGCGACAGCGCCGACATCATGTACGAAAACTACAAATACGGTTTGCCGCTGAACCTGGCGATTGGCGACCGCTTGTACTGGCTGTCGACCGGTGCCTACACCACCAGCTACAGCGCTGTGGAGTTCAATGGCTTTCCGCCGCTGAAATCCTTCTACGTCTAAACCCGTTTGCCTCAGCCAAAAGCCCGTGACTTGCTCACGGGCTTTTTTGCATCTGCTGGATTCGCGCCTGATAGGCCTCGATCAGTGGAGACAACGCAGTCAGCCGCGCCTGCTGCAAGGTTTGTACGGCGACACGAAGAAAATTCAGATTCCCTCCGGCCAACGCCCGGCGCAACCATGCCAAGCCCTCTTCGATCCGCGCATCGGCAATCAATACACAGCCATGGCTGAACTGGCCCCGAAAATCCCCCGCTTCGGCCGAACGTCGATACCACTGCGCCGCCGCTACCGGGTCCGCCGGGCAGAAACGCCCCTCTTCCAGATAACGCCCCAGCAGATTCATCGACTTGGCGTGGCCCAACTTCGCCGCGCGACGATAAAGGGTCAGCGCCTGCGGCTGATTTTCCGCAACGCCGCGCCCGGTCGCCAGCAGGTTGGCCAGGTTGTACATCGCCCAACCCAGTCCTGCCTCGGCGGCCTGGCGATAATGTCCGGCCGCGACCGAAGGATCGGCGACACAACCCCAGCCATGCTCATGGCATCGCCCCAGCATGTTGCGCGCCATCAGGTGCCCGCGTCGGGCGGCGATTTCGAACCAGCGCCGGGCCAGGGTTTTATCCTGTTCGATACCATGTCCGTCCAACAGAATCTGCCCGAGCAGCGCCTGGGCCTCAAGCAGCCCTTCGCCCGCGGCGATCAGAATCGCCTGGGCCGCCCGCGCCGGGCTGTCCTCGAGCATGGCCTTGAGGGCCTCGCCGTCGAGCACTTCCTCGCGGCGCAGACGAAAATCCGTCACTTACACTTCGACCCAGCGACGCAACAGGTTGTGGTAGGTGCCGGTCAGGCGAATCAACGACGGATGCTCGGGCACGTCCCGGGTCAGTTCCTGGATCGCACCGTCCATCTCGAACAGCAGCGCGCGCTGGCTGTCTTCGCGCACCAGGCTCTGGGTCCAGAAGAACGACGCGTAGCGTGTGCCACGGGTAACCGCGTTGACCTTGTGCAGGCTGGTGCCCGGATACAACACCATGTCCCCGGCCGGCAACTTGACCCGCTGGGTGCCGTAGGTGTCCTGGATCTCCAGCTCGCCGCCGTCATAGTCCTCCGGGTCGCTGAAGAACAGCGTGGCCGACAGGTCGGTGCGCACCCGCTCGGCACTGCCCTTGGGCTGGCGCACGGCATTGTCGACATGGAAATCGAAACTGCCGCCGGCGGTGTAGCAATTCACCAGCGGCGGGAAGACTTTGTGCGGAAGCGCCGCCGACATGAACAAGGGATTTTTCCACAGCCGTTCCAGCATGGCCGCACCGATCTCCTTGGCCAGGGGATGCCCCTCGGGCAGTTGCAGGTTGTGCTTGGCCTTGGCCGATTGATAACCGGCCGTGACCTTGCCATCTGCCCATTCGGCCTGCTCCAGGGCCTCACGGATACGCTGCACTTCTTCAGGAGAAAACACACCGGGAATGTGCAGCAACATAGCTTTCAGGACCTGTGGATAACGCGGGGCGCCAATGGTAGTGATTCTTATTGACTGTGCACAACCCCCGCCGACGCACCACTGGGCAGAAACCGTAAAGGCAAAATGTAAAGAATGTAAATTCCTCCCAAATAGCAATATTTCGCAATTGATACATAAAATTGTTTACCCTATATTCCGCCGCCTCAACCTTGGGGAAGGCACTGTTCATGTCGCGTCAACAATCACAATTACCGGTTAATTCACCTCGTCTGCTGGCCTCCGCCATCGGCGTCGCCCTCGGTGCGACGGCTGTCGCGCAGATGGCCCAAGCGGCGGAAAAGATCGACGAAAAAGCCCCGCGCAACGCCATCTCCCTGGACGCTACCAGCATCACGGGCGAGGCCCAGGACACGACGTCCTACCAGGTCGAAAAAGCCTCGTCCTCGAAATACACCGCGCCGCTGGTCGACACGCCGCGCTCGGTGACAGTCATTCCCCAGCAGGTGCTCAAGGACACCGGCGCCCTGAACATGCAGGATGCCCTGCGTACCGTGCCGGGCATCACTTTTGGTGCCGGCGAAGGCGGCAACCCCCAGGGCGACCGTCCGTTCATCCGTGGCTTCGATGCCCAGGGCGACACCTATCTGGATAACGTGCGTGATACCGGTTCGCAAAGCCGGGAAATATTTGCGGTGGAATCCATCGAGGTCAGCAAGGGCCCGAATTCGGCCATCGGCGGCCGCGGCGCTGCCGGCGGCACCATCAACCTGGTGAGCAAGAAAGCCCACCTGGGCGACTCGTTCGACGGTGGCTTCACCTGGGGTTCGGACCAGACCCAGCGCTACACCCTCGACGGCAATTACCAGTTCAGCGACAGCGCCGCCGGCCGGCTCAACCTGATGAGCCACGAAAGCAACGTCGCCGGTCGTGACCAGGTCAACTACGATCGCTGGGGCGTCGCGCCGTCGCTGGCGTTCGGCCTGGGCACCGACACCCGGGTCAACCTCGACTACTACCACCTGGAAAGCAACGACCTGCCGGATTCGGGCATTCCCTACAGCGTTCCCGCCTCGGGCCGCACCGCCGACCGCACCGAAGCCAACCCGGACAAGCCCTATGCCGGCGGCGACAGCAGCAACTTCTATGGCCTCACCGACCGCGACTTCCGCAAGACCCGCGTCGACACCGCGACCATCGCCATCGAGCATGACCTGAGCGATGCACTGACCGTCAAGAACACCCTGCGCCACGGCTCCAGCATGCAGGACTACATCCTTACCCAACCCGACGACAGCAAGGGCAACGTCAACAACGGTACGGTCTGGCGGCGCGTCAACAGCCGCGTCAGCAATGTCGACACCACCACCAACCAGACTGATCTGTTCGGTGATTTTTATGTGGCCGGCTTCAAGAACAGTTTCTCCACCGGCATCGAGCTGAGCCGCGAGACCGGCGAGAAGACTTCGTACAACGTCAACACCGACACCGTACCGGGCACCACCGCCGCGAACACCAACTGCACGCCATCGCTGGTCGGCGCACCGAGCGGCTACAACTGCACGTCGCTGTCCAACCCGAACCCGAACGATCCCTGGAACGGCGCGATTTCCCGCAACTATGCCGGCACCGACACCACCAGCGTCACCCGCGCGCTCTACGTGTTCGACACGTTGGAGCTGTCACCGCAATGGCTGGTGAACATGGGGCTGCGCTACGACCACTTCGACACGAAATACAAGACTTACAACGCCGCCGGCACCACCACGTCCAAGGGTGACGACACCAGCGAATTCGTCACCGGCCAGTTCGGCCTGGTCTGGAAACCAGCCGACAACGGCAGCATCTATGCGTCCTATGCGACCTCGGCCACGCCGCCCGGCAGCATGGTCGGCGAAGGCATCGAGGGCAATCCGCTCGGTGGGACGCCAGACCGCAGTGGCAACCTGCTCGCCAGTGACATGGAGCCGGAAACCACCAAGAACTACGAGATCGGCACCAAGTGGGACTTGCTCGACAGCCGGCTTTCGCTGACCGCGGCGATTTTCCGCACCGAGAAGGAAAACGCCCGGGTGCAGGTCGACACCACGACCTATGAAAACGCCGGCAAGACTCGCGTCGACGGCCTGGAGCTGTCGGCCAGCGGCAAGCTCACCGAGAAATGGCAGGTGTTCGCCGGCTACAGCTACCTGAACAGCGAGCAGGTCGATGGCGGGCCGATGAGCACCAGCGACGGCAACGAATTGCCGAACACGCCAAAAAACAGCGCCAGCGTCTGGACCACCTACGCGCTCACGCCCAAGCTGACCATCGGTGGCGGGGCCTTCTATGTCGACGATGTGTTCGGCAGCGTGGCGAACACCACCATGGTCGACTCTTATGTGCGTTATGACGCCATGGCCAGCTACAAGGTCAGCAAGCACCTGGACCTGCAACTCAACGTGCAGAACCTGACCGACGAGACTTACTACGACAAGGCATTCTCGACCCACTTCGCCAACCAGGCGGCCGGGCGCACGGCGTTGTTGAGTACCAATTTCCACTTCTGACCGGTTGAAAGAACCCGACGCCGATGGTCAGGCTCGCTCCCACAGGATCTGGCCACCACCCATTACTGACCGGCACCGGGCAAAGCCCCGTTCATGCAAATGAATGGGGCTTTTATGTGTGTTTATGAATGCTTCTCGATAACACACGGCATAATGCACGCCGTGACAAACAGTATTGAATGAACAAGGCGGGCGACGTGTTGAAGAAAACCCTGTTCCAGTTGCACTGGTTTTTCGGCATCAGTGCCGGGCTGGTCCTGGCGTTGATGGGCGTTACCGGTGCGGTGGTGTCTTTCCAGGACGAAATCCTGCGGGCATTGAACCCCGAGGTGCTGACGGTTGAAAAACAACCGGCCGGCGTCCTGCCGCCCGCCGAACTGGTGGAACAGATCGAAGCCGCCTCCGGCAAGACCGTCGCCATGCTCTGGGTCGAGACCGACAGTGGCAACGCCGCGCGGGCGATCTTCACCGCCCCGCCCGGAGAGAAACGCGGGCCGATGCGCTACTTCAACCCTTACAACGCGCAGTTCCTGGGTGACGTGGTGGGCCAGGATTTCTTCGGCCTGATGCTCAGGTTGCACCGTGTCCTGACCCTGGACGACGTGGGCCGGCAGATCACCGGCGCCTGCACGCTGATCCTGGTGTTCTTCTGCTTGTCCGGCCTCTACCTGCGCTGGCCGCGCCAGTGGAAAAACTGGCGCGCCTGGCTGACCCTCGACTGGGCGAAAAAGGGCCGCAGCTTCAATTGGGACCTGCACTCCGTCGCGGGCACCTGGTGCCTGCTGTTCTATCTGTTGGCCGCCCTGACCGGGCTGACCTGGTCCTATGAGTGGTACAACAAAGGCCTGACCCGCCTGCTTTCCGATTCGCCCAAGGATGAGCGCGTGCGCAGCCGCGGCCCCGCCCCGAGCGGCCCGGCGCCGATCGCCGATTACCGGGCCATGTGGAGCAGCATCTACAGCGCCGCCGGCCCCGGCCTGTCCGCCTACAACGTGCGCATGCCGCCGGTGGCCGGGCAACCGGCGACGGTGTTCTACCTGCTCAAGGACGCCCCCCATGACCGCGCCCTGAACCAACTCATGCTCGACCCGAGCACCGGCGTCATCAGCCGTCACAGCCGCTACACCGACAAGAGCCTCAAGGCGCAATTGCTCACCAGCATCTATGCCCTGCATGTCGGCAGTTACTTCGGCCTGGTCGGGCGGATCCTGGTGACCGCCGCCGCGTTGGCCATGCCGCTGTTTTTCATCACCGGTTGGCTGCTCTACCTGGACCGCCGGCGCAAAAAACGCCAGGTCCGCCAGGCTCGCCAAGCGCTTGCCGGCAACCCTGGCGATGCCCCGGCGTGGCTGATCGGCTTTGCCAGCCAGAGCGGTTTTGCCGAGCAACTGGCCTGGCAGACCGCCGGCCAGCTCCAGGCCGCCGGGCTACCGGTGAAGGTCCAGCCGTTGGCCGGCGTCAGCGAGAAGGATCTGAACAGCGCCACCCGTGCCCTGTTTGTGGTCAGCACCTTTGGCGACGGTGAAGGACCGGACAGCGCTCGCGGCTTCGAGCGCAAGGTGCTCGGCCGGGCGATGAGCCTGGAAAGCCTGCAATACTCGGTCCTCGGCCTCGGTGACCGGCAATATGACAATTTCTGCGGTTTCGCCCGCCGTCTGCACGCCTGGCTCGCGGAGCACGGCGGCAAGACGCTGTTCGCGCCGGTGGAAGTGGACAGCGGCGACCCGTACGCCTTGCGCCACTGGCAACAGCAACTGGCCGAGCTGACCGGCCAGCAGCCTCCGGCGGATGCGTGGCAAGCGCCGAGCTTTGAACACTGGACCCTGAGCCAACGCACCCTGCTCAACCCCGACAGCAGCGGTTCGGGCGTGTACCTGCTCGGCCTCGGCGCCCCCGGCCCGAGCAGCTGGCTGGCCGGTGACCTGGTGGAAATCCTGCCGCGCAATGATCCGTGGGCCATCGAACACTTCCTCGATGGCCTGGGTATCGCCGGGATCGCCCGGGTGCAGGTCGATGGCTTGCAGCAGACGCTCGAACAAGCCCTCGCCACGCGTCAACTGCCGCAAAACCGCGCCCACCTGGTGGGCCTGCACGCCCAGGCGCTGGTGGAGGCGTTGGCACCGCTGGGAATGCGTGAATATTCCATCGCCTCGATCCCCGCCGACGGTGTATTGGAGCTGATCGTGCGCCAGGAACGTCACGCCGATGGCAGCCTGGGCATCGGTTCCGGCTGGCTCACGGAGCACGCGCCGCTGGGCAGTCCCATCAGCCTGCGGCTCCGTCGCAACAGCAGCTTCCATCTGCCGCCCCAGGGCGTGCCGATGATTCTACTGGGCAACGGCACCGGCCTGGCCGGCTTGCGCAGTTTGCTCAAGGCCCGCGTTGCCCAGGGCATGCAGCGCAACTGGCTGCTGTTTGGCGAGCGCAACCGCGAGCATGATTTCCATTGCCGCGACGATCTGCAGGAATGGGTGACCTCCGGCGACCTGGAACGCCTGGACCTGGCGTTCTCAAGGGATCAGGAAAAGAAAATCTACGTCCAGGACCGCCTGCTGGAATCGGCCGCGTTGCTCAAGCAATGGCTGGCCGACGGCGCGGTGATCTATGTCTGCGGCAGCTTGCAGGGAATGGCGTCAGGCGTGGACCATGTGCTTAACCTGGTGCTGGGCCGCGACGAAGTGGAAAAGCTGATCGAGCAGGGTCGGTATCGGCGGGATGTCTATTGACGAACGCTTTTTGAATCCACCCTATAACCCTGTGGGAGCGAGCTTGCTCGCGATAGCGGATTGTCAGTCAGCATTTTATTGACAGACATATCGCCATCGCGAGCAAGCTCGCTCCCACATTGGTTTTTGTGGTGAGCTTTGATTCAAACCGGCTGCAACTTCTTCTCGAACACCGCCACCCCTTCAAGATCGCGCAACACCACGCTCATCTCGCCGCTCTGCCCGTCGATGTTCACCTCGCCAAAGAATTGATAACCGGCAAACGGTGAAGTGTTCTGCGCGGGGGGCGCTTTCTGGAATACCACTTCCGGGCCGAAGGTCTTGTCCAGGGCATTGGGCCCGAAGCTGCCGGCGTTCAGCGGCCCGGCGACAAACTCCCAGAACGGTTCGAAATCCTGGAACGCGGCCTGTTCAGGATGGTAATGGTGGGCGGCGCAATAGTGCACGTCGGCAGTCAGCCAGACGTAGTTGCGCACCTGATGCTTGCGCAGATAACCAAGCAGTTCGGCAATTTCCACTTCACGCCCCTGGGCCTCGCCCGGGTCACCGTTGGCGACCGCTTCCCAGCGCGGCACACCAGGGCTGACTTCGCCGTCGGGTACGCCGAGGCCGATGGGCATGTCGGCGGCAATGACTTTCCACTGCGCCCGGGATTGCTTCAGTTCGCGCTTGAGCCAGTTCAGCTGCTCACGCCCGAGGAACGGTTTCGCCGCGCCGAGGTTGGCGTCATTGGCTTCGCGGTAGCTGCGCATGTCCAACACGAACACATCGAGCATCGGCCCGTAGCCGAGCTTGCGATAGATCCGTCCACCATGGTCGGCCTTCTGCAGGCGCATCGGCGCATATTCCAGCCAGGCCTGTCGCGCACGGCCTACCAGGCTGTGGATATCCTTGGTCTGGTAGCGCTCGTCCAGTTGCTTGCCCGGCGACCAGTTGTTGACCACCTCGTGGTCGTCCCATTGCCAGATCTGCGGCACCTCGGCGTTGAAACGACGGACGTTTTCATCCATCAGGTTGTAGCGGTAGTTGCCGCGATATTCGTCCAGGGTCTCGGCAACCTTGCTCTTGGCTTCGGTGGTCAGGTTACGCCAGATGCGTCCGCCCTCGGTGGTGACCTGCGCCGGCACCGGGCCGTCGGCGTAGATGGTGTCACCGCTGTGGATAAAAAAGTCTGGCAGGCGCAGGCGCATGGCTTCGTAGATGCGCATGCCGCCAATGTCCGGGTTGATGCCGAAGCCCTGGCCGACGGTGTCGCCGCTCCAGACAAACCGGATGTTGCGCTTGAACTGCGGCACGCTGCGCAAGTGGCCGAGCCAGGGCTCGCTGGCGACACCGCTGCGGGCGTCTTCGAAATGCACGCGGTAGAAAATCGCCTGGTCGGGCGGCAGGCCGGTGAGTTCGACCCGGGCGGTGAAATCGCTGCGGCTGTCGGCCAGCGCCGAGACAAAGCGCCGAGGGTTGGAGAACTGGCTGCGGGTGTCCCACTCCACCACCATCCGCGCCGGGCGGTCGCTGCGACTCCAGATCATCGCCCGATCGCCCTGCAAGTCGCCCGACTGCACGCCTTCGGTCAGCACCGGCCGGTCCTTGACCGAAGCAATCACCGCCGGCGCCAGCCCCGGCAACAACAAACCGGCACCAACGGCTTGCATTACACGGCGACGGCCCAGGTCGAATTCGCTCATGGTGTTCTCCCTTGAAATGGGAAAACTTAAGCATGGCTGTGTGAAGTGGGTGTGACAGGGACTCAGGACGCCCCAAGATCAACTGTGGGAGCGAGCTTGCTCGCGATGGCAGAGTGTCAGGCAACTAATATGTCGACTGATACACCGCTATCGCGAGCAAGCTCGCTCCCACAGGAAACAACAGGGCTGGGTCAGGCCTTCGCCGGTTCCAGCGCCATTTCCACCGCCTCCGGCCGCTTGAGCAGCGCATAGGTCACCGCCGTCAGCAGGCTGCCCGCGACGATTGCCAGCAGGTACAGCAACGCATGATTGATGGCGTTGGGGATCAGCATCACGAACAGGCCGCCGTGAGGCGCCATGAGCTTGCAGCCGAAATACATCGACAGCGCACCGGTCAGCGCACCGCCAGCGACGCTTGACGGGATCACCCGCAGCGGATCCTTGGCCGCGAACGGGATCGCGCCTTCGGAAATGAAGCACAGCCCCAGCACCAATGCCGCTTTACCGGCCTCGCGCTCGGTCTTGGCGAATTTGCGCCGGGCGATGAACGTAGCGATGCCCAGGCCAATCGGCGGGACCATGCCGGCGGCCATGGTCGCGGCCATGGGGGCATAACTCTGCGAAGCCAGCAGCCCCACCGAAAACGCATAGGCGGCCTTGTTGATCGGCCCACCGAGGTCGACGCACATCATCGCCCCCAGCAGCACGCCTAGCAGCAGCGCATTGGTGGTGCCCATGCTGTCGAGGAAATGCGTCAGGCCTTCGAGCATGCCCGCCACTGGTTTGCCGACGATGTAGATCATCACCAGGCCGGTGAACAGGCTCGCCAACAGCGGAATGATCAGGATCGGCTTGAGCGCTTCCAGGCTCTGGGGCAGCCGCGCATAGCGGTTGATCGCCTTGGCGGCATAGCCGGCCAGAAAGCCGGCAATGATCCCGCCGATGAACCCTGCGCCCAGGGTGCTCGCCAGCATCCCGCCGATCATGCCTGGCGCCAGGCCAGGCCGGTCGGCGATGGAATAGGCGATGTAGCCCGCCAGCAGTGGCACCATCAGTTTGAATGCGGTATCGCCGCCGATCTGCATCAGTGCCGCCGCCAGGGTGCCAGGCTCCTTGAAGGCCTCGATGCCGAACACGAACGACAAGGCGATCATCAAGCCACCCGCCACCACCATCGGCAGCATGAACGAAACACCGGTCAGCAAGTGTTTGTAGACGCCGCTTTTTTCCGCCTTCGCCGGACCGCCGGAAGCCTCGCTGGCGACGCTTTCCTGCCGACCTTCGGCCAAGGCTTTGTTCAGCGTGGCTTCGGCCTGCTTCAACGCGATGCCGGTGCCGCAACGGTAGATTTTCTTGCCGGCGAAACGCTCGGTGGCGACTTCAATGTCGGTCGCCAGCAACACCACGTCGGCCTCGGCAATCGCCTCGGGACTCAGCGGATTACGCGCGCCCACCGAGCCCTGGGTTTCGATCTGCAAGTCGTAGCCCAGGCGCGTCGCAGCCTGCTGCAAGGCTTCGGCGGCCATGAAGGTGTGGGCGACGCCGGTCGGGCACGCGGTGATGGCCACCAGGCGCGGGGCGCGCTCGGTCGAGGCCTGTGGTGCTTCGGCGAGCACGTCGGCCTCGGCCAGCACCTCGGCTTCCTCGGCGCCACGCCGCAACACCGTATCAACGTCTTGCAGGGCCTGGGCCGGGGTGCTGCGAAATACCCGCTTGCCGACGAATCGCGAGAGGTCCACCGGGCCGCTGGCAACCAGCAGCACCCACTCGGCCGCCTCAAGCGTGGCGGCCGACAACTGGCGCTCGGGGTGCGCCGGGTCATGCACTTCAACGCTGGTGCTCCAGCTCTGGCGCTGGGCCGCCGCGTCCAGCAGACGGGCGCACAACACACTGGTGACCATGCCGTTCGGGCAGGCCGTCACAATGGCTAATTTCATCTTGCGAACCCTCTTATTGTTCTGTCAGGGGGCGCACGCGCACGCCCTGTTCAAGCGACGCCAGCAACGCGGTGTCGTGGATGCCAAAACCGATCTGCGTGACCGCCATGGCGGCGATGGCCGTGGCGCTGCGCAGGGTCTGCTCCGGCGTGTGCGCACCGAGCAAGCCGTGCAGCATGCCGGCCAGCAGCGAATCACCGGCGCCCACGGTACTGGCAACCGTCACCTTGGGCGGCGAAGCATGCAGTGCCGAACCGACGCTGAACCAGTTCACGCCGTCGGCGCCATGGGAAATCACCACGTGCTCGATACCCTCAGCATGCAGGCGCTGCGCCGCTTGCGCCTGGGCCAGCTCGCTGACCACGGCGCAGCCCAGCGCATCGGCCAGCTCCTCGGTGTTCGGCTTGATCAGCCACGGCCCCGCCGCCAGGGCGACGCGCAAGGCTTCGCCGCTGGTGTCGAGGGCCACGTTCAGGCCAAGTTGTTTCAGGCGCGTGATCAGCGCCTGCAGCCATTGCGCACTGACGCCACGCGGCAAACTGCCCGCCACGACCACCACATCATGGCCTGGAGCGATTTGCTCAAGGCGCGCCAGCAACGCCTGCTGCGCGGCTTCGTCGACCATTGGGCCCGGGCCGTTGAGATCGGTGATGCGGCCGTCCTGCTCGGCCAGCTTGATGTTGCTGCGGGTTTCGCCCGGAACGCGGATGAACGCGTCGACGAAGCCACGCTGAGCGAACAGCGTCTCGAACACCTGGGCGTTGTCCTCGCCGAGAAAACCACTGACCGTCAGCGTATGGCCGAGATCGGCCAACACCTGGGCCACGTTCACGCCTTTACCGGCGGCGTGGGCGTGCATGGCATCGCTGCGGTTGACCTGGCCCGGTTCCAGGCGCGCCAACTCCACCGTGAGGTCGAGCGCCGGGTTGAGGGTCAGGGTAAGAATCTTCGCCATTACAGCGCCTCCACTAATGCGCGCACGTCGTCGGCGCTGCCCACGGCCAAGGCCTCTTGGGCCAGGGTTTGTACTTGCGCCAGGCTCAATTCGCGAACCCGCGCCTTGACCTCGGCGATGCTGCGGGCCGAAACGCTCAATTCGTCGACGCCCAGGCCCACCAGCACCGGCACCGCCAGCGGATCGGCCGCCAGCTCGCCGCACACGCCGACCCATTTGCCATGGGCATGGGCCGCGCGCACGGTGATGTCGATCAGTTGCAGCACCGCTGGATGCAGGCCATCGGCCTGGGCCGATAGGGTCGGGTGACCCCGGTCGATCGCCAGGGTGTATTGGGTCAGGTCATTGGTGCCGACGCTGAAGAAGTCGACCTCCTTGGCGAGCACCGGCGCCAGCAGCGCGGCGGACGGCACCTCGATCATGATCCCCAGTTGCAGGTCCGCCACCGGGATTTCCCGGCGCAGGCGCTCGGTCATGGCGCGGGCCTGGCGCCACTCGTCGACGCTGCCAACCATGGGGAACATGATCCGCAGCGGACGGTTGTCCGCCGAGCGCAACAAGGCGCGCAACTGCGCTTCCATGACCTGCGGACGCTGCAAGGTCAGGCGGATGCCGCGCACCCCGAGGAACGGGTTTTCTTCCTTCGCGATCGGCCAGTACGGCAGCGGTTTGTCGCCGCCCACGTCAAGGGTGCGCACCACCAGCGGCCGACCGGCCAGGCCATCGAGCACCTTGCGGTATTCGGCTTCCTGGGTCGCTTCGTCCGGGGCCTCGTTGTGAGCCATGAAAATCAATTCGGTGCGCAGCAGGCCGATGCCCTCCGCGCCCTGTTCCACCGCGCTGGTGACGCCAGCGCTTTCGCCGATGTTGGCGAACACTTCCACGGTGTGACCGTCGCGGGTCAGCGCCGGTTGGTGACGCTGCTCGGCGGCGGCCTTGAGGCGCTGCTCGCGGGTGTCGCGTTCTTCGGCGGCGCGTTGCAGCGTGGCGGCGTCCGGGTCGACATGCAGCCGACCGCGCTGGCCGTCCAGCAGCAAGGAGGTGCCCGGCGCCAGCAGCAATACCGCTGCCCCGGCGCCGACCAGGGCGGGAATGCCCAGGGCACGGGCGACAATCGCGCTGTGGGCGGTGGCGCCGCCCCGGGCGGTCAGGATCCCCGCCACCCGAGCCGGATCCAGGCGGGCCACGTCGGAGGGGCCGACTTCGTCCATCACCAGAATGTACGGTTGATCCGGCTCAGCCGGCGTTTCCACGCCACACAGCTGCGCCAGCACCCGACGGCCAACGTCCCGCAAGTCGGCGGCACGTTCGGCAAGCAAGGCATCCTGCAGGGCTTCCTGTTCTTTCGCGGCGGCTTCGATCACGCCCATCCACGCCGCTTGCGCGCTCTCGCCCAGCTTCAAGCGGGTGTCGACCTCGTCGGTCAGCTCCGGGTCGTCGAGCATTTCCTGATGAGTGATGAAAATTTCGCGGATGGCCTTGGCCTTCGCGCGCTCGATCAAGCCTTCGATGTCGCGGCGTACCTGGCTCAGGGCTTTTTGCAGGCGCTCGCGCTCAATGGCCGGTGACTCGCCGCGCAACGGATAGTCGATGTCTTGCAGCACTTGAACATGCGCCGGGCCGATGGCGATGCCCGGTGCGGCGGCGACCGCCTGGAGCAGGCTGCCGGATTCGGGCGCCAGCATCACGCTGGCGACTTCGGCGAGGGTGGTTTCCCGTGGCGCGCTCGGTGGCGGCAGCGGTTCGACCTC
The DNA here is from genome assembly GCF_030687895.1 of Pseudomonas sp. FP198. NCBI lineage: Bacteria > Pseudomonadati > Pseudomonadota > Gammaproteobacteria > Pseudomonadales > Pseudomonadaceae > Pseudomonas > Pseudomonas sp. FP198. The sequence goes on from NZ_CP117452.1 coordinate 4,935,814, forward strand.
TTCGCCGAGCCCCTCTTCGACGGCGGCCAGCAAGGCCGGCAGCGCATCGGCGGCAATGCTCGGCTCGGCAATAAACTCCAGGACCTGGCCACGACGGGCGCCCAGGCTCAACAGTTTGCTCAGGCTCTTGGCCGACACGGCGCTGTCCTGGCCGTCGACGATGCGCACGCGGATCTCGCCTTCGAAGTTTTTCGCCAATTGCGCGAGGATTTTCGCCGGACGTGCATGCAGGCCATGGGCATTGGCCAGGCCGATACGGGCGCTGGGCCAGTCGGCGGGCAGCTCGCCGCCCAGCACTTCGAGGACCTTGCGACTGCTGGTGGCGCGGCCCAGTTCGTGGCCGCGACCTTCGATCAGCAGCGCGCAGAGTCTTTCCAGCAAGGCCTGATGGGCCTCGCCGAGGCTGGCCAGGCAGAACAGTCCGCTCAGGGGCTGGCCGAGGTAACGGATGGGCTTGTCCGGCGTGACGAAAGCCAGGCCAGGGCGCTTGACGGTCTGTTCACTGTGCAGCCACCACAGGCCGTCGCCCAACGGCAGCGCCTCGACCTGCTGCAACACACCGGCGAACCCGTTGCTCACGCAGTCGGCCTGGCGCAACAGACGAGCGCCGCGCCACACCAGTTCTTCGAAATCGTCGGCCGACACGCCGAGACCGATCATCTGCGCATCCAGCGCCAGTTCCTGCGGCGCGCCTTGCAGCAGTTTCAACAGTGCCTCGGCGGACCCGGCGCGGCGCAGGGCCTGACCCAGGTCCGTCTCGCCGAGGGCGCGGGTCAGCAGTTGCAACAGGCGCAGGTGCTCGTCGGATTTGGCCGCGATGCCAATCGCCAGGTAAACGATCTGGCCATCGCCCCAATCCACGCCTTCCGGGAATTGCAGCAAGCGCACGCCGGTGGCATACACCAGGTCGCGGGTCTGCGGGGTACCGTGGGGAATGGCAATACCTTGGCCAAGAAAGGTCGAGCCCTGGGCCTCGCGGGCCTGTAAGCCGGCGAGGTAACCTTCGGCGACCAGGCCATCGGCCACCAGTTTGTCGGCGAGCAATTGCAGCGCGGCGTCTTTATCCACAGCCACCTGGGCCATGGATATCTGCTCTAGAGTGAGCTCGAGCATGCTTTCTCCTTTTTGGCGTCCGGTGGGCGCCAGGTATTGTTTTGAATGAATCAGCTTAGCGTGTGGGACGGCTTCCGGCGGTATCGCGGCAGTGCGGCCAGAAAATCCCAAGAGCCTGAAAATACGCTTGCTGAAACGTTTAATCTAGAAAGATTGGCACGTTACTCGATAATCTCTCATCCTTGAAGTGCAACTTGTCGAAAGCGCCTCGGGGGTGACCATCGTGCCGAATCGGGTAGGATGGGCCTTCAATGTCGCGGCACACTCGAAAAAACAAGGAAAACCGGGTTGAAACTCAGTGATATCGCCCAGCTTGCCGGTGTGTCCGTCACCACCGCCAGCTACGTCATCAACGGCAAGGCCGAACAGCAACGCATCAGCAACGCGACCGTCGAACGGGTGCGGGCGGTGGTCGAAGAACATGGCTTCACGCCCAACCCCCAGGCCGCCGGGCTGCGCAGCCGGCACACGCGGACGTTGGGTTTCATCCTGCCGGACCTGGAAAACCCCAGCTATGCCCGTATTGCCAAGCTCCTGGAGCAAGGCGCCCGCGCCCGGGGCTATCAACTGTTGATCGCCAGTTCCGACGACGCGCCTGACAGCGAGCGGCAATTGCTGCAACTGTTCCGCGCCCGGCGCTGCGATGCGCTGATCGTCGCCAGTTGCCTGCCGGCCGAGGATGACAGTTACCGCCAGCTCCAGGCCAAGGGAATTCCGATCATCGCCATCGACCGGGTGATGGAACCGGCGCACTTCTGCTCGGTGATCAGCGATGACCGCCAGGCCAGCCTGCAACTGACCCGCAGCCTGCTGGACACCCACCCGCGGCAGATCGCACTGATCAGTGCCCGCCCCGAACTGAGCATCAGCCAGGAGCGGGCCGCGGGGTTTCGCGAGGCGCTTGCCGGGTTCGACGGCCAGGTGTTGATCGAACACGGCGAGTCGTTCAGCCGTGAATGCGGTCGCCAACTGATGGACGAGATGCTCGCGCGCCTGGGGCATTTGCCCGATGCGCTGATCACCACCTCCTATGTGCTGCTGCAAGGCGTGTTCGACGCCCTGCATGATTTTCCGCTCAAGTCGCGGCCGCTGCGCCTGGGCACGTTTGGTGACACGCAACTGCTGGATTTCCTGCCGCTGCCGGTCAATGCCATGTCCCAACAGCATCAACTGATCGCCGCCAAGGCGCTGGAACTGGCGCTGGCGGCCATCGAGAACGATGACTACCAGCCTGGTGTCCAGGCGATTGCCCGCACGTTCAAACAGCGTATCCACCAAGGCTGAGGATTTTCCCGGATCGAACCATGGAGCTGATCGACACCCACACCCACCTGGACTTCCCGGATTTCGACGCGGATCGCTCGGCGCTGCTGGCCGAAAGCCGCGCCCTGGGCGTTCGGAAAATGGTCTTGCTGGGGGTATATCGGGACAACTGGCAACGGGTCTGGGACCTCGTGCAAAGCGACCCCGACCTGCATGCCGCGCTGGGCCTGCACCCGGTGTACCTCGATCAGCATCGGGGCGAAGATCTTGAGAACTTACGTGACTGGCTGGCCCGCCTGGCCGGGCATCGGCAGCTGTGTGCGGTGGGGGAAATCGGCCTGGACTACTACATCGAGACCCTGGACCGTGATAGCCAGCAGGCATTGTTCGAGGCGCAACTGGAACTGGCCGTGGAATTCAACCTTCCGGCGCTGATCCATGTGCGCCGCAGCCACGCCGCGGTGATCGCGACCCTGAAGCGTATCCGCCCCGCCCGCACTGGCATCATCCACGCCTTCGCCGGCAGCTTCGAAGAGGCCCGCGAATACATCAGACTCGGTTACAAGCTCGGCCTCGGTGGCGCCGCGACATGGCCGCAGGCTTTGCGCATGCACCGAGTGTTGCCAAAACTGCCGCTGGACGCGGTGGTGCTGGAGACCGATTCACCGGACATGGCCCCGGCGATGTTCCCCGGCCAGCGCAACAGCCCGGCGCATTTGCCGGCGATTTGCGCGGCGTTGGCGCAGATCATGGGGATCAGCCCGGAACGACTGGCCGAAGCCAGCACGGCCAACGCCCGCCAACTGTTCAATTGGTGACGACCTGTGGGAGCGAGCCTGCTCGCGAATACGGTGTATCAGACACCCTATGCCCGACTGATACAGCGCTTTCGCGAGCAGGCTCGCTCCCACATTGGAACTATGTGGACACAGGAATCACACCCGAAACGCATTGATCAACTGCTTGAGCTGCACCACTTGCGCGGACAGCTCACGGCTGGCGTCTTCGGTCTGGTGCGCGCCTTCGGCGGTGCGTTCGCCGGCGCGGTTGATCTCGACGATGTTCTGGTCGATGTCATGGGCGACCGCCGTCTGTTGCTCTGCGGCAGCGGCGATCTGCTGGTTCTGGTCGACGATCATGCCAACGGCGCCGAGGATATTTTCCAGCGCCTGCTGAACCCTTTCCGACTGGCCGACGGTGCCGCTGGCCATCTCATGACTGCTGCCCATGGCCTTGACGGCGGCGCCCACGCCGCTGTGCAGCCGGCTGATCATCGCTTCGATTTCCTCGGTCGATTGCTGGGTTCGCTTGGCGAGGGTCCGGACCTCATCGGCCACCACCGCGAATCCACGCCCTTGCTCGCCGGCCCGGGCCGCTTCGATCGCGGCATTGAGCGCCAGCAGGTTGGTCTGCTCGGCGATGCTCTTGATCACATCCAGTACACGGCTGATGGCCTGGCTGTCGGTGGCCAGTTGATTGATCACTTGCACCGACTGTTCGATTTCACTGGCCAGCCGGGCGATGCTGCTTTGCTGTGACTCAACCAGGCCGCGTCCGCTGAGGGTTTCATCGTTCACGCTATGGGCGCTGCTGACTGCCGCGGCGGCACTGCTGGCGACTTCCTGGGCGGTGGCCGACATCTGGTTCATCGCCGTAGCGACCAGCTCGATCTGGCTGCGCTGCCCGGCCACGGCCTGGTTGCTCTGGGCAGACACGGCTTGTACCTGACCGGCCTGGCGCTCGACCTCGGCAACCGTGCGACTGACCTGCTCGATCAAGTCATGGATCTTCGCCACGGTGCCGTTGAACACTTCACCCAGCTCGCCCAACTCATCCTTGCTGCGAGCCACGAAATTGACCGTCATGTCGCCGGCCGCGACCTTGTCCATCATTGCGCCCAAATGCTTGAGCGTGGTGCGAGTCGAGACATAGAAACCGGCGTACAGGTAAAAAATCAACAGGAACACCACCGCCAGTGCCACCGCTTGCAGCACCATGTGGCTGCGGTTCTGCTCCAGGCGGTGCTGCAACTGGACACCGAGAAAGCCCAGTGTCACTTCGTTCAGCCGATAGGTCTGTTCCATCAGGCCGCTGACCTGCTGGTAAAACGCCGACCAGGGGGCGTCGAGCGTATCGGCCATCACCACCTGTTCCTCGATCAGTTCGGCGGCCTGTTTGAGAGAATTCCTGCTGGCGCCAGCCTGCTCGGCAAGCGCTTGCCCGGCCGCCTGGCTGGAGCCAAGGGCATCCTGCAATTTCAGATCATATTCGCCCTGGAGTTTTTCGACCTGTACCAGCAACTCGTCAAACCGGGTGCTCGAAGCAGAATTGAGGAACCCCAAGCCCAACGACGAAGCCCCCAGCGCCCGTCCCTCGCCCAGGATCTGGGTGACCTTGGGGGTTACGCCAACCATCAGGTCGCTGAGTTGGCGGATGTCGCCCTGGTTGTCGCGGCTCAGGCCCGCCTGGCTGGCGATGACCTGGCCAAATATCTGCGCATTGTTGAGCAACCTGCCGATCAGCGCGCTCTTGCTTTGCAGGGAGCTTTCGGCCTGCTGGGCCTTGAAGGCGGCGATCATTTCGTCGCGCTTGGCATCGAAGGCGCTGACGTGCTCGGGCTCTGCGGCCATCGCCTGCATGCCCTGGAGGCGCGCGAGAATCTGTTGCTCCAGGGTGCTGATCCGGCTTTCCACATCGCCCGCCTTGCCGGACTGACCCAGGCTGGCATTGATCTGCACCAGGTTGTTCAAGGTCTCCAGGTCGCGGCGCAGAGTCAGGCTGCTGCCCAGCAAGTCGAGGCTTTGCAACTCGACTTGGGTGCCCTGGAACTCCCGGTAGGAATCACGTACCAGAAAGAAGTTGGTCACCAGCATCGGCAGCAGGAACAACACGCTGATCAGGCTGAACTTCATGCCGAAGCTCAGGCGGTTCATCAGGGCGACGGCGGGCCAGAGCAAACTCTTCACAAGGAAGTCTCCCGATAATTTTTATTTTTATAGGCGCGCGGGCAGGCAGCAGAAGGCCACTATGCGGACGCTGCTTCTGTATAGCCTAAATCGGCGGGGAGATTTGTAACTTAAGGTTAACGAGAGGAATGACCCGGCTCAGTCGTGGCGAGGGGATTTATCCCCGTTGGGCTGCGAAGCAGCCCCTGGTATCTGGCTTCCAAAAGCGAGGGGGCCGCTTCGCGCCCCAGCGGGGATAAATCCCCTCGCCACAACCGACTCGCTTGCCTAGGCCAACACCGTCCACAACGCAAACCCGGCATACCAGAGTACCGCCGCGCGCAACAGCAGTTCCCACAGCCGATCCAGGCTGTTGATGCCGTCCGGCCCGGCGACGGGAGTCGGGATCTCGCCGGCCACCAGGCCGACCTTGTTGATCAGGTCGGCCGCGCTGATGTTCCAGTTCAGCAGTTCGTGCAGCATCACCCGGCTGACCGCCACGAAGTTGCCCACCAGGGCGAAGCTCGCCGCCAGCAATCGCACCGGTACCCAATCGAACGCGTGGCGCAGTTGCGCCGCACGCTCGGCCACGCCGGGGTTGTGGCTGTGTTCGGCGGCCAGGGCGAGCAATCGATAGCTCAGGGCAGCCACCGGGCCCAGCAGGAAATACCAGAAGATGACAGCAAAAAAACTCTGGTACGCCTGCCACAGCAAGTGCCCCTGGACCCGTTCCAGCAACTGCTCGCCGCCATCGGCATCGATGTTCAGGTCGCGCTTGGCCACATGATTCGCTGCCTGCAGATCTTCCCGGCGCCAAGCGTCGCGAAACGGCCCGAGTTCAGCCAACAGATCGCCGCGCCCCAGGCTGTAGATCACCACCAACAGGTGCACCGGCAGTGCCAGCAGACCATAGGCCACCGGCTCCAGTACCCATAGCAGCAACGCCAGCAGCGCCACCGGCAACAGCACCATCACCATCAGCACCAGCCAGGGCCGATTGACCCAGCGCGGGCTCGCTTCGAGCTTGTTCAGCTCGCCCAGCCAGCCGCCGTCACGCTGGACCCGCTGGCGCAGGGCCGAGAATTTCTCGATCCAGACTGCCAGCAGCAACACCAGAAAACTCATTGTCCTTCCCCTTCTGTCAGGGCCGCGCGATAGCGCGCCCAGTCGAATGCCAGTCCCGGATCGGTCTTGCGCCCCGGGGCAATGTCGCTGTGCCCACAGATGCGCTGCACCGTGATCGCCGTAAACGCCGCGCGCAACTGCCGGGTCAGGTCCACCAAGGCGACATATTGCGCGTCGGTGAACGGCAGATCATCGGTGCCTTCAAGCTCGATGCCTATGGAAAAATCGTTACACGTCTCCCGCCCTTCGAAGCACGAAACCCCCGCATGCCACGCACGCTCCAGACAAGAGACAAACTGGGTCACGGCGCCGTCACGTTCGATCAGAAAATGCGCAGAGACACGCAGGTCGGCAATACCGGCAAAGTAGGGATGTTCCGTGACATCCAGACGATTCTGGAAAAATTCCTGTACCTTGCCGGTCGCGAACTGTGCCGGCGGCAAGCTGATGTTGTGGATCACCAGCAGGGAGATCTCGCCCTCGGGGCGCGCATTAAAATTGGGCGAAGGGCAATGACGCACGCCATCGCACCAACCGCTCACGGGGTCCAGCTGCATACGGGTTCCTTCGATGACGACGGTGAGTGCCGCCAGTATGCCGCGATCTACGTCGGCTGCGCGATCACTTGCCGCGATTGAGCTGGCGCAGGTTGCCGAGAACAGACTCCAGTGCCCGGTCGAACAGCAGGGTGTCGTCCAGCAGACGTGCCGCTCCCCGGCGGAATTCCAGGGCCAGGCTGGTGCGGCTGTGCTCCAGGACCTTGAGGCCGGTGCGGTTGACGAAAACGAATTTGCCGGTGGCCTGGATGATTGCCGCCAGCTTGCAACGCAGGCTGTTGTCTTCGTCTTCCTGGAACTCGACCCAGCATCCCAGGCGCAATTGATCGACCTGACGCAGGCCTGCATCATCAGCCGGCAAGCGCACGGTCGGCTCTTGCGCGGGCGTCTGTGACGCAGTGCGAAGGACGATGGGTTCCGCCACTTCGACCATGACCGGCAGATCCGCCGGCTCGCCAGCCTCCGTTGCCTGGCCCAGCCGCTGCAGGGCCTGGACATGAAGCAGTTCCAGCTCGCTGAAGAATTCGCTGGTGGCGAACGGATCGAACGCCGAGCGACTCAGCCCCTCGCGCAGGGCCTTGAGCAGCTCCGGCACCATCGCCAGCAAACGCAGGCCCGCATCGGACTCTTCGTGATGCTGGACACTCCAGACCAATTGTTCGAGGGTCAGCACGTCGGCCCGCCATTCGGCTGAATGCTCGCCATGCTTGAAGCCGGTCAGCAGCAGCACCTGGCTCCAGGCCTGCTGCACGAAATCGACTACGGCCTGGGGCAGGACTTTGCCGAGCATGACCTGGTTCAGCGCCCCTTCGACCCGCTGTCGAGCCAGGTCGGCCTTTGCCCTTCCCTCTTCGGCGTCACGGATGCGCTGCTCAAGCAATTCACAACGGCGGCGCTCGTCGCTGGTGAAGGCCAGGAAATCGGCCAGCACTTCGGAAAATATCGCCGGATCGTCGACGAAGTCATTCAACAGGCGCTGCACCACCTGCTCGATGCGCAGGTAGAGGCTGTCACGCTGATGATCATCGCAATCACCCCAACCCATCGCCGCCGCGGCGATTTCATTGAGCAACCGGCGCGCCGGATGATTACTGCGACTGAAAAAACTCTTGTCCTGCACCGCGACCTTGAGCATCGGGATCTGCAGCCGGCCGATCAAGGCCTTGAGGGAATCCGGCAGGTTACGGTCATCAAGGATGAATTCGAACATCATCGCGATCAGGTTGATCACGTCTTCGTCCGCGCCTTCGACCACGCGGGATTTGCCGCTCTTGACGCTGACCCGGGTCAACAGCTGTTCGAGCTGGCTACGCAGGTCGAAGTCATCCTGAACCGAGGGGGCCGGCACGTATTGCTGCAAATGAGACAACAAGCGCAAAAGGTCACGGGTCGTGATCGGCTGGGCCGGTGCACTGGGCTCAAGGGTCGGCGCGACACTGCCGCGCACCTGGACCAACAACTTCTGCAAAGCGGCGAAGACTTCCTGCACGCTGTCATCGACATCGTCGACCCTTGGCCTGGCAGGCCCGGCAGTGCTGGGCCGAGCAGGCTCCTCGACACGATCCGAGGCGCGCCGCGACGGAGAAACCTTCAGATCCGGCAAGATCCCGGTTGCCGCCAATAGCTGATTGGCCTCGGAATAAAGGTTGTCGCATTCGCTGAGCACATACCGCTCGAAGAGCTTGAGCAGGATCAGCTTGACCTTGATGCCTACGCCCAGGTTACGCCCGGCCTGGAGAAAATTCTCACACAGCAGGGCCGGGCTCAAGGGGTTGTGCTGGTTCGCCAGGGGCCGCGACAGTAACGCGCCGAGTCGCGCCGTGAGCTGATCGAGGGACAGGCCATCGCGACTGAGCACCCGGGTGACCATGGTTTCCACCGCCAGCCGGCGTTCGAGGTCATCATGGTTTCGCTGGGCCGGTATGGCGCCTAGTACAGGCGCGAGGGTGGCCTGGGTCAGATCGTATTGGGCGAGATTGACGAACGCCTCGAAAAACTGTTCGAGGAACTCACGTTCGATGCTCTTGCGTTTCAGCCGCAGGTCTCGCATGGCTTCGAAGTAGAGGTTCTGCTCGACATCGTTCCGCGCCCGGTCGGCCATTTCGAACAGGGTATCGTCAGCGTTATCGAACAGTTCCTGCAAGCCAAGGCGCAACTGCTGCGCAGCCTTGTCGCGAACCTGAAGCAGAATCACAGGCAGGCGGGCGAGCGGCGAGCGACTCGCCTGATCGGTAGACGCCTTGTGCAAAGGCACTACATTCCCGTCGTTGTGCATCCTGGCCTCCTGAAAGGGTATTCTTCGGCTTGCGACGTCAAAGTCATGGCGTCAATCGAAAGGCGGATTATCAGGTAAAAGAACCCTGCCGCACAGTAGACACTTGTGAACCAGCTCGAAATACTCGGAACAAGTGACAGGACAATCGGGAAAATGTTGCGGCCATGCGACCAAATGCAGGTTTCATTCAGCAGCACGCAAGTGGCGCCTTGGGTTCGCCTGCGGCCTGGCCCTATAATCCGGCCACTTTGTTTGTGGAGCCCGTCATGCCGAATCTACGCCTCGCCGATCTGACCGCCGAAATCGAAGCCAACGTGCGCCGTGCGTTGCTCGAAGACATCGGCAGCGGCGACATCACCGCACAACTGATCCCCGCCGAACGCCTGGCCAAGGCCACCATCATCACCCGCGAAGCCGCGATCATCAGCGGCACGGCCTGGGTCGATGCGGTGTTCCGGCAACTGGATCCCCGCGTCGCGGTGCACTGGCAAGTGCGCGACGGCGACCGGGCGAGTCCCGACCAGGCGCTGTTCCACCTCGAAGGCCCGGCTCGCTCACTGCTGACGGGCGAACGCAGCGCGCTGAACTTCCTGCAGATGCTCTCGGGCGTTGCCACCCGGGCCCGCTACCTGGCGGACTCCGTTGCCGACACCCAGGTCAAGCTGCTGGATACCCGCAAAACCCTGCCCGGGCTGCGCCTGGCCCAGAAGTACGCGGTGACCTGCGGCGGTTGCCATAACCATCGCATCGGCCTTTACGATGCCTTCCTGATCAAGGAAAACCATATCGCCGCCTGCGGTGGCATTGCCCAGGCCATCAGCGCCGCCCACAAGATCGCACCGGGCAAGCCGGTGGAAATCGAAGTGGAAAGCCTGGCGGAATTGAAAGAAGCGCTGGCGGCCGATGCCGACATCATCATGCTCGACGAGCTGAGCCTGGACGACATGCGCGAAGCCGTGCGCCTGAACGGCGGCAAGGCGAAACTGGAAGCCAGCGGCGGCATCAACGAAAGCACGTTGCGCCCGATCGCCGAGACCGGCGTGGACTATATCTCCATCGGTGCGATGACCAAGGACGTAAAAGCCGTGGACCTGTCGATGCGCTTGAGCCTCTGACAACAAAAAACGCCAGCCTTGAAGAGGCTGGCGTTTTTTTCAGACCACCAGATTATTCATCTCGCAGTACTCATCCCATTCCACACCCAGCACCTCGGCCGCTTCCTTGTGCAAGGCAAGGCGCTGCACCTCGAACTCTTCCGGCGTACTGGTGTACTTGAGCGTCAGCTCCCAAGGCTGCAGGCCCTGGGCCTCGGCCTCGTCCTCGAATGCCCACTGGATCTGGTCTTTCTGATCATCAGCGGACAAGTCCTTGATTTCCTCTGCCAATTGCGGCGTTTCTTTGAGGTACTTTTCCAGGGCTTGTTCGTGTCTGGCTTCTTGGGACAACTCTTTAACGGTCATGGCGTTCTCGCTGATCTGGGAATGGAAGATGGATCTGGATCATCAAGGATCTCTCTGACGCAGGAAGCCGTTGGAAGCTCGGTTTTCCTGGCCTTCAGAACCATTCGTGGATCATCTGAAAACTGCTGGGCGATGCTCATGCAGGTGACGAATATAGGATGTTTTGCCAACGATTTACACGGCTCTTTACATCCACCGCAGAAAAAATCTCATGCCCGACGGCAAGGTGCCCAGGAACATTTGTCATGGCAACCAGTCATAGCGATGTGCCATATCAGCACTTCTTCAGGAACCCAATGATGCGCAGTCTTGCGAAACGTTCGTCGACCCGGTTTGCTACCACGTCCCTCCTGCTCGGCAGCCTGACCTTGATCGGTGCTGCTCAAGCGGCTGTCGAAGTTTCCTCCGGCACCCCTCTGCCCTCAGACACGATCCCGCTGCTTCGCAACTCATTCGGCAAGGATGTTCTGATCAAGACCAATATCAGCGTGGGTGACCTGGAAAAATTACCAGAAGCAGTCAAGGACAACTCCGCGGAGCTGGACAGCCAGAAACGCACCCTTGGCGAGCAGGCCCGACAAATCGAAGAGCTCAAACGCAACAGTGGCTCCAGCTCCACCTCCAGCAGCAAGGAGATAGACGACCTCAAGCGCATCATCAAGGAACAGGAACGCGATCTGAACGACCTTGGCAAGCAAGTGGAAGAACTCAAGCGTAACAGCGGTTCCAGTTCGAGTTCGAGCAGCAGCGAAATTTCGTCCCTGAAACGGGAGCTCAGCGATCAGGATAACGAGATGACACAGCTCAAACGCACGGTCGAGGAGCTGAGCAGGAAGGTGAAATAACGAGGGGGGGTGGTGCCCGAGACAGGAATCGAACCTGCGACCTTCGCGTTACGAGTGCGCTGCTCTACCGACTGAGCTACACGGGCGTGGCGCTAAACCTAGCATCGTCCCCGGGGGACAGGCAACCTGCCCTGAAGGGATTTTCAGCACACAGCAAAACGCCCCGAACCGGTCGGGGCGTTTGCTTGTTCAGCGGTCAAGCGAGGGAGTGATTAAACGCCCGATGCCTTGGCTGCTGCAACGTCCTTGATGGACAGCTTGATACGGCCGCGGTTGTCCACGTCCAGTACCAGCACTTCCACTTCCTGGCCTTCTTTCAGGATGTCAGTCACTTTCTCGACGCGAGCATCGCTCAGCATGGAGATGTGAACCAGACCGTCCTTGCCCGGCAGGATGTTGACGAACGCGCCGAAGTCGACGATGCGTTCAACCTTGCCGACGTAGATCTTGCCGATCTCGGCCTCTGCGGTGATGCCCAGGACGCGCTGGCGTGCTGCTTCTGCCGCTTCCTTGGTTTCGCCGAAGATCTTGATCGAACCGTCGTCTTCGATGTCGATCGAAGCCTTGGTTTCTTCACAGATCGCACGGATGGTCGCGCCGCCTTTACCGATGACATCACGGATTTTGTCGGTGTCGATTTTCATCGCGATCATGGTCGGAGCATTTTCCGACAGTTCGGTACGGGACTGACCGATGATCTGGTTCATCTGGCCGAGGATGTTCAGGCGCGCTTCCAGGGCTTGGCCCAGGGCGATTTCCATGATCTCTTCGGTGATGCCCTTGATCTTGATGTCCATCTGCAGTGCGGTGACGCCCTTGGCGGTACCGGCCACTTTGAAGTCCATGTCGCCCAGGTGGTCTTCGTCACCCAGGATGTCGGTCAGGACGGCGAATTTCTCGCCTTCCTTGACCAGGCCCATGGCGATACCGGCCACCGGCGCCTTCATCGGCACACCAGCGTCCATCAGGGCCAGGGAAGCGCCGCAGACCGAAGCCATCGAGCTCGAACCGTTGGACTCGGTGATTTCCGATACCACGCGAATGGTGTACGGGAACACGTCAGCGGCCGGCAGCATGGCCTGGACCGAACGACGGGCCAGACGGCCGTGACCGATTTCGCGACGACCGGCGCCACCCATGCGACCACACTCGCCCACCGAAAACGGAGGGAAGTTGTAGTGCAGCATGAACGGGTCTTTCTTTTCGCCTTCCAGGGTGTCGAGCAGTTGCGCGTCACGGGCGGTGCCCAGTGTTGCAACGACCAGCGCCTGGGTTTCACCACGGGTGAACAGTGCCGAACCGTGGGTCTTTGGCAGGACGCCGACTTCGATGTTCAGCGGACGCACGGTGCGAGTGTCGCGACCGTCGATACGCGGCTTGCCGTTGACGATGTTTTCGCGAACGGTGCGGTATTCGATTTCACCGAAAGCCGCCTTGACGTCGCTGGCCGATGGCTGGCCTTCTTCGCCGGAGAACTTGGCAACGACCTGGTCACGCAGCTCGCCCAGACGCGCATAGCGGTCGGCCTTGATGGTGATGGTGTAGGCCTGGGAGATCGCTTCGCCGAACTCGGCACGGATCGCGCCCAGCAGCTCGGTGGCTTCTGGCTGAGGAGCCCAGGTCCAGGTTGGCTTGGCGGCTTCGGCGGCCAGTTCCTTGACGGCGTTGATGACCACCTGGAACTCGTCGTGGGCGAACAGCACGGCGCCCAGCATCTGGTCTTCGGTCAGTTCCTTGGCTTCGGATTCAACCATCAGCACGGCTTCGGAAGTACCGGCCACGACCATGTCCAGGCTCGATGCCTTCTGTTGCTCGTAGGTCGGGTTCAGCAGGTAGCCGGTGCTTTCGTGGAACGCAACGCGAGCAGCGCCGATCGGGCCATCGAAAGGAATACCGGAGATCGCCAGCGCAGCCGAGGTACCGATCATCGCAGCGATGTCCGGATCGGTCTTCTTGCTGGTGGAAACGACGGTGCAGACAACCTGCACTTCGTTCATGAAACCTTCAGGGAAAAGCGGACGGATCGGACGGTCGATCAGTCGGGAAGTCAGGGTTTCTTTCTCGGAAGGACGGCCTTCACGCTTGAAGAAACCGCCAGGGATCTTGCCCGCGGCGTAGGTCTTTTCCTGGTAGTGCACAGACAGAGGGAAGAAGCCCTTGCCTGGATCGGCTTGCTTGGCACCCACTACGGTCACCAATACGCTGACGTCGTCGTCAACGGTGACCAGCACTGCGCCGGAGGCCTGACGGGCGATACGGCCAGTCTCGAGGGTAACGGTCGACTGACCGAACTGGAATTTTTTGATTACCGGGTTCACGGTGTCCTACCTTCTTTGTGGCTCTTGGGGAACTTGTCTTCTTGCGAAATTCTTGGGCAGTGCGGGGAATCGGCCCAACGACTGTCCAGATAAAACTTGAGGCTGGGAGCCTGCCGGTCGCCGACGCAGAACGCAGGCAACTGGCAAACAACCAACCTCATAGCGCAATCGCTGATTAGCGACGCAGACCCAGGCGACCGATCAAGGTGCTGTAACGATTAACGTCCTTGCCCTTGAGGTAATCCAGCAGCTTGCGACGCTGGTTTACCATGCGGATCAGACCACGACGGGAGTGGTGATCTTTACCGTTGGCCTTGAAGTGACCTTGCAGTTTGTTGATGTTGGCGGTCAGCAGTGCAACTTGCACTTCTGGCGAACCAGTATCACCAACAGCTTGCTGGTAGTCGGTCACGATCTGAGCTTTTTCTTCAACGCTGAGTGCCATGTGGCTTTCCTCTTGTGAGGTACCGTCTCCAGGGAAACCGTACCAACAGGCCAGGGACAGATCCCTGTATCTATAAATGAGTAGTGACCGTGCCTGTTAACAGCCACACTCGCCAGCCTGTTGTTACACAGGCTGGTTCCGGTCATTCCGACCGAATCAATCGACGCGGCGCGATGCGCCCGTCTTCGCTCACTTCACCGATACCGATGAAGCGACCATTGTGATCCTGCACCCGGACCATGCCGAACTTCGGCGCATCCGGAGCGCGCACCGGCTGGCCATTGAGCCAGTAGAACGCACTGTGTTCGGAGAACTGCAGCAGCGGCCAATCGAGCAAGCCGCTGTCCGAAGGCATGAGGAAACGGTCGACCGCTTCGTTGCCGCCTTCGGCGTGTACCGCTTCGAGCTCTTCCAGCGTGACCGTCTGGGCCAGGGTGAAAGGCCCGGCCTGGGTCCGTCGCAATTCCGCCACGTACGCGCCACAGCCGAGCTGCTCGCCGATATCCTCCACCAGGGTACGGATATAGGTGCCTTTGCTGCAATCCACGGCGAGCCGTGCAGTATTACCGTCAAAGGCCAGCAATTCCAAGCGCGCAATAGTAACAGAACGCGGTTCGCGCTCCACTACTTCGCCTGCACGGGCCAGTTTGTACAACGGCTGCCCATCACGCTTGAGCGCAGAGTACATCGGCGGTATCTGACTGATTTGCCCACGAAATTTCGGCAACACCGCTTCGACATCCGCCTGACCAACGGTCACCGGGCGCTCCAGCAAAACTTCACCTTCGGCGTCCGCCGTGGTGGTGGTCTTGCCCAGTTGCGCCAGGGTTTCATAACCCTTGTCGGAATCGAGCAGGTATTGGGAGAACTTGGTCGCCTCGCCAAAGCACAGCGGCAGCACGCCGGTAGCCAGTGGATCGAGGCTGCCGGTGTGCCCGGCCTTTTCAGCATTGAGCAGCCAGCGAACCTTCTGCAACGCCGCGTTGGAGGTAAATCCCAACGGTTTGTCGAGCAGGATGATGCCGCTGACGTTACGACGGATACGTTTGACCTGAGCCACCGATTACTCCTTGGTGTCTTCGGGTTCAGCGGCAGCCGGATGCTGACTGTCTTCAGCCACGGCACGCTCGATCAGCGCCGACAGATGCGCACCCCGCACGACGCTTTCGTCGTAGTGGAAGTGCAGCTGTGGAACGCTGCGCAGCTTCATTTCCCGCGCCAGTTGCATGCGCAGGAAACCGGCCGCCGAGTTGAGCACCTTGATGCTCTGGGCTATTTCTTCGGCGCTGTCCTGTCCCATCACCGTGATGAAGATCTTGGCGTGACCGACGTCACGGCTGACTTCAACAGCGGTGATGGTCACCAGGCCGACACGCGGGTCTTTGACTTCGCGACGGATCAGTTGGGCCAGCTCGCGCTGCATCTGATCGCCGATTCGTTGGGTACGGCTATATTCTTTTGCCATGTCTTGTTACCTGTTACTGCCCCACGGTCAAACCCGTGAGGTCTGAAAGCGGCAAACGCCCGGCCTGGCAAAAGCCAGACCGGGCGTTGCGTTTAGAGTCCGCCAGCCAGGCAGCGCATATTCATGCGGCTGCCCGGTACGGCTCTTGAAGTACGCGAGTCAGAGGCTGCGAGCAACCTGGACCTTCTCGAAGACTTCGATCTTGTCGCCGACCTTGACGTCGTTGTAGCTCTTGACGCCGATACCGCATTCCATGCCGGCACGTACTTCGGAAGCGTCATCCTTGAAGCGGCGCAGGGATTCCAGCTCGCCTTCGAAGATCACGATATCTTCACGCAATACGCGGATCGGACGGTTACGGTGAACGACACCTTCGATCACCATGCAACCGGCGATCGCGCCGAACTTCGGCGAACGGAACACATCGCGCACTTCGGCCACGCCCAGGATGTTCTCGCGAACGTCGCTGCCGAGCATACCGGTCAAGGCTTTCTTGACGTCTTCGATGATGTCGTAGATCACGTTGTAGTAACGCATATCCAGGCCTTCCTGCTCGACGATCTTGCGCGCGCCGGCATCGGCACGCACGTTGAAGCCGAACAGTACAGCGTTGGAAGCGAGTGCCAGGTTGGCGTCGGATTCGGTGATACCACCGACACCGCCACCGACAACGCGCACTTGCACTTCGTCGTTACCCAGGCCATTCAAGGCGCCGTTCAACGCTTCGAGCGAACCACGGACGTCGGATTTGAGGACGATGTTGAGCGTCTTCTTCTCTTCCTGGCCCATGTTCTCGAAGATGTTTTCCAGCTTGCCGGCGTGAGCGCGAGCCAGTTTGACTTCACGGAACTTGCCTTGACGGAACAGAGCCACTTCACGGGCTTTCTTCTCGTCAGCCACAACGCTCATCTCGTCGCCAGCATCCGGAGTACCGTCCAGACCGAGGATCTCGACCGGGATAGCCGGACCGGCTTCCTTGATTGGCTTGCCGTTCTCGTCGAGCATGGCGCGCACGCGGCCATAGTTCGAACCGACCAGCACCATGTCGCCCTGACGCAGGGTACCGTCCTGAACCAGGACGGTCGCGACCGGGCCACGGCCCTTGTCGAGACGCGATTCAACAACCACGCCACGGCCAGGAGCCGAAGGTGTAGCGGTCAACTCCAGAACTTCGGCTTGCAACAGAACGGCTTCGAGCAGTTCGTCAACGCCGGTACCCATCTTCGCCGAGACAGGAACGAAAGGAGTGTCGCCACCCCACTCTTCGGAGGTCACGCCGTGGACCGACAGTTCGCTGCGGATGCGATCGAGATCGGCGCCCGGCTTGTCGATCTTGTTCACCGCAACCACCAGCGGCACGCCAGCAGCCTTGGCATGCTGAACGGCTTCGATGGTTTGCGGCATCACGCCGTCGTCCGCTGCAACCACCAGGATCACGATGTCGGTCGCCTTGGCACCACGGGCACGCATGGCGGTAAACGCGGCGTGGCCCGGGGTGTCGAGGAACGTCACCATGCCACGGTCGGTTTCAACGTGGTACGCACCGATGTGCTGGGTGATACCACCAGCTTCGCCAGCGGCTACCTTGGCACGACGGATGTAGTCGAGCAGCGAGGTTTTACCGTGGTCAACGTGACCCATGACGGTCACGACCGGCGCACGGGAAACCGCTTCACCTTCAAACTTCAGGGACTCGGCCAGGGAATCTTCCAGGGCGGTGTCGCTGACCAGGGTCACTTTGTGGCCCAGCTCTTCGGCAACCAGTTGGGCAGTTTCCTGGTCCAGTACCTGGTTGATGGTGGCTGGCGTGCCCAGCTTGAACATGAACTTGATGATTTCAGCAGCCTTGACCGACATCTGCTGGGCCAGATCGCCCACAGTGATGGTCTCGCCGATCTTCACTTCACGCACGACAGGGCCGGTAGGGCTCTGGAAACCGTGGGCGTTGCGCTTCTTCAGCTTGGCCTTGCCGCGACCGCCGCGACGGAAGCCATCGCTTTCTTCGTCAGTGGTACGTGGCGCAACACGCGGTGCGGGCGCCTTTTCCTTGACCGAAGCACGATGAGGAGCGTTTTTGCGCTCGCCATCGCCACTGCCACGACGGTTGTCGTCGGCACGTGGTTTGTCCGGACGACGCTGTTCGTCGCGCTTGCGGGTGTCCGCCGGCGCCGGAGCAGCTGCCACGACAGGCGCGCTTTCACGCACTGGCTCAGCTGCCGCCGCAGGCGTCTCGACCACTTCGGCTGGAGCAGATTGCGCAGCAGCAGGCTGGCGACGCGCTTCTTCTTCGGCGCGACGCTTGGCTTCTTCTTCAGCCTTCTGACGTGCAGCATTTTCCGCCGCGCGACGTTCTTCCAGTTCGCGTTTGCGCTCGGCTTCGATTTCTTCCGGGCTGCGCTGTACGAAGACTTTCTTCTTGCGTACTTCAACGCTGATGCTTTTGCTACCGGCAACACGCAGGGTGCTGGTGGTTTTACGCTGCAGAGTGATCTTGCGCGGTTCTTCCACTTTCGCCTTGTGACTGCTCTTCAAGTGAGTGAGCAGGGACTGCTTCTCACTGTCGGTCACATGTTCCTCGGCGGCGGTGTGCGGCAGACCTGCCTCACGCATCTGCTGCAACAGGCGCTCTACCGGTGTTTTGACCTCATCGGCCAGTTGTTTCACCGTGACTTGCGTCATGCACTTCTCTCCTCAGGCCGCGCCTAATTACTCGAACCAGTGGGCTCGGGCGGCCATGATCAACTTGCCGGCACGATCATCGTCAATGCCGTCGATGTCGAGCAGATCGTCAATAGACTGCTCGGCCAGGTCTTCGCGGGTAATTACGCCGCGCACCGCCAGTTCCATCGCCAAATCCTTGTCCATGCCCTCAAGCGAGAGCAGGTCTTCGGCCGGATGGGCGTCTGCCAGCTTTTCCTCAGTAGCGATGGCTTTGGTCAACAAGCGATCCTTGGCACGAGCGCGAAGCTCGTTGACGATGTCCTCGTCAAAGCCGTCGATGTTGAGCATTTCCTCCACCGGTACGTAGGCAATCTCTTCCAGGCTGGTAAAGCCTTCATCCACCAGCACCTGCGCCAGCTCTTCATCGACTTCAAGCTCTTCGATGAAGTTGCGCAGGATGTCGCCGGTTTCAGCTTGCTGCTTGGCCTGGATGTCCGATTCGGTCATCACGTTCAGTGTCCAGCCAGTCAATTGGCTAGCCAGACGCACGTTCTGACCACCGCGACCGATGGCCTGAGCGAGATTGTCTGCGCCAACGGCGATGTCCATGGCATGGGCATCCTCGTCGACGATAATTGCCGCCACTTCAGCGGGCGACATGGCATTGATCACGAACTGAGCCGGGTTATCGTCCCACAGGACGATATCCACACGCTCGCCGCCCAACTCGCCGGATACGGCCTGGACGCGCGAACCACGCATGCCGATGCAGGCACCTTGCGGGTCGATGCGCTTGTCCTTGGAGCGGACCGCGATCTTGGCCCGCGAACCCGGATCACGGGAGGCGGCCATTACTTCGATCAGGCCTTCAGCAATTTCCGGCACTTCGATGCGGAACAACTCGATCAGCATTTCCGGCGCGGTACGCGACAGGATCAGCTGCGGGCCGCGGTTCTCGGTGCGGATTTCCTTGAGCAGCGCACGCAACCGCACGCCAACCCGGAAAGTTTCGCGAGAAATGATGTCTTCACGGGCCAGCAATGCTTCGGCATTGTTGCCCAGATCAACGATCACGTTGTCGCGGGTGACTTTTTTAACAGTCCCGGAGATGATCTCTCCCAGGCGCTCGCGATACGCATCGACGACTTGCGCGCGCTCGGCTTCGCGAACTTTCTGCACAATGACCTGCTTGGCAGTCTGTGCAGCAATGCGGCCAAATTCGATGGACTCGATCTTTTCTTCGACGACATCACCCACCTTGGCGCCAGGATGCGTTTCTGCAACCTTGCTCGGCCAGGTTTCGATAGCCGGATCATCCAGGTCGGCCTCCTCGACTACCGTCCAGCGACGGAAAGTCTCGTAGGCTCCGGTGTGGCGATTGATCTCCACACGCAAATCAACTTCGTCTTCGAAGCGCTTCTTGGTAGCAGTGGCCAGGGCCAGCTCCAGTGCTTCAAAAATAACGTTAGCCGGTACGCCCTTTTCATTGGATACCGACTCAACAACCAGCAGTACTTCTTTGCTCATCGTACGCCTCGCCTTTCGCAAGCCATTGGATCCGCGGGATCCGCAGTATCTGGCACGTATCAGTCAAAACTGGGAATAATGTTGGCCTTGTCGATCATATCGATCGGCAACAGGAACTCATGGTCATCTACCTGCACCACGACATCCTGTTCTTCCACACCGCGCAGAAGGCCTTGGAAGTTGCGTCGGCCTTCAAAGGGCGAGCGCAGCTTGATCTTCACTTGTTCACCGGCAAACGAAGCGAACTGTTCAAGAGTGAACAGAGGGCGTTCCATGCCAGGCGAGGAAACTTCAAGGGTGTATTCGGAGGTGATGGGATCTTCAACATCCAGCACACCACTGATCTGACGGCTGACGATGGCGCAATCATCCACCAACACGCCGCCTTCCTTATCGATATAAACGCGCAACAGTGAGTGGCGACCTTGAGCCGAAAACTCAATACCCCAGCATTCATAGCCAAGGGCCACGACCACCGGGGCCAACAAGGCCTGCAACTGTTCTAGCTTGCTCGACACCTGAACCCCCTCGTGCATGTATGTGCATGCCATGCAAATAAAAAAAAATGGGCGAATCGCCCATCCCTGAAACGCCGTCGAACAGCGGCGTTGTAAATGTCCAGCTAACAAAAAGCCCCTTGGAAGGGGCCCTGAAACTGGTTGCGGGAGCCGGATTTGAACCGACGACCTTCGGGTTATGAGCCCGACGAGCTACCAGGCTGCTCCATCCCGCGACAAAGCTGGGGCGGAAGTATACGACCGATCCCTTACAGGGTCAATGTAACGCTTCCACCTACAAGAAAGCCCGCAATTGCGGGCTCTCCTGATAATTGGTACCGAGAAGGGGACTCGAACCCCTACACCCTATGGGCACAACCACCTCAAGGTTGCGTGTCTACCAATTCCACCACCTCGGCAATACAGCGTTTGAAACCTTCTTACTTCTGCTCTTGAGCTGGAGGTACGTCAGTCGCCGGATTGGCCGACTTTTGCTCTTGAAGCACCGGGACATCATCAGAAGCCGGTTGTTGCTTTGGCGCTTCCAACACCGCTGGGTTTGGCAAACCTACTTGAGTCAGCTCATGAGCCTTCTCTTTAGCAAAGTAACCTAACCCCAAGCTGGTTATGAAGAAACCGGCGGCGAGTATAGCAGTAAACTTACTAAGAAAGGTAGAGGAACCTTGGCTTCCGAATACAGTATTTGAAGCACCTGCACCGAAAGACGCACCAGCATCCGCACCTTTACCCTGCTGCAGCAATACGAGAGCAACTACACCCAGTGCGCCCAGCAGATGAAAAACGACTACGACTGTTTCCAGCATTTTTTCAGTTTCCCGCGGCGCGACAGATCGCACCGAACTCATCTGCATTCAGGGACGCTCCACCAATGAGCCCCCCATCGATATCCGGCATGCCGAACAGTTCGACCGCATTGGCCGCCTTCACGCTGCCGCCGTATAGAAGCCGCACACCTCGTGCCACTTCAGAATTTTCTTGCGCCAACTGCGCGCGGATGGCGGCGTGCACATCCTGCGCTTGTTGAGGCGAAGCAGTCAGCCCGGTGCCAATGGCCCAGACCGGCTCGTAAGCAATGACTGCCTTTGCAAACGCACCGACACCCAGGTCCTCGATGATGCTGCCCAACTGGCGAGCAACAACTTCGAGAGTCTTGCCTGCCTCACGCTGTTCGAGGGTCTCCCCTACGCACAACACCGGGATCAGGCCACAAGCCTGTGCCGCAGCAAATTTGCGAATCAGGGTCTTGTCCTGCTCGCCCATGATCAGGCGACGCTCGGAATGACCGACCAGGACGAGTGAGCATCCTGCGTCCACCAGTTGACTCGGCGCGATTTCACCGGTCAACGCACCCTGCATGGATTCCACTGCAGAGTTTTGTGCACCAACCGAAATCGACTTGCCTTTCAAGCCATCAACCACTTGGTTGATATACAGGCAAGGCGGGAACACCGCTACATCAACACCGCTTGGCAAGGCCAGGTTACGAAGGCCCTTGATCAGCTCAGCGACGCTGGCGCGGGTACCGTGCATCTTCCAGTTACCAGCTACCATAGGGCGACGCATGCTGTACCTCGTCGGTCAAAGTGGGCGCAGATGTTACCCAACGGATTCATGACTGGCAAGCCGAATTCAGGCAGAAACTTCAGTAACCAGCTTCGCCAGCTCTTCGGCATAACCGCGGACCTGTGCTTCATCCTCGCCTTCGACCATGACGCGCACCAAAGGCTCCGTGCCGGACTTGCGCAACAACACCCGCCCACGCCCGGCCATAGCCTGTGTGATGCGCTCGCTGGCCTGCTTGACCGTTGCATGTTCAAGAGGACTGACACCTCCACCAAAACGCACATTGATCAATACTTGCGGACATTTGCGCAGCGCCTGGCGCGACTGCGCCAGCCCTTCGTTACGGGCCTTGAGCGCCATCAGCACTTGCAGCGCAGCGATGATCGCATCACCGGTGGTGGTATGGTCGAAGCAGACGATGTGGCCGGAATTCTCGCCGCCGATGACCCAGTTGCGCTCCAGCAATTCCGAGATCACATAGCGGTCGCCGACATTAGCCCGGACGAATGGGATATCCAGATCCGCCAAGGCCAACTCAAGCCCGAGGTTGCTCATCAACGTACCAACCACGCCGCCCTGCAGCTTGCCGCGACCATGCAGATCGCGCGCGATGATAAACAGCAGCTCGTCACCGTCAACGACCGTTCCGGTATGGTCGACCATCAACACCCGATCACCGTCACCGTCGAAAGCGATCCCGAGATCGGCATGTTCGGCCAGGACCGCAGCCTGCAATGCCTCGGTATGGGTCGAGCCGCAATTGTGGTTGATATTCAGCCCGTTGGGCTGGGCAGAGAGCACTACCACCTCGGCGCCCAACTCGCGGAAAACGCTGGGCGCGACCTTATAGGTTGCGCCGTGCGCGCAATCGACAACGATTTTCAGACCGGAGAAGCTCGTACCGGTCGGCACACTGCCTTTGCAGAATTCGATGTAACGACCCGATGCATCGTTGATCCGCGACACCTTGCCGATCTTGCTCGACTCGACCACCGTCATCGGCGCATCCAGCAGCTCTTCGATCATCAGCTCGATTTCGTCCGGCAGCTTGGTGCCCTTGCCAGAGAAAAACTTGATGCCGTTGTCATCATGAGGGTTGTGCGAAGCACTGATCACAATGCCCGCCTGGGCCTGGAATGTACGGGTCAGGTAGGCAATGGCCGGCGTCGGCATCGGACCCAGCAACATCACATCGGCGCCCGCCGAAGTAAGGCCGGCCTCAAGAGCCGATTCGAACATGTAGCCGGAAATTCGCGTGTCCTTGCCGACCAGCACCTTGCATGCGCCCATCTTGCGGAACGCCATGCCGGCGGCCCAGCCGAGCTTGAGCATGAAATCAGGGGTAATAGGGTATTCGCCGACCCGACCACGAATACCGTCGGTGCCAAAATATTTCTTGCTCATAAGTGCTCCGTCATTCTTATTCGGCTGAATCCACTGCGTCGATCATCCGCACGACATCCATCGTTTCGGCTACATCATGCACGCGCAAAATGCGCGCACCTTTGGTAAGGGCCAATGCAGCCAGGGCGAGACCGCCATACAAGCGCTCTCCCACCGGGCGGCCCAAGGCATTGCCTATCATGCTCTTTCGCGAGACGCCAACCAACAGGGGCCGTCCCAGCGCATGCAGGGCTTCCATATGCTTGAACAGGCTCAGGTTGTGAGCCAGGGTCTTGGCAAAGCCGAACCCGGGATCAAGGATGACCCGCTCGGCAGGGATGCCCACGGCAGCACACTGGTCCAGGCGCTCCGCGAGGAACCCGGCGACTTCCCTGGTCACATCATCATAGTGCGGATCGTCCTGCATGGTCCCCGGCTCGCCGAGCATATGCATCAGGCACACCGGCAACCCGGTTGCAGCCGCGGCGTCCAGCGCACCGTCGCGCCGCAAGGACCGGACATCATTGATCAGCCCCGCCCCCCAGTCGCGCTGCCTCGCGCATGACCGCAGGCGTGGAGGTATCAACCGAAATGATGACATCAAGCTCGCGGTGTATACGCTCGACAATCGGCGCCACTCGCTCCAGCTCTTCGGTAGGTGACACCGCCCGCGCACCGGGACGGGTCGATTCACCACCCACATCGATCAGCGTTGCGCCCGCTGCCACCATGGCCTCGGCATGCCGCAATGCAGCGTCGAGCTGGCAGAATTTTCCGCCATCGGAAAAGGAATCGGGAGTGACATTAAGAATGCCCATGACGTGCGCACGGGCCAAATCAAGAAACCGGTTGCCGCAAGGCAACCGGTTAGAGGACTGAACAGAAGTCATTTCAAGCCTTAGACGTCGGCGGCCGGACCACCGATGGGCGTCTCGGGACGCTCACCCTGTACCGCTGGCGGCGTACCGGAGGTACCCGTGCCACCACCGGACCAATCACGAGGCTCACGAGGCGTGCGGCCGGCCATGATGTCGTCGATTTGCTCGGCATCGATGGTTTCATATTTCATCAGTGCGTCAGCCATCGCGTCCAGTTTGTCGCGGTTGTCCGTAAGGATCTGCTTGGCCGTGCCGTAGCACTGGTCAATGATGCTGCGAACTTCCGAGTCGATCAGTTTGGCCGTCTCACCAGAGAAGCTTGCATGCTGGCCACCGCCGCCACGACCCAGGAATACTTCGCCCTCTTCCTCGGCGTACATCAGCGGGCCGAGCTTTTCGGACAAGCCCCACTTGGTAACCATGTTCCGGGCAATCTGGCTTGCGCGCATGATGTCGTTGGAGGCACCCGTCGTCACGCCGTCAAAGCCCAACGTCATTTCCTCGGCGATACGGCCACCGTACAGCGAACAGATCTGGCTGATCAGCGCGCGCTTGGACAGGCTGTAACGGTCCTCCTCCGGCAGGAACATCGTCACACCCAGCGCACGACCGCGCGGAATGATCGAAACCTTGTACACCGGATCATGCTCAGGCACGACACGGCCGACGATGGCATGCCCTGCCTCGTGGTAAGCGGTGTTCTGCTTTTCCTTTTCCGACATGACCATGGATTTGCGCTCGGCGCCCATCATGATCTTGTCCTTGGCGAGTTCGAACTCCTTCATTTCCACGACACGCTTGCCGGAACGAGCAGCAAACAGCGACGCTTCGTTTACCAGGTTCGCCAGGTCAGCACCGGAGAAACCCGGTGTGCCGCGAGCGATGACCGCTGGAGCAACGTCATCCCCCATGGGCACCTTGCGCATGTGAACCTTCAGGATCTGCTCGCGACCACGAATGTCCGGCAGCCCCACCACGACCTGACGGTCAAAACGACCTGGACGCAGCAGCGCAGGGTCGAGCACATCGGGACGGTTGGTAGCGGCGATCACGATGATGCCGTCATTCATCTCGAAACCGTCCATCTCCACCAGCAACTGGTTGAGGGTCTGCTCGCGCTCATCGTGACCGCCGCCCATGCCGGCTCCACGGTGGCGACCAACGGCGTCGATCTCGTCGATGAAGATAATGCATGGCGCGTGCTTCTTCGCCTGCTCGAACATGTCGCGAACACGGCTGGCACCTACGCCGACGAACATCTCGACGAAGTCGGAACCGGAAATGGTGAAGAACGGAACCTTGGCTTCGCCGGCGATTGCCTTGGCGAGCAAGGTTTTACCGGTACCCGGTGGCCCCACCATCAGTACGCCGCGGGGAATGCGTCCGCCCAGGCGCTGGAACTTGCCTGGATCACGCAGGAATTCCACCAGCTCGCCGACTTCTTCCTTCGCTTCATCGCAACCGGCGACGTCAGCCAGGGTGGTCTTGACCTGATCTTCGGACAATAGTCGGGCCTTGCTCTTGCCGAAACTCATCGGCCCGCCCTTCCCTCCGGCCCCGCCCTGCATCTGGCGCATGAAGAACATGAACACCGCGATGATCACCAGGATCGGGAAGCTCGCGACCAGGAGCTGGGTCCAGATACTTTGCTGCTCAGGCTGCTTGCCTTCGATCACGACGTGATTGTCCACCAGGTCGCCGATCAGACCATTGTCCTGGATCGCCGGACGAATGGTCTTGAAGCTGTCGCCATCGCTGCGCTTGCCGGTAATCACATAACCATCAACGGCTACGCGCTCGACCTTGCCTTCCTTGACCTGCTGGAGGAAATCGGAATAGTTGAGGGTCTGCGGCTCGTTAGGGCTGGAGAAGTTGTTCATCACGGTCACAAGGACAGCGGCGATGATCAACCACAGGATCAGATTCTTTGCCATATCGTTCAATTAACTACCCTCTGAAGCAAGCTCCGCTACTGGCGCGCGCTTCGCATGATATTCACCGGCCTAACTTACTACATTACCTGCGACTCTGGCAGGCGCCGTCTGTAACCCTTTGTGAAACTTTGACTCGCGCAATTTTCGTTACGCGACGCCCGCAATGCGATACAAAAAAAACTATCGGCCTGCTTCAAAGCCGCTCATCACTGGAAGCGCCTTCAATTCCGCGAAACCCTCGCGCCAGCAGATACTGCTCGCGAGAGCGATCGCGGGACGACAATGGCTTGCGCATCTGCACCTTGTCGAACAATTTGCGCATGCCCTTGTGGTATTCATCGAAGCCTTCACCCTGGAAGACCTTGATCAGGAAATCGCCACCTGGACGTAGAACCCGCCCCGCCAGATCCAGGGCCAGCTCGCTGAGGAACATTGCACGAGGCATGTCGACAGCCGCCAATCCACTCATATTGGGGGCCATATCGGAAATCACAAGGTCGACTTGCGTATTTCCGACGGCCTCGAGGATTTGCGCCAATACGGCGTCCTCGGTGAAATCACCCTGAATAAAGGTCACGTCGGGGATGCTGTCCATTTCCAGGATGTCCGAAGCGATCAACCGCCCCTGGCCGCCAATCAGACGACTGGTTACTTGCGACCAGCCACCCGGCGCCGCACCGAGGTCGATCACGGTCATGCCAGGACGGATCAGGCGATCCTTCTCCTGGATCTCCAGCAATTTATAGCTGGCGCGCGAGCGATAGCCGTCTTTTTGCGCCATTTTGACGTACGGATCGTTGAAATGCTCTCTGAGCCAGTTCTGGCTAGTCTTGGAACGGGCCACGGGCCACCTCTGAAAAATAAATCGGGTCGTGATTAAGTGGGCGGTCCCGGACTCGCTCGGGTAAACTGGCCGCCGCTTTTTACAAGATCAGACGCAGGGGTCAGATTATGCCGCTCACTCAAGAGCAGAAGAAACAATACAAATCCATCGGCCACCATCTGAAACCGGTTTTGACTGTGGCTGACAACGGTTTGACTGAAGGTGTCCTCGCTGAACTGGAACGCGCCCTCGGCGATCACGAGCTGATCAAGATCAAGC
Source organism: Pseudomonas sp. FP198 (assembly GCF_030687895.1). Classification (NCBI taxonomy): domain Bacteria; kingdom Pseudomonadati; phylum Pseudomonadota; class Gammaproteobacteria; order Pseudomonadales; family Pseudomonadaceae; genus Pseudomonas; species Pseudomonas sp. FP198. Next base: position 4,963,191 of record NZ_CP117452.1, read on the forward strand.
TCAACATCCTCGACCGCGAAGCCCGCCTGGCTGCCGTTGCCGAACTATGCAGGGTCGGCAAGGCTGACCTGGTCCAGGTCATCGGCAAGATGGCGCTGATTTATCGCAAGAACTTCAGCGTCAACAAACAACTGTCGAACGTTCACCGCTTCAAATGATGCAAAGGGTCAAGGGTGTGCTTCGCGCACCCTGCCGCTCCATCCGGGAACCGGCTGCAATACCAGCACCAGGCCGGAAAAACCCAGCACCAGGTAGCTGAATACCTGCCATTGGCTCGCGTCCGGCCAACCGAGACGCACCGCCAGGAACATCCCGCAAGCGTACAAGGCCATGAGCAGCAATTGCCCACGGATGTCGCGCCATAGGCTGCCAAGGCCCTCGGCCTGAACCAGCACCAAAGCCTGGAATATCACGCAAACTGCTGAAAAACCCACCAGCAGCGCCGTCAGCATACCCGCGATTTCATTGATGAGCAGCGGTGCCAGGCCAATCCGACCCAGCACCGGCAGCAGACCGACGTGCAGCAACCAGACGCCGCCCACCCACAACATCTGGGTGAGCTGCCAGATCATGGCACCCGCACGCAGCGGGCGCCTTCGTTCAGATATGACGGACTTCGACAATCTCATACTCGATGACACCACCCGGCGTCTTCACCGCCACCACATCACCCTCTTCCTTGGCAATCAAGGCGCGAGCAATGGGCGAACCGACGGAAATCTTGCCGAGTTTGATGTCTGCCTCGTCCTCGCCAACGATCTGGTAAGTCACGCTTTCGTCGGTCTCGACGTTGGCGATCTCTACCGTCGTGCCAAAAATGACCTTGCCGGTATGCGGAATCGTCGTGACATCGATGATCACCGCATTCTGCATGCGGCCTTCGATGTCACGGACACGCGCCTCGACCATGCCTTGCTCCTCTCGGGCAGCGTGGTATTCGGCGTTTTCCTTCAGGTCGCCCAGTTCACGGGCTTCACCGATCGCCTGGCTCAAGCGCGGGCGCTCGACCTTGGTCAGGAAAGCGTGTTCTTCCTCCAGAGCCTTCGCGCCCTGAACAGTCATCGGGTACTTGGTTATGCTCATGCCTTCAATCCTGCATGTAGATCCTGCAAGCGACGTACGGTCTTCTCAGGTCCGAACTTGAGCGCTTCGCAGATCGCTTCGCCGGCAGCAATAGTCGTGGTGCAGTAGATCTTATGCTGCAGCGCATTGCGACGAATGGAATAGGAATCGGCGATCGATTGACGACCTTCGGTGGTGTTGATGATCAGCGTGACTTCGTCATTCTTGATCATGTCGACCACGTGCGGACGACCCTCGGTCACCTTGTTCACGCGGCGCACTTTCAGCCCCGCCGCCTCGATCAGCTTGGCGGTACCGGCAGTGGCGACCACTTCGAAACCCAAGTTGATCAGATCACGGGCCACGCCCGCAACCAGTGGCTTGTCGTCATCACGCACGCTGATGAACGCCGTGCCGCCCGTTGGCAGGACTTCGCTGGCGCCCATCTGGGCCTTGGCAAAGGCCTCGCCGAAGGTGTCGCCAACGCCCATCACTTCACCGGTGGACTTCATTTCCGGGCCGAGGATCGGGTCAACGCCAGGGAATTTGGCGAATGGGAACACCGCCTCTTTCACGCTGTAGAAGTTCGGGATGATTTCCTTGGTGAAGTTCAGCTCCGCCAAGGTTTTACCAGCCATCACGCGAGCTGCGATCATCGCCAGGGAAACACCGATGCACTTGGACACGAACGGTACGGTCCGGGAGGCGCGCGGGTTGACTTCGATGACATAGATGTCTTCGCCCTGAAGCGCCAGCTGCACGTTCATCAGGCCGACAACACCGAGCTCCAGGGCCATTTTCTTGACCTGCTCACGCATCTCGTCCTGGATATGGGCCGGCAACGAGTATGGCGGCAACGAACAGGCGGAGTCACCGGAGTGAACGCCGGCCTGCTCGATGTGCTGCATGATTGCGCCGATCACGACATCCTTGCCGTCGCAGACCGCGTCCACGTCCATTTCGATGGCGCAGTTGAGGAAGTGGTCGAGCAGAACCGGGCTGTCATTGGACACCTGGACCGCTTCGCGCAGGTAACGCTTGAGTTCGTCTTCCTGGTAAACGATTTCCATCGCACGGCCGCCCAGTACGTAGGACGGGCGCACCACCAGCGGATAACCGATCTTCGCCGCCGCACGAATCGCTTCGTCTTCGCTGCGCACGGTGGCGTTTGGTGGCTGGCGCAGGTTCAGGCGCTCGACCATCTGCTGGAAGCGCTCGCGGTCTTCGGCGCGGTCGATCGCATCCGGGCTGGTGCCGATGATCGGCACGCCGGCGGCTTCGAGGGCGCGGGCCAGTTTCAGAGGGGTCTGCCCGCCGTACTGGACGATCACGCCTTTTGGCTTCTCGACACGGACGATTTCCAGCACGTCTTCCAGGGTCACTGGCTCGAAGTACAGGCGATCAGAGGTGTCGTAGTCGGTGGAAACGGTCTCCGGGTTGCAGTTGACCATGATGGTTTCGTAACCATCGTCGCGCAGCGCCAGTGCCGCGTGGACGCAGCAGTAGTCGAACTCGATGCCCTGGCCGATCCGGTTCGGACCGCCGCCCAGGATCATGATCTTGTCCCGGGTCGAAGGCGCGGCTTCGCACTCTTCTTCGTACGTGGAGTACAGGTACGCGGTGTCGGTGGCGAACTCGGCCGCGCAGGTGTCGACGCGCTTGTAGACCGGAAAGACTTCCAGCTTGTGGCGGTGAGTGCGCAGGCTCTTCTCGGTCACACCGAGCAGCTTGGCCAGGCGCATGTCGGAGAAGCCCTTGCGCTTGAGACCCAGCATCGTGTTGCGATCGATGCTGGACATACCCATGGTCTTGACCTTCTCTTCTTCCTTGATCAGATCTTCGATCTGCACCAAGAACCAAGGGTCGATCATGTTCATGTCGAAAATCTGCTCGACAGTCATGCCGGCGCGGAAGGCATCCGCCACGTACCAGATACGCTCGGCGCCCGGCACGGTCAGCTCGCGCTTGAGCTCGCTCATGCTTTCCGGCTTGCTCAGGTCCAGCTTCGGATCGAGGCCGCAGACGCCCACTTCCAGGCCACGAAGGGCTTTTTGCAGGGATTCCTGGAAAGTCCGGCCGATGGCCATGACTTCACCCACCGATTTCATCTGGGTGGTCAGGCGCGCGTCAGCCTTGGCGAATTTTTCGAAGGCGAAACGCGGCAGCTTGGTCACTACGTAGTCGATGGACGGCTCGAAGGACGCCGGAGTCTTGCCGCCGGTGATGTCGTTCGACAGTTCGTCCAGGGTGTAGCCGACGGCCAGCTTGGCGGCGACCTTGGCGATCGGGAAGCCGGTGGCCTTCGAGGCCAGGGCCGACGAACGGGATACGCGCGGGTTCATCTCGATGACCACCATGCGGCCAGTGTTCGGGCAGATGCCGAACTGGACGTTGGAGCCACCGGTTTCCACGCCGATCTCGCGCAGTACCGCCAGGGAGGCGTTACGCAGGATCTGGTATTCCTTGTCGGTCAGGGTCTGGGCCGGCGCAACGGTGATCGAGTCGCCGGTGTGCACGCCCATCGGGTCGAAGTTCTCGATGGAGCAAACGATGATGCAGTTGTCCTTTTTGTCGCGGACAACTTCCATTTCGTATTCTTTCCAACCGATCAGGGACTCGTCGATCAGCAGTTCCTTGGTTGGCGACAGGTCCAGGCCACGGGCGCAGATTTCTTCGAATTCTTCACGGTTGTAGGCGATGCCACCACCCGTGCCGCCCATGGTGAAGGACGGACGGATGATGCACGGGAAGCCGAGGCGCTCCAGCACGGCGTTGGCTTCTTCCATGCTGTGGGCGATACCCGAGCGCGGGCAGTCCAGGCCGATGGATTTCATCGCCTTGTCGAAGCGCGAACGATCTTCGGCCTTGTCGATGGTGTCGGCATTGGCGCCGATCATTTCCACACCGAACTTCTCCAGGACGCCTTCGCGCTCCAGGTCCAGGGCGCAGTTCAATGCGGTCTGGCCACCCATGGTCGGCAGCAGCGCGTCCGGACGTTCCTTCTCGATGATCTTGGCAACGGTCTGCCACTTGATCGGCTCGATGTAGGTGGCGTCAGCCATGGCCGGGTCGGTCATGATGGTGGCCGGGTTGGAGTTCACCAGGATGACGCGATAACCCTCTTCGCGCAGGGCCTTGCAAGCCTGGGCGCCGGAGTAGTCGAATTCGCAGGCCTGGCCGATCACGATCGGGCCAGCGCCGAGAATCAGGATGCTTTTTATGTCTGTACGTTTTGGCATGGGTTTGTCACTCAAATCCGCAGGTCAGTCGGCTAGGCCGTCGAACAATCTTTGAAGCGCCCGCGGGGGCCACCGTTTCCGGGGCCGCCCTCGGGTTTCACGCGGTCAGCGTCGCTTGGCCATCTCATTGATGAAGCGATCGAACAGCGGCGCCACATCGTTCGGGCCCGGGCTCGCCTCAGGGTGGCCCTGGAAGCTGAACGCGCTCTTGTCGGTACGCTCGATGCCTTGCAGCGTGCCGTCGAACAGCGACTTGTGGATGGCCCGTACGTTGGCCGGCAGGGTCGCCTCGTCAACCGCAAAACCGTGGTTCTGGCTGGTGATCATGACGACACCGGTATCCAGGTCCTGAACCGGGTGGTTGGCACCGTGGTGGCCGTGGCCCATTTTCAGGGTCTTGGCGCCCGAAGCCAGGGCCAGCAACTGGTGCCCCAGGCAGATACCGAATACCGGGATCTCGGTTTCCAGCACATCCTTGATCGCCTGGATCGCGTAGTCGCATGGCTCCGGATCACCCGGGCCGTTGGACAGGAACACGCCGTCGGGCTTGAGGGCCAGGACGTCAGCCGCCGGGGTCTGGGCCGGCACTACGGTGACGCGGCACCCGCGCGCGACCAGCATGCGCAGGATGTTCAGCTTGACGCCGTAATCGTACGCAACCACGTGATACGGCAGCTCGGAAGCCTCGATCGTCGCGTGACTATCGGTTTTCAAGTCCCAGACCGAGGAGCGCCACTCGTACTGCTTCTGAGTGCTGACGACTTTCGCCAGGTCCATGCCCTTGAGGCCTGGGAAACCCTGGGCAGCGGCAATCGCGGCCTCGTCGGAAATATTGTCGCCGGCCATGATGCAGCCGTTCTGCGCGCCTTTTTCCCGCAGGATGCGGGTCAGGCGGCGCGTGTCGATACCGGCGATCGCCACGACGTTGTTGGCTTTCAGGTAGTCGGACAGGGACATCTTGTTACGCCAGTTGCTCGCTACCAGTGGCAGGTCGCGGATGACCAGGCCAGCGGACCAGACACGATCGGACTCGGCATCTTCCGGCGTGGTGCCGGTGTTGCCGATGTGCGGGTAAGTCAGGGTAACGATTTGCTGGGCGTAGGAAGGATCGGTAAGAATTTCCTGATAGCCGGTCATTGCGGTGTTAAACACCACCTCACCAACGGTCTGACCGTCGGCTCCAATGGCTTCGCCGCGAAAAATGCTGCCATCAGCAAGGGCGAGTATGGCTGGCTTAGTCAAGAAGACCTCCCGTAAATAAAGCCTGAAAGGGCGATCGCAGGTTGTAAAAAAGCGGAGTGACGTATGGACACGTCACCCCGCTTGTTCACTGAATTATTCTGCGCGCTTTTAGTGGACACACTAAAGCTGTAGCTTACAGAAAAAGGCTTTTTTGGTCCACCGCTAATGAGCCTTAAAGGCAGGGGAATGCGACAGGCCGTCGCGAAGCGGTGTAAAACGGGGCTCAGTGTAACCTGAACCCCGCCCTGAAGGCATTAACGCAGGTCGAGAACGTCCTGCATGTCGTACAAGCCGGGCTCGCGACCATCCAGCCACAGCGCGGCGCGCACGGCGCCCTTGGCGAAAGTCATCCGACTCGACGCCTTGTGCGTAATCTCCAGCCGCTCACCCTCGGTGGCGAACAGCACAGTGTGATCACCTACCACGTCGCCGCCACGTACGGTCGCGAAACCGATGGTGTCTCGCTCACGCGCACCGGTGTGCCCCTGGCGCCCATACACGGCCACTTCCTGCAGGTCGCGACCCAGCGCATCGGCAATCACCTCTCCCATGCGCAAGGCTGTTCCCGAGGGCGCATCGATCTTGTGACGGTGATGCGCCTCGATGATTTCGATATCCGCATCATCACCCAACACCCGCGCCGTCAGATCCAGCAGCTTGAGCGAGAGATTCACGCCCACGCTGAAGTTCGCCGCGAACACGATCGGTATGTCCTTGCCGGCATCGGCCAACAATTGCTTCTGCGCGGCGTCCAGGCCGGTCGTGCCGATGACCATGGCCTTGCCGGCCTTGCGGCAGGTGGCGAGGTTTTTCAGCATGACTTCTGGCAGGGTGAAGTCGATCAGGACGTCAAACTCGTCGAGCACCTTTTCCAGCCCACCGGACATCGGCACGCCGATACGGCCGATCGAGGCCAGCTCGCCAGCATCGGCGCCCACCAGCGTACTGTCGGGCCGGACGATGGCAGCCGTCAGGCCAGAGAGCGGCGAGCGCTGCTGCACCGCCTCGACCAGCGCCTTGCCCATACGCCCCGCGGCGCCCATCACAGCTATACGTCGCATGCCCACTCCTTACAGATCGCCGAAGAAGCGCTTCACACCTTCGAACCAACCGGTGGTTTTCGGCGAGTGGCTGTTGTCATCCGCCAGGGAACTGCGGAACTCTTCGAGCAGCTCCCGCTGGCGCCGGCTCAGGTTGACCGGTGTCTCTACCGCGACGCGACACATCAGGTCGCCCGCACCGCCGCCACGCACCGGAGCCACGCCCTTGCCGCGAATGCGGAACTGCTTGCCGGTTTGCGTCCCTTCGGGAATCTTCAATTTGACGCGACCATCAAGGGTCGGGATTTCAAGCTCACCGCCCAACGCCGCATCAACAAAACTGATCGGCACTTCGCAGAACAGGTGTTTGCCATCACGCTGGAAAATCGCGTGCTCGCGCACGTTGATCACCACATACAGATCGCCGGTCGGGCCGCCCTGGGCACCCGCCTCGCCTTCGCCGGACAGACGAATGCGGTCACCGGTGTCGACACCGGCCGGCACTTTGACCGACAGCGTCTTGTACTCTTCGACACGCCCTTCGCCGTGGCAGGAGTCGCACGGATCGGAGATGATCTTGCCCTGACCATGGCAACGCGGGCAGGTCTGCTGGACCGAGAAGAAGCCCTGCTGCATGCGAACCTGGCCGATGCCGCCGCAAGTCGGGCAGGTGACCGGCGAGGAGCCCTTCTTGGCGCCCGAACCGTCGCACGGCTTGCAATTGACCAGCGTCGGCACACGGATATTGACCGTGGTACCGCGCACCGCCTCTTCCAGGTTCAGCTCCAGCGTGTAGCGCAAATCGCTGCCACGCTGGGCACCACCACGGGCGCCGCCGCGGCCGCCGCCAAAAAAATCACTGAACACATCGCCGAAGATATCGGAGAAGTTCTGGCCGCCGAAACCGGCACCGCCGCCACCCATGCTCGGGTCGACGCCGGCATGCCCGTATTGGTCGTAGGCCGCGCGCTTGCTGGAATCGGACAGAACTTCGTAAGCCTCGTTGGCTTCCTTGAACATCTCTTCCGACGCTTTATCGCCGGGATTACGGTCTGGGTGGTGCTTCATCGCCAGGCGACGGTAAGCCTTTTTCAGCTCTGCCTCGCTGGCCCCCCGCTCGACACCCAATACTTCGTAAAAATCACGCTTCGCCATTAGTCTTTGCACTCTTATAGGACGTCCGGCAAACCTCTCCTGAACCTTGCCAAACTCGTTGAGCCCCAATACAGGCCCGGACCCAACTCACGTCGATTCAACGATCCTGGTCTCGGCGCATATCGCCCGGAAAGCAGGAGCATTCCCGAACACACCGCCAGCATCCGAACGCTGTCGCATGCTGTAAAAATTCACTGACTCCAGACACGCCAACGCGGGAGCAAGCTCCCGCGCGGCGACATCCTACCAGCCACCGCACAAACGCAGTCAACCGGCCGACCAACAAGCGATTACTTGTTGTCTTTCACTTCTTCGAACTCAGCGTCGACCACGTCATCGGCTTTCTCGGCCGATTCGCCTTGCTGCGCAGCACCTTCAGCTGGCTGAGCCTGCTCGGCATACATCTTCTGGGCGACTGGCGCGGAGACTTTCGACAGCTCTTCGATCTTCGCTTCGATGGCAGCCTTGTCGTCGCCTTTGACGGCAGCTTCAAGGGCAACCACGGCAGCTTCGATCGCGGTCTTCTCTTCAGCGGTCACTTTATCGCCGGCATCGGCAACCATCTTGCGGGTCGAGTGAACCAAGGCGTCGCCCTGGTTACGAGCGCTGGCCAGCTCTTCGAACTTGCGGTCTTCCTCGGCGTTGGCTTCAGCGTCGCGAACCATCTGCTGAATTTCTTCCTCGGACAGACCGGAGTTGGCCTTGATCACGATCGACTGGGTCTTGCCGGTGGCCTTGTCTTTCGCGCCGACGTGCAGGATGCCGTTGGCGTCGATGTCGAAGGTCACTTCGATTTGTGGCACACCGCGTGGCGCTGGCGGAATCTCGGCCAAGTCGAACTTGCCCAGGGACTTGTTCTGGGCCGCTTGCTTGCGCTCACCTTGCAGCACGTGGATGGTCACGGCGCTCTGGTTGTCATCGGCCGTCGAGAACACCTGGGATTTCTTGGTAGGAATCGTGGTGTTTTTCTCGATAAGCGCGGTCATCACGCCGCCCATGGTTTCGATACCCAGGGTCAGCGGGCTGACATCGAGCAGCAGAACGTCCTTCACATCGCCGGCCAAAACGGCGCCTTGGATGGCAGCACCCATGGCAACAGCTTCGTCCGGGTTCACGTCCTTGCGTGCTTCCTTGCCGAAGAAATCGGTTACCAGCTTCTGGACCAGCGGCATACGGGTCTGGCCGCCGACCAGGATCACGTCGTTGATCGAGCCAACGTCGATACCGGCATCCTTCATCGCAATGCGGCAAGGTTCGATGGTGCGCTGAACCAGGTCTTCCACCAGCGCTTCGAGCTTGGCGCGGGAGATCTTCACGTTCAGGTGCTTCGGACCGGTAGCGTCTGCGGTGATGTACGGCAGGTTCACGTCGGTCGACTGGCTCGAGGACAGTTCGATCTTGGCTTTCTCAGCGGCCTCTTTCAGACGCTGCATGGCCAGCGGGTCACCCTTGAGGTTCATGCCGCTTTCTTTCTTGAACTCATCGACGAGGTAGTCGATCAGGCGGATGTCGAAGTCTTCACCACCCAGGAATGTATCGCCGTTGGTTGCCAATACTTCGAACTGGTGCTCGCCATCGACTTCGGCGATTTCGATCACGGAAACGTCGAAAGTACCGCCACCCAGGTCATAAACGATCACGGTGTGATCGCCCTTGGCCTTGTCCATACCGTAGGCCAGAGCGGCTGCGGTTGGCTCGTTGATGATACGTTTCACGTCCAGGCCAGCGATGCGGCCGGCGTCTTTGGTCGCCTGGCGCTGGCTGTCGTTGAAGTAGGCAGGAACGGTAATGACCGCTTCAGTCACTGGCTCGCCGAGGTAGTCTTCGGCGGTCTTCTTCATTTTTTTCAGGATTTCAGCCGAGATCTGTGGCGGCGCCATTTTCTGGCCGTTCACTTCAACCCATGCGTCGCCGTTGTCGGCCTTGGCGATTTTGTAAGGCACCATCTTGATGTCTTTCTGCACGACTTCTTCGTCGAACTTGCGACCGATCAGACGCTTCACCGCGTACAGGGTGTTATGCGGATTGGTCACAGCCTGACGCTTGGCGGACTGGCCCACCAGGATCTCGCCATCGTTGGCGTAAGCGATGATCGACGGCGTGGTACGCGCGCCTTCAGCATTCTCGATGACTTTGGCCTTGCCGTTTTCCAGCACGGAGACGCACGAGTTGGTGGTCCCCAGGTCGATACCGATAATCTTGCCCATGTTAACTCTCCCGGAACTTGAATTTTTTTGCCGCAGCAGTGGTGGCTAACTGCGGTAGTACTTAAACGCTTGACTTCTTAATGGGGCCGTTGCGCCCGATTTCAAGCCTGCTCATCGATAGAAGGCGAAACCGGTGCTGGCGCCTTGCTGACCACAACCATGGCCGGGCGCAGCAAGCGGCCGTTGAGCAGGTAGCCCTTCTGGAACACTTTCAGCACGCTGTTCGGCTCGACGTCGGCACTTTCTTGCATCGCCATGGCCTGGTGGTGCTCGGCGTTGAAGGGTTCACCGTGGGGATCGATCGCTTCAAGCTGATAACGCTTGAGGGTGTCCTGGAACATTTTCAGCGTCAGCTCGATGCCTTCACGCATCGGACGGATGTTCTCGTCGTCCGGGTTGGACAGCTCCAGGCCGCGCTCCAGGCTGTCGATGATCGGCAGCAGGTCGCCGGCGAAACGCTCCAGGGCGAATTTGTGGGCCTTTTCCACGTCTTGCTCGGCGCGGCGGCGGACATTCTGCAGGTCGGCTGCTACGCGCAACGCCTGATCCTGAGCACCGGCCAGTTGCTCTTCGAGCACTTGTACACGAGCCGACAGGTCTTCGCCCGAATCCTGGGGAGCCTGATTGGCGTCTAGATTTTGCGTATCCTGCGTCTGTTCGTCAGCCATAGATTTCTCCTTTCAACTTCGTCCGCGAGCTCGACTCGCGCTTCTGCCCCGGTATATGGGGCCACGTTTTTCAGCTTCAAGGGCCGCGCGACGAATTAACCTTACAAAAAACAGCTGCATATCATTACCAGCCGCGCTAAAAAACCACGCAATCCAAGCAAATCGAGCTAAGCCCGGGCATTGTCAGCTCGCGACAAAACACTGTATAAATAACCAGACCTAATGCCTGGGAGCGGCCTTATGCTGGTGCACCTGTCCGTACACAACTACGCCATCGTCGAACATCTCGACCTCGAACTCGACCGAGGCATGAGCGTGATTACCGGTGAAACCGGCGCTGGCAAATCGATCATGCTCGATGCCCTCGGGCTGACCCTGGGTGATCGTGCCGACAGCGGCGTGGTGCGCCCCGGCGCAGACAAGGCCGACATCCTGGCAACTTTCGACCTGGTCGACATTCCCGAAGCCAGCGCGTGGCTGGCCGAACGGGACCTGGACACCGACGGCCTGTGCATCCTGCGCCGGGTCATTACCGCCGAAGGTCGCTCCCGCGGCTATATCAATGGCGCCCCTTGCCCGCTGGGTGATCTGAAGGCACTCGGCGAACTGCTGATCGATATTCACAGCCAGCATGAACACCAGTCCCTGCTCAAGACCGATACCCATCGCCGCCTGCTCGACGAATACGCCGGAGCCACCGACCTGGCCCGCCAGGTTCACCTGGCAGCCCAACGCTGGCGCCAGACACGGCAGGAGCTGGACCGACTCGCCAATTCCGGCGACGAGCAACGCGCCCGTCACCAACTCTTGAGCTACCAGCTCGAAGAGCTGGAGAACCTGGCCCTGGGTGAAAACGAACTGGAGGAGCTGGAACAGGAACACAAGAACCTGACCAACGCCGAAGCACTGCTGGGCGTCTGCCGGCAGGTAGTCGAACAATGCAGCGAAAGCGACTCGGGCAATGTGCTCAGCGCATTGACGGCGAGCCTGAACCGGCTCTCCAGCGTCAGCAATTCGGTAGGCGCCCTGAGCGAGGCCAGCAACCTGCTGACCAGCGCACAGATCCAGGTCGAGGAAGCCGTCGGCGAACTGAACCGGTTCCTGGATCATTTCGATGCCGACCCAGCGCGCCTGCAATACCTGGAAGAGCGCCTGGACACTATCTATACGCTCGCACGCAAGCACCGCGTCCAGCCAACCGAAGTTGTTGAACTGCAACAACGGCTGCTGGAAGAACTGGAGACCCTGAACGCCAACGATGAATCCATCGAGCGACTCGGGGATGAGCTGGCTTCCTACGCGCGGCATTACCAGGAAAAGGCCAGGGAACTCAGCGAACTGCGCCGCAAGGCCGCCACCGGCCTGGCCGGTGCCGTGGAGCAGGAAATCCAGCGCCTTGGCATGCCAGGCGGCCGGTTTACCATCGAACTACGCCCCAACGCCGGCGACGAGCTTCAACCCAATGGCTTGGAACAAGTGGAGCTACTGGTCAGTGCCAACCCCGGGCAACCGCTCAAGGCGCTGGCAAAAGTGGCGTCCGGCGGTGAGTTGTCGCGCATCAGCCTGGCCATCCAGGTCATCACGGCGCAGACATCCCGTGTACCGACATTGGTCTTCGACGAAGTCGACGTGGGCATTGGCGGCCCGACAGCGGAGATCGTCGGTCAATTACTGCGCAGGCTGGGTGAGCGCGGGCAGGTACTGACGGTGACTCACCTGCCTCAGGTCGCAGCCCAGGGCCATCAGCATTTGTTCGTGCATAAGGTGCGTGGCGAAGACGCTACTCGCACCGCCGTCTCCAAGCTCGACAAGAACGAGCGCGTGGAAGAAGTGGCACGAATGCTGGGAGGCATCGACCTGACCAAGGAATCCCTGGCCCATGCCAAAAAAATGGTGGTTGCGGCAAAAACCTGAAAGCGTCGTAAAGCAAGAAGGCGACCCGAGGGTCGCCTTCTTTCGTTTTGCGGGCTTTCGCCTACGTGACGAACTTACTTGCGCTTGCGGACATGCAAGACGAGATGGTGATCGATCAAATCGAAGCCATACTCGTCTGCAATTGCCTTTTGCAGCTTCTCGATTTCAGGACTGACGAACTCGATTACCTCGCGAGTCTCCACATCCACCATGTGGTCGTGGTGCTCCCCGTCCGCCAATTCGAAGACAGCATGACCGCCATCAAAATTATGACGAGCCACCAGTCCCGCCGCCTCGAATTGGGTCAATACACGGTAAACCGTGGCCAGACCGACGTCCTCGCCAGCTTCCATGAGCGCCTTGTAGACGTCTTCGGCACTCATGTGGCGTTGCTCGGCGGAATCGAGCATTTGCAGAATCTTGACCCTTGGCAGGGTCACTTTGAGGCCGGCTTTGCGTAGTTCGCTATTTTCAACCATGGTCAGCTTTCTCGCGATGCTGCTTCGCAGCTTCTCTTAATGCGGGTATGATCGGCGTTTACGTTGTCCCAGCCAAGATAGTGGAAGTCGCCCACCGATGCAAAACACCAAGCTCTTGCTAACCAGTTTCACCTTCGTGGGACTGCTCGCACTCGCCGGTTGTTCATTCCCCGGGGTTTACAAAATCGACATCCAGCAGGGCAATGTCGTCACGCAGGACATGATAGACCAGTTACGCCCGGGAATGACCCGTCGGCAAGTACGGTTTATCATGGGCAACCCCCTGCTGACCGACACGTTCCATGCCGATCGCTGGGATTACCTGTACAGCCTGCAGCCAGGCGGTGGTGAACGGCAACAGGAACGCATCAGCGTTATCTTCAATGCCAATGACCAACTTGTCAGCCTATCGGGTGATTTCATGCCTGGTGTGAGCCGCGATGAGGCCATCATGGGCAAGGACAGCGGTACGACCGTCACCGACCCGACCCAGAATGCCGAACAGCCGAAACCGGAAAAACCGGCCAAGCCAGGTTCGTTGCTGGATCAGATCCAGAAGGACGTGGACAATGTCGAGACCGTACCTGTCCCGACGCCCGAGCCTCTGGACACCTCGCCGCAATAAATTGCGACAACAAAAAAACCCGGCATGCCGGGTTTTTTATTGCCTGCAATTAGGCGTTGCTTACTGATCCGCCTGACGTGCCTGAGCAGCCTTGGCCGCTCGCAGACGACGAATTTCTTTCGGATCAGCCAGCAACGGTCGATAGATTTCGAGCCGATCACAAGCCTGCACCGCTTGCCGATCCGGATCGGCGACCACCTTGCCAAAAATACCGATCGGACACGTGCTCAAGTCCAGCTCCGGAAAATCTTCGGCAATACCCGACGCCAACAGCGCAGCGCGAACGCTGGTGCCTTCAGGCACTGCACACGTGCGCAAGACCTGGCGGTCGACGCTGGCATGCACCACTTCAATCTCGATCAACGCTTGAGCTCGGCGTTCTGTTTGGCGCGTTGGCAGAACGCATCGACCAGCGTGTTGGCCGCCTGGTTGAACAGCGGCCCCAAGGTCGCCCGCACGATAGGCCCCGCGTAGTCGAACGAAAGATCCAGGCTGATCTTGCAGGCCTTTTCCCCGAGCGGCTTGAACACCCAGACACCATGGAGCTGATTGAACGGCCCCTCTTCGAGGTTCATTTCGATCGACTGCCCCGGCACCAAGGTGTTACGCGTGACAAAGTGCTGGCTCAATCCGCCCTTGGCCACATTGAGACTGGCGCGCATGTGGGTTTCGGAGCTTTCAAGCACCTCGGCGGACGAGCACCAGGGCAAGAACTCCGGATAACTCGCCACATCGTTGACCAGGTCGTACAGCGCCTGCGCCGGGTAGGGCAGCAAGGCCGAGCGTTGAATATGTGTCGTCATGTAAGCGTCACTTCCACAGCTGGGCGGCAAACACTACCAGGATGCCGATGGGCGCCACATAGCGCATCAAGAACAGACTCAAGGCGAACACCACCGGGCTGCGTAGCGACAGTTCATCACGCACCGCGTCACGCCCCATGATCCACCCTGCAAACACCACGAAACACAATCCACCCAAAGGCAGCATGATCCGTGACGTGAAGAAATCAATCACTCCGAAGAAATCCAGCCCTCCGGTCGCTCCCCACTGATAGAGGTGGAACAGACCGCCTTCGTTCACGAAAAACTTTGCCTGCTTCCATATATTGAAGGAAAACACCGTGCCCAATCCCACGAACCAGCAGGTGAAGGCCAGCCAGAAAGTGACCCAGGCGCGGCTCAAGCGGGTTCGCTCAACCAGGTAAGCCACCATCGGTTCGAGCAAGGAAATGGCCGAACTCCAGGCAGCGACTGCCACCAGGACAAAAAACACCACGCCCATCACCTGGCCGAACGGCATGCTGCCGAAGGCGAAAGGCAGGCTGACGAACATCAGCCCCGGCCCTTCACTGGGGTTCAGGCCTGCGGCGAAGACAATCGGGAACAACGCCACCCCTGCGAGCAGCGATACAAAGGTATCCAGCAACGCAACGCCGAAGACAGTCCTGGTCAGCGAGGCGTTCTTGGGCATGTAGGCGCCGTAGATCATGATCGAGCCGACGCCAACGCTCAGGGAGAAAAACGCATGCCCCATGGCCGGCAGCAGCCCGTCCATGACTTTCTCCGGCTGGAAGTCGAACATGAAATGCACGCCCTCCATGAAATGTCCGGTGGTCATGCTGTAGCCCAGCAGCACCAGGATCATCACGAACAGCAGCGGCATCATGATCCGCAGGCTGCGCTCAAGCCCGGCGACCACGCCTCGGGCGATCACCACGGCAGAGAGCACCATGAACAGCGTGTGCCAAAGTGTCAGCCTCCAAGGGTCGGCGATCACGTTGCCGAAGTAGGCGCCGACCTGATCGGGCGTCGCCCCCTGGAAATCTCCCCGCCCCATATCGATGATGTAATCCAGGGACCAGCCGCCAACCACACTGTAGAAAGAAAGAATCAACAGTGCCGTGACCATTCCGGCGAATGCGCCCCACGACCACCTGGCCGAATGGCCCGCCTCCGTCGCCAGCACCTTCAAGGCATTGGCCGGGCTTTGCCGGGCGCGACGACCGATCAGTGTTTCGGCCAACATGACCGGCGCACCGATCAGGGCGATGCATGCCAGGAACATCAATACGAAGGCACCGCCGCCGTAGACGCCGACCATGTACGGAAACTTCCAGATACTACCCAGCCCCACGGCCGAACCGGTCGCAGCGAATATGAAGACCCAGCGGCTAGCCCAACTGCCGTGGACAGAAACCTTGTCTGTCGACATCGTGATCACGCCCAAGCGTTCAAAAAAGAGGCCGCATTGTCCGGGATTCATTCAACCTGCTCAAGCATGCTGCTTCACCGTAGCCGACACGCACGCAACTGCCTATAATGCCGCCCCTATGGCTAAACAGAAGAAACACCCCACAGGGACCATCGCGCAAAACAAAAAGGCGCGACACGATTACTTCATCGAACAGCGTTTCGAGGCTGGCATGGTCCTGGCCGGCTGGGAAGTAAAAAGCTTGCGTGCCGGCAAGGCGCAACTGGTCGACAGTTACGTCCTGCTCAAGGACGGCGAAGCCTGGCTGCTGGGCAGCCACATCACGCCGCTGACCACCGCCAGCACCCATGTCATTGCCGATCCCGTGCGCTCGCGCAAACTGCTGCTCAACAAGCGGGAGCTGGAGAAGCTCTTCGCCTCCGTGCAGCAGAAGGGTTATGCCTGCGTCTGTACCTCGCTGTACTGGAGCAAGCATTTGATCAAGTGCGAAATTGCACTGGGCAAGGGCAAGAAGGAATACGACAAGCGCGACACCGAGCGCGAACGCGACGCCGGGCGCGAGTTGCAGCGCGCGGTGCGGAACAAGGGCAAGGAAGACTAGCCCAACCGCGAGCCACTGTGGGAGCGAGCTTGCTCGCGATGGCATCGGCATATCTTGCATTGATGTGTCAGACAGACCGCCATCGCGAGCAAGCTCGCTCCCACAAGTTCCGCAACAGGATTACATCCCCTTGCGCCGCTCCGCTCGCGCCACCCGCTGCACTTCCTGACGCACCTCTTCCAGCACCTCCTGCACATACAGGATATGTCGGCTGGAAACCTCCCGCGCCAGCTCGGCGTGACCATCCATGATGGCTTGATACAACTCCCGATGCTGACTGATCAGCATGTCGCGGGTCTCGCTGCGCTGTTTGTACATGCCGCCGATATTGGTCACCACGTTGCGCTTGAGCAGGTCGAACAAGCCGCGAATGGTGTGCAGCAAAACCGCGTTATGACTGGCCTCGGCGATCGCCAGATGAAAGCGCGCATCCGCCGCGCCCTCCTCCGCCCGACTCACTTCTTCGTGACGCGAGTAACAATCCTGCAACTCATCGAACGCCGCTGTCAGCCGCTCGCGATCGACCTCGGTAGCCCGCAGTGCTGCGTAATAAGCGCAGGACGCCTCCAAGGTATGCCGGAACTCCAATAGATCACGCTGTGCTTCGGGATTGCTTTCCAAAAGCTGCAGCAGCGGATCACTGAACGTCGAGCCCAGCGACTCCACCACATAGTTGCCGCCGCCCTGACGACTGATCAGCAAACCCTTGGCCGTCAGCTTCTGGATTGCCTCACGCAACGAAGGGCGTGACACACCGAACTGCTCGGCCAGGGCCCGTTCGGCCGGCAATCGCTCGCCGGACTTCAACGTGCCCTCGAGGATCATGCCTTCAAGCCGCTCGACAATATCGTCAGACAAACGGCGCTGACGAATCTGATCAAACCCCATAACTCGATTCTCCACGGTCCCGACGGCTCGCCGGGCTCTCTATTCTGGCCCATCCGGGCCTCGTCCACACCCAACAAAAAATATTAATGCCAGCAGATCAGATGTCATCTGCACCGCTTATTCGACGAAAGTTTCAAAGCGGCAAATTGACACACGACGACCAAGGCTTTTACCCTAGCCGACAGCGCTTGTAAATTGGTATTACCAATTACCCAAAACCGCTGAACAGTGCCTGACCAACAACAATTAGGGGCTCACCCAATATGCAAACCTGGCAACAGCTTTACAGCCCGCTCGGCAGCCTAGGCTTGTCCGCACTCGCGGCCGTCATTCCCATCGTGTTTTCTTCCTCGCCCTGGCGGTGTTTCGCCTCAAGGGGCACGTGGCGGGCAGCATCACCCTGGCCTTGGCGATTGCCGTCGCGATCTTCGCTTTCCAGATGCCGGCCGACATGGCGTTTGCGGCCGCCGGCTATGGCTTTGCCTATGGTCTTTGGCCGATTGCCTGGATCATCGTCGCCGCCGTGTTTCTCTACAAACTGACCGTCAAGAGCGGCCAGTTCGAAATCATCCGCAGCTCGGTGCTGTCGATTACCGATGACCAACGCCTGCAAGTGTTGCTCATCGGCTTCTGCTTCGGCGCATTCCTGGAAGGTGCCGCCGGTTTCGGCGCTCCGGTCGCGATTACCGCCGCGCTGCTGGTCGGCCTGGGTTTCAACCCGCTCTACGCCGCCGGCCTGTGCCTGATCGCCAACACCGCTCCGGTAGCCTTCGGCGCACTGGGCATTCCGATTATCGTTGCGGGCCAGGTCACCGGAATCGACGCCTTCAAGATCGGCGCCATGACCGGTCGCCAGTTGCCATTGCTGTCGCTGTTCGTGCCGTTCTGGCTGGTATTCATGATGGATGGCCTGCGCGGTGTGCGGGAAACCTGGCCGGCCGCCCTGGTGGCGGGCTTGAGTTTCGCCATCACCCAGTACTTCACTTCGAACTTCATCGGCCCGGAACTGCCGGACATCACGTCGGCCCTGGCCAGCCTGGTATCCCTGACGTTGTTCCTGAAAATCTGGCAGCCCAAGCGTACCGCCGGTGCCCAGATTGCCGGCGCAACCTCCAGCGCAGCGATCACCGCCAGCGTCGGCGGTTTCGGCCAGCCGCGCAGCACCGTGGCCTCGCCCTACAGCCTGGGGGAAATCATCAAGGCCTGGTCACCGTTCCTGATCCTGACCGTGCTGGTGACCCTCTGGACCCTGAAGCCCTTCAAGGCGATGTTCGCCGCCGGTGGCTCGATGTACGGCTGGGTGTTCAACTTCGCGATCCCGCACCTGGATCAACTGGTCATCAAGGTCGCCCCCATCGTGATCAACCCCACGGCGATTCCGGCGGTGTTCAAGCTCGATCCGATTTCGGCCACCGGCACGGCGATTTTCTTCTCGGCGCTCATCTCGATGATCGTCTTGAAGATCAACTTCAGAACTGGTCTTACCACTTTGAAGGAGACCTTCTACGAACTGCGCTGGCCTATCCTGTCCATCGGCATGGTCCTGGCCTTCGCCTTCGTCACCAACTTCTCGGGCATGTCATCCACCATGGCCCTGGTATTGGCCGGAACTGGCGCAGCGTTCCCGTTCTTCTCGCCATTCCTCGGCTGGCTGGGCGTGTTCCTGACCGGCTCCGATACCTCGTCCAATGCGCTGTTCGGCTCGCTGCAAGCGACAACCGCGCACCAGATCGGCGTCAACGACACATTGCTCGTCGCAGCCAATACCAGTGGCGGCGTCACCGGCAAGATGATTTCGCCGCAATCGATCGCCGTAGCCTGCGCGGCAACCGGCCTGGTGGGCAAGGAATCGGATCTGTTCCGTTTCACCCTGAAACACAGCCTATTCTTTGCAACGATCGTCGGCTTGATCACGTTGGCCCAGGCCTACTGGTTCACCGGCATGCTGGTTCACTGAGTACTACAAGAAACATTAAAAAACCCGACGCTGAAACGTGATTCGGCGTCCGCTATTCACCACCGGGTCTGCAAGGCTGCTGAAAGATTTCCTCTCTATATTCAGCAGCCTCAGCAGACGGATAACCGGGACCACCCGGAGACACGCCTGATGAGCGAGCTTTTTTACAACGCCGTGCCGAACGCGACCCGAGTCGCCCCGCCATTGCCTGAGCCGCGCCAGTATCCCAGCGAGAAACCCCGACGGGTCTATCTGTTCGGAACCTGCGTGGTGGATCTGTTCTACCCCGAAGCCGGGATGGACGCGATTCATCTGCTTGAGCGCGAAGGCATCCAGGTCGACTACCCGCAAGGCCAAACATGCTGCGGGCAACCGGCCTATACGTCGGGGTATACCGAGCAGGCGCGGACGGTGGCGCGGGCGCAACTGGCCCTGTTTGCCGGGGATTATCCGGTGGTCGTGCCGTCGGGCTCGTGTGCCGGCATGCTGCGTGAACATTACGCCGACCTGTTCAAGGACGAGCCGCAAATGCTCAAACAGGTCCAGGCCCTGGCGGCCAGGACCTATGAGCTGGCCGAGTTCCTGCTGTTCGTGTGCAAGGTGCAATTGAACGACGCTGGCGCGCCGGTAAAGGTCGCGCTGCATACGTCCTGCTCGGCACGACGGGAAATGAATACGCACCTGCATGGCCGTGAGTTGTTGGCACAGCTGCGGAATGTGGAACGGGTCGACCACAGTCACGAAAGTGAATGCTGCGGTTTTGGTGGGACGTTCAGCGTTCGCATGCCGGATATTTCCGGCGCGATGGTGGCCGACAAGACCCGCGCGCTGAAGGAGTCCGGCGCGCATCAGGTGGTCAGCGCCGACTGCGGTTGCCTGATGAACATCAACGGGGCGCTGGAAAAACAGCGCGAAGCGCTACGCGGCCAGCATCTGGCGAGCTTCCTCTGGCAGCGAACCGGAGGTGCCGCATGAGCACGCCGACGCTGATTCCTACCGTTGAGGTGCAGGACGATTTTCGCGCCCGAGCCCACAAGGCTTTGGACGACACGCAACTGCGAAACAACTTTCGCACTGCGATGGATTCACTGATGACAAAACGGGCAACGTCCTTCAGCGATGCCCACGAAAGAGAACACCTGCGGGTGCTGGGCAATGCTGTCCGCGCCCGTGCGTTATCCAAGCTGCCCGACCTGCTCGAGCAACTTGAAGCCAACCTGACCCGCAACGGTGTGAACGTGCACTGGGCGGAAACGGTGGACGAGGCCAATGGCATCGTCCTCTCGATCATCCGCGCTCACGAGGCGCGGCAAGTGATCAAGGGCAAATCGATGGTCAGCGAAGAGATGGAGATGAACCATTTCCTCGAGGCTCGGGACATTGAATGTCTCGAATCCGATATGGGGGAATACATCGTCCAGCTCGACCACGAGAAGCCTTCACACATAATCATGCCGGCAATCCACAAGAATGCCGGTCAGGTCGCGTCCTTGTTCCACGACAAACTTGGCGTGGAGTACACCAAGGACGTCGACCAACTCATTCAGATCGGTCGCAAGGTGTTGCGGCAGAAATTCTTCGAAGCCGACATCGGCGTTTCCGGTGTCAACTTCGCCGTCGCCGAAACCGGCACGCTGCTGCTGGTGGAAAACGAAGGCAACGGGCGGATGTCGACCACGGTGCCGCCGGTGCACATTGCCGTGACCGGCATTGAAAAAGTCGTGGAGAACCTGCGGGACGTCGTGCCGCTGCTCTCGCTGCTGACCCGCTCTGCCCTTGGTCAGCCGATCACTACCTACGTCAACATGATCTCCAGCCCGCGCAAGGCAAACGAACTGGACGGGCCGCAGGAAGTTCACCTGGTCCTGCTCGACAACGGTCGCAGCCAGGCATTTGCCGACAGTGAGTTGCGCCAGACCCTGAACTGCATTCGCTGCGGCGCCTGTATGAATCATTGCCCGGTCTACACCCGAATCGGCGGCCATGCCTACGGCGAGGTTTACCCGGGACCTATCGGAAAAATCATCACGCCGCACATGGTCGGCCTGGCCAAGGTGCCAGATCATCCGAGCGCGTCTTCGCTGTGCGGTGCCTGCGGCGAAGTGTGCCCGGTGAAAATTCCGATCCCGGCCCTGCTACGACGGCTGCGAGAAGAAAACGTCAAGGCGCCGGATAGCCCCAACCCGGTCATGCGCGGCCAGGGCAGCAAGTATTCGGCCAAGGAGCGCTTCATCTGGAATGCCTGGGCCCGGCTCAACAGCTCGCCACGGCTGTATCGGCTGTTCGCTTTCCTCGCCACGCGCCTGCGCGGCCTGACACCGCAGAATGTCGGCCCCTGGACCCAGAACCACAGCGCCCCGAAACCCGCCGCCCGCTCGTTGCATGACCTGGCCCGCGACCACCTGACCCCGCAGGGAGACCGCCGATGAGCGCCAAGGAAAATATCCTCGCCAAGCTGCGTAAAAGCCTCACCGGCACCACGCCCGTTGCCGACAACTACGACGTCGAACTGGTGACACAGACCTACCGCTACGCGCCCGAGGAACGCATCCCACAACTGCGCAAGCTGATGGAAGCGGTGCACACCGAAATTCACCTGACGTCCGGCGAAGCCTGGCCGACGCTGCTGGCGCAACTGCTGCGCGACCGGCAACTGCCGAGCCTGCTGATCGCACCGACAACGCCCCACGGGCGAAAAATCGTACAGTTCTGGGCGAACAATCCGGACCTTCCTACCCTCAAGACCTACGACCGCCCCATCGAGGAATGGAAAGCCGAGCTGTTCAACGATACGCCTGCCAGCCTGACCGGCACCCTCGGAGCCATCGCCGCAACCGGTAGCCTGATTCTCTGGCCGACGCGGGAAGAACCGCGCCTGATGAGCCTCGTCCCGCCGGTGCACTTCGCCTTGCTCAAGGCCAGCGAAATCCGTGACAACTTCTATGAAGTGCAACAGGAATTCGAATGGGCCCAAGGCATGCCGACCAATGCCCTGTTGGTGTCGGGCCCGTCAAAGACCGCCGACATCGAGCAGGTCCTGGCCTACGGCGCCCATGGACCAAAGGATCTGGTGGTGCTGATTCTGGAGGACCAATGACGCTTCCGGCCCCTTTCCTGCGCGACGTACACCAACTGATCCCGCAAAAACGACGCTTCGACGACCCGTTGTCGACCCTGGCCTTCGGCACCGATGCGAGCTTTTATCGGCTGATTCCGAAACTGGTGGTGCGCGTCGAAAGCGAAGACGAAGTCATCGCCCTGCTGCAACTGGCCCAGCGCGACCGGGTTCCGGTGACCTTCCGTGCGGCCGGCACCAGCCTGTCCGGCCAGGCCATCAGCGATTCAGTGCTGATTGTGCTCGGGGACAACTGGAACGGCCGGGACATTCGCGGGCAAGGCACACAGATCCGTTTGCAACCCGGCGTGATCGGCGCCCAGGCCAACGCCTGGTTGGCCCCGTTCGGGCGCAAGATCGGCCCGGATCCGGCGTCGATCAACGCCTGCAAGATTGGCGGCATCGTCGCCAACAACGCCAGCGGCATGTGCTGCGGCACGGCGCAGAACACCTATCACACCCTGGCCGGCATTCGCCTGGTACTCGCCGATGGCACGCGCCTGGACACCGAAGACGCCGCCAGCGTGGCGGCATTCAGGGCGAGCCACGGCGAACTGCTGGAGCGGCTGGCAACCCTTGGCCGTGAGACCCGCGCCAACACGGAGCTCGCCGACCGAATTCGCCACAAATACCGTCTGAAAAATACCACCGGCCTGTCGCTCAATGCCCTGGTGGATTTCGACGAGCCGGTGGATATCCTCAGCCACCTGCTGGTGGGCTCTGAAGGCACGCTGGGATTCATCAGCGCGGTGACCTACAACACCGTCATCGACCACCCGAACAAGGCCTCGGCACTGATTGTGTTTCCGGATGTGGAGACCTGCTGCAACGCCGTGACCGTACTGAAAAGCCAGCCGGTCTCCGCCGTTGAGCTGCTGGACCGCCGCAGCCTGCGCTCGGTGCAGGACAAGCCGGGCATGCCGGATTTCGTACAGCACCTGTCGAACAATGCCTGTGCCTTGCTGATCGAATCCCGCGCCGCTTCGTCATCGTTACTACAGGAACAACTGGCCCGGATCATGGCTTCCCTGGC
Source organism: Pseudomonas sp. FP198 (assembly GCF_030687895.1). NCBI lineage: Bacteria > Pseudomonadati > Pseudomonadota > Gammaproteobacteria > Pseudomonadales > Pseudomonadaceae > Pseudomonas > Pseudomonas sp. FP198. Next base: position 4,986,630 of record NZ_CP117452.1, read on the forward strand.
GGCTTTCCCGGTGGAAAAACAGGTCGACTTCACCGAGGACCCGCGAGAAAACGCCCGGCTCTGGGCCATCCGCAAAGACACCTTCCCCGCCGTGGGCGCGGTGCGCAAGACCGGAACCACGGTCATCATCGAAGACGTGACCTTCCCGGTCGAGCAACTGGCCGCCGGCGTGAATCGCCTGATCGCCCTGTTCGACAAACATCACTACGACGAAGCGATCCTTTTCGGACACGCACTGGAAGGCAATCTGCACTTTGTCTTCACCCAAGGCTTCAACAGCACTGAAGAAGTCGCACGCTACCAGGCGTTCATGGATGACGTAGCGCAACTGGTGGCGGTGGAATTCGGCGGCTCGCTGAAAGCCGAACACGGCACCGGTCGCAACATGGCACCGTTCGTCGAGCTGGAATGGGGCACCGATGCCTATCAACTGATGTGGCAGCTCAAGCGCTTGCTCGACCCCAACGGCATTCTCAACCCGGACGTGGTGCTCAGCGAGGACCCGCAGATCCACCTCAAGCACCTCAAGCCATTGCCGGCAGCCGATGAGATTGTCGACAAGTGCATCGAGTGTGGTTTCTGCGAGCCGGTGTGTCCCTCCAAGGACCTGACCTTGAGCCCGCGCCAGCGCATCGTGATCTGGCGCGACATTCAAGCGAAAAAGCGCGCAGGCATGGATACTTCCGAACTGGAAACGGCCTACCAATACCAGGGCATCGATACCTGTGCCGCCACCGGGCTGTGCGCCCAGCGCTGCCCTGTCGGAATAAACACTGGCGAACTGGTGAAAAAACTCCGCAGCCGCACTGCGACGCGTACGAAAACCGCCGATTGGCTTGCGGGCAATTTCGCCACTGCGCTGCAAGGGGCGCGCTTCACCCTGCACGTCGCCAACGGAGCGCGAATGATGTTGGGAGAGCCGCGCCTGGCACGCTTGTCCGCCGGGCTGACGCGGCTGTCCAAAGGGCAGGTCCCGCAGTGGACCAACGCCATGCCGCAGCCGGAAAGGGCGATTCGGTTCAGCCCCAGCGTGTCGGACGAACGCCCGAGGGTGGTTTATCTGGCGGCCTGCGTGTCGCGGGTCATGGGCCCGGCGGCGGGGGACAAAGAACAGATGTCGCTGCACGACAAGACCCGCGGGCTGCTGGAAAAAGCCGGTTACCAAGTCGTTTTCCCGGACAACGTAGACAGCCTCTGCTGCGGCCAGCCCTTTGCATCCAAGGGCTACGCCGAACAGGCCGAGCACAAGCGCCAGGAGCTGATCGGCGCGCTGCTGCACGCCAGCCGCGGCGGGCTCGACCCGATCTATTGCGACACCAGCCCATGCACCCTGCGCCTGGTTCAAGACTTGGGTGACGTACGTCTGGACCTGTACGACCCGGTGCGTTTCATTCGCACGCACCTGATGGATCGCCTCGACTTCATTCCTCAGGAGGCGCCCATTGCGGTGCACGTCACCTGCAGCACGCAGCACCTTGGCGAGAGCCAGGCGTTGATCGATCTGGCGCGCAAGTGCAGCAAAAACGTGGTCATCCCGGAAGGCATCCATTGCTGCGGATTTGCCGGAGACAAAGGCTTCACCACGCCGGAACTGAACGCCCACTCGTTGCGCACGCTGAAGGGCGCGGTAGAGCATTGCAGCGAAGGGATCTCCACCAGCCGGACCTGTGAGATCGGTCTTACGCAACACGGTGCGATTGATTACCACGGGCTGGTTTATCTGGTCGACCGAGTGACACGGGCCAGGGCGATGTGAAGAAAAATAGAACCCTTGAGCGAGACGGTAGTCCACAGAACAAGCCCCGAACAACGGGGCTTTTCCTCCACTCGGTTGCCCGTCCTGACGGCCAGCGAAGTCTGGATCCCTCAGTTCAAGGAGATACATATGAAGCGTTCTGCACTGTTAGGTCTGTTCGTTACTGCCTCACTGCTGGCCTCCACTTCGTTCGCCGCCGACAAGCCGGACAGCCTGTGCGCGATCAACATCCAAACCATCGAAAACGCCAAGACGCAAACCCAGTCATCACCCGAGCTGACTACCCGCGTGTCAGCTAGTGTGAGCAAGGCCAAGGCGTTTAAGGAGGCAGGCAAATATGATGAGTGCGTCGCCGAAACCCAGCAAACCCTCCAGGAAATAAAAAACACTTCCGATGGCACCAACAAGTGATCGATGAGTAGGCCAACCTTCGGGTTGGCCTTGCCGACCGATTGGCGTACACTACGCAGGCCTGTCGCTCTACAGATTCACAGAGCGCCAGGTTCGGGGCCGTTTAGGATTCGACGCCGGTTGCGAAACTTTAGGTGCATGCCGAGTTGGTAACAGAACTCGTAAATCCACTGTTGCAACTTCCTATAGTTGCCAATGACGAAACCTACGGGGAATACGCTCTCGCTGCGTAAGCAGCCTTAGCCCTTCCCTTCTGGTACCTTCGGGTCCAGCAATCACCAGGGGATGTCCGTAAACCCAAAGTGATTGTCATATAGAACGGAATCGCCGTGCAGTACGTTGTGGACGAAGCGGCTAAAACTTACACAACTCGCCCAATGCACCCTGCCCGTCGGGTCGCTGAGGGTTAACTCAATAGACACGGCTACGCATGTAGTACCGACAGCGGAGTACTGGCGGACGGGGGTTCAAATCCCCCCGGCTCCACCATTTCATCATCTAAAGACGTCCACGGACGTCTTTTTTTGTGCCTGAAATCCAGAAAAATCAAGGGTTTAAGCGCTACTGGGCGCTGGAAAGGTTTTTTGAGTTCCAGCCGTTTGGGTATTCCAAATGGTATTCCAAGCCATCCGGTGCTATTTTTTGGAATACCAAAACGGTGTCAGAGGTAGCTCTCATGCCTGCTCCAGCCCTTCGCCTTTCCGACCGTCAGCTCAAGGCAGTCAAGGCAAAAGACAAGGACTACGTCCTCAGCGATGGTGACGGCCTCCAGCTCCGAGTCAGGAGCAACGGCTCGATGCTGTGGAATTTCAACTACCGCGAGCCGGTAACCAAAAATCGCATCAATATGGGGCTGGGCACGTACCCAGAGCTCTCATTAGCGAACGCCAGGAAAAAAGTGGTGGAAGCGCGCGAGCTGCTTGCACAAGGCATTGATCCCAAGGTGCAACGCAATGCACAGGACGAAGCCAAACGAGCAGAGACGGAACATACGTTCGAGAACGTGGCCACCGCCTGGTTCGAGCTGAAGAAGGACTCCGTCACGCCGGCGTACGCCGAAGACATTTGGCGCTCGCTCACGCTGCATGTATTTCCAGACCTGAAAACAATGCCGCTCTCGAAAATTACCGCACCGACTGTCATCGAACTGCTTCGCCCAATCGAGGCCAAAGGCAGCCTCGAGACAGTGAAGCGATTGAGCCAACGGCTCAACGAGATCATGACCTACGGGGTCAATTCAGGGCTGATCTTTGCGAACCCTCTCAGCGGCATTCGCGCAGTGTTCAAGAAACCCAAGAAACAGAACATGGCCGCGCTACGACCCGATGAGCTTTCCGAGCTCATGATCGAAATCGCGAACGCCAGCATCAAGCGGATCACCCGCTGCCTGATCGAATGGCAACTGCACACCATGACCCGTCCTGCCGAAGCGGCTACCACCCGGTGGGCAGACATCGACTTCGACAAACGCATCTGGACCATCCCGCCGGAGCGCATGAAAAAGCGTCGTCCGCACACCATCCCGCTGACCGAACAGGCACTCGCCTTACTAGAGACGCTCAAGCCCCACAGCGGCCACAGGGAATACGTGTTCCCGGCAGATAGAAACCCGCGCACCCACGCCAACAGTCAGACTGCCAACATGGCGTTGAAACGCATGGGCTTCCAGGACCGCTTGGTCAGCCACGGCATGCGCTCCATGGCCAGCACCATCCTGAACGAGCATGGGTGGGATCCGGAGCTGATCGAAGTCGCGCTGGCGCATGTCGACAAGGACGAAGTCCGAAGCGCTTACAACCGAGCTGACTACATTGAACGTCGGCGTCCGATGATGGCTTGGTGGAGTGAGCACATCCAGAAAGCGGCCACTGGCAACCTGTCGGCATCTGCGATCAATCAAACCAGGGACCACAACGTCGTGCCGATACGGTGAGCGCTCACCGGACGCCGCAGGTAACCGAGGATGACTCCCCAGATGGAGTGATGGTTGATTTGGCGACAGCGGCGACACCAGCGACAACCCGTGTAATACCTGGTTTGCAGCATGGCGACAGAAGTGGCGACTGTCGCCGTTGCAAGCCTCCCTCTTGGGGCTTTCTCGGCCAAGCCCACGCGAGCGGGAAGGCTCCGCATTCCCACTCGCATGGGCTCTGCGTAATTACATCTCACTTGACCACCTAATTGCATTGCCACTGACCAGTTGTTTGCATCCGACTTGACCAGTCATTTGCAGTTGATGGGGTCAGCGGGTGCCACTCAGCGCGAGTGCGTCAGCCAAGCACTGAAGGACTGCAACACAATCCAAAGCGGTCCCTCGAGTCACCGATATCACGCCGAAAAGTAGTCGTTCATGTCTGATCTGTCGCTGAGAAGTAAGCGCCAACCAGCTATATGTAAGCCACAGCTATCGCTAATTTGTGTGCAGCGACCGGGGCGCTGACGTCGATCGGTACGATAGATGCGCTTGCCAACCTAGCCTGTGGCAACATTGGCTCTAGTCCAAAACAAGACAAGACAGGGCGGAGCGGAGCGGATGCAAATCATCCAGAAGATTGCGGACTGGGCTGCGGAACAGGCGGCGTGGGACGACGATGCTGAAGCCAGCACCGAGTACAACGGGATGATGCGTTGCTCCAACTTCACGCACGAAGGAGGCGCTGAGGTACTGCCGAGGTCGTCGGACTCTCGTTGCGTCCGCGCGCGTTAAGGGGAAAACAGATGGTTTCTCGTGCAGGGTCCCATGCGGGGCGAGGATTCCGCTACCAAGACGCGGTGGCCGCATGCTTGGCTCTTCAGGGCTGGGCTAGACGCTCGCCGTATGGGCTTGTAATTCCGGAAGGTGACGACGACATTGAATTGCACGCTCCAGCGGGCCGCGTCCTCGCCCAGGTGAAGTCGCGGCGTGAGAACCGAGGTCCGTTTCTGATGGGTGAGGTAGTCACCTTCCTCACGAAGCTTTGGAGTCGGACCACTGAACAGCCAGAGGACTCGTATCTGCTGATCCTTGAGCGCGAGGCCGTCGGGTGGCCATGCAACCAAGATACTGCCTGGCTGACCGAGCTTCCCGCCGTTATGCTGGCCTTGCCGTTAGGCATTGCGTCGGACCTGTTGGCTCGAACCCGAATCCACGTAATGCCAAATCCACGCGGTGCGGCTCATCAAGCGATTGAAGCGCAGAGAGGGTGTACGGTCCTTGAGGCCGATGCATACTATGGGGCAGTTCTGCGCCGTGCCGGCAATCTGGCTGACGACAACGGCATGAAAAAGTCCGGAGGCTTTGTCGGACTGTCCACCGGCGATGTTGAACTGGAGCTCAATAGACTGGCTCCGATGTTCACGTCGGCACGCATTCAAGCTGCTTTGTCGCGCGGCTTGTGTGAAGCCGTGGACTTCTCGACACCGCTCGAAGATGCGGACTTCTTCTCAGGTGTTGACGTTCAGCCGGGGCATGTCGTTGCCGGCCTGCTTGTCGAACGTGTCGTTTTGCGCGAAGCAGTGGTCAAAGCGCTGCGTGAGCGTCGAAACGTCCTACTCAAGGGTCCCTCCGGTGCTGGGAAGTCGGCGCTGCAGTGGGATGCTGCTTACACATTGCGGCATTCAGTGAGATGGTTCCGTGTCCGTCGATTGACTGTCGAGGACATAGTCGACCTGGTCGCCTTGGCGAACAGCTGCTGTGCATCAGTCGATGCGCCTGTAGGTTTCCTCCTAGACAACCTCAGCGCAAGTCTGATGGATGGCTGGGATGCCCTTGCAAGGGAGGTTGCCATTCAACCTGGTCTCGTTCTGCTGGCCTCCATTCGTGAAGAGGACATCTACCCATTGGCGGAACGAAGCAAAGCCCTGGAAATCCCCGTGCAGGTCGAGGAAGACTTTGCTGAACAGTTTTGGGGCGAACTTCGTGAACGAGGCAAGACGGGATGGACAAACTGGCTTGAACCATGGACTGCGTCCAGAGGGCTACTGCTTGAGTATGCGCACATACTCACTCAAGGCTCTCGATTAGAAGAGACGCTGCGCCAGCAAGTCGCAGTTCGAGCAACCGATTCGGCTCGTCACGTTGAACTGGAAGTGCTCCGCCTGTGCGCCGCTATCACCTGTATTGGCGCGCGTGTTGATGTTGCACGATTGCCGGAAGTACTTGGTCGCAGCGCCATCGAAGTAGGAACCTGTTTGCCTCGCATCGTGAACGAACACTTGCTGCGTGACCTCGGCGATGGGTCAATGGGCGGCGCTCACGAGCTGCGGTCTCAACATCTGCTTAAGGAGACAGATCATGTCTCCCTTCGAACTGAGGCTGAAACCTTCAAGCTCGCACTGGGCGCCGTGTTGGAGGCGGACATCGGGGTATTCCTCGCAAGGGCGTTAGAGCGTCATCCATCTCTGGAAGATGCGCTGCTGGATGCACTCGCTGGAAAGCTGGGTCAGCGGCCAGCACGTTTGATGACGGCCGCCCTTAACGGGCTTGGCGAGCGACAAATCGGGCAAGTAATCGAGGCTTGGCTCAGCTCATCGGAGGTCGCTCAGGTTCCGCTCAGCCAGATGTCCTTCGTGGTGATGTTCGGAACCTCAGGCGTTGAATTGCCGGATTTCCTTGCCTCCACGCCCGCAGCACCAGCAATCCGACTCATCGCTCAGTTGAAGACTCAGTCTACGCAAAGCAACCTACGCGGTCGTTTAATTCGACGGCTGTCCACATCGGACATCCAAAGGATGCTGGAAGAAGTGAATGACTTGGCTTCTCTCAATGCCTTGCTGGTGGCGCATGTCGGTCACACTTTGACACCAGTTCTTCGTGATGCGCTCATGGGGATGTCACCGGACCTACTGACTGGCGAGCTGTCTCAAGTTCGCGCGTTGCTGGGAACGGTGCACCTGCTAGACCCGGAGATCGCCACGGAGTGGGTGTCAAACGTTGGAGCACCAGCGCTTCTGAGGCGCATCGGCGATGAAGTGCCTTGGGCAACTGAAGCAGGCACGCGTGAGGAGCCTGAAGGGCTGGCAGCAATCTGCGACATCCGTACCGCTCCATCAAGGTATCAGCCGGACCCACATTGTGACGTTGTTGCCCTTTGCGAATTGCTTCTAGCCTTGTGCCCTACCGCGGACCTAGCAATCGCACGTGCGGTGATTGCCAGTGGAGAACTGCTCGGCTACGGCGGGGTGCACGTTGCTGATAAGAGGATTCCGCGAGCAAATCTCCCACCAGACTCGTTGCCAGCATGGAATCGCCGATGGAACGACGCAATCAAGGCGAGGTTGGCGCCTGAGAGCTACGGTGCTTACCTTGTGCAGGCAGCGGACGACATAAAACATCTCAACTCGTTGCTGCTCAACCTACTCGACGGACTGTTCCGACGTTCTCCAAGTGCTGCGGCGTTGAATGGATTGGGAAATGTTCACGAACGTTCTCTCTCCATGCCTTCTCCGAGCCTTCCCTGGTTCGTCAAGGACGCCGGCGGAGAGTCGGCGGGGCAAAGAAATTCTAACCTTCAACAGATTCTGTTTGATTGCAGCGCTGACTTGGTTCGACGGTTCGCAAGGCTGCCGGAAGACTCTCTGTCATACATTGCATGGCTCGGGGGCATCCAAAAGCGTATTCGGGAATCTATTGAAATGGAGCCCTGGCAGATTATTGCCCATGGAGCACAAGCGAGAGCGGAGCTGGAAACGCTTGCCGAGTTGATTGAAGATTTGCGGGCGCTAGCTGGAGATGGACTGCAGCGCGGTACAAATCCGGCACTCCTGCATCGGCGGCTGCGCGCGCCAAAGGGGCGAGCTTTGGCAGAAGCACGCGCGTCGGCGCGCAAACGAGTAAGGACGGGAAAGGGAAATGCCGAGAGAGACCTGCAGCGATCCTTTAGGGCATTAGCGCCCAGCGCGCGCGTGTACGTCAAGTCGTCGAGCGATGAGCAGTTGGTGTGGCCCTGGCTGGAGGTGCTGGTAACATTTGAGCTTGAGCAGATTCATCATTGGCCTTCGTTCATGTCCGAAGGCTGGACTAGCTGGCGCTCTCTTCTTGCTGACGCCTTGCCTCTGACGGTGATGCCGATGGTGAACGGGATGTGTGTGCCGATGTGCGCTGTGGGCGGATACAGTAAAGTATTCCCTTCCGAGCTCAAAGCGCGGGAGTGGGTTCAGGCTGCGGAACTGCTGCCGGTTCCCGAGACCGCTTCTCGGATGTGGGGAACGTTCTCCGAAGCTGTGATGGACGTCGCTGCCTTGGAGGCGCAAGGTTTTGGCCTCAGCAATCGCCCCGAGATTGAGCGTCTGGCTCGCATGGACGCGCGCGCACGTTTGCAATCCAGCAAGGCATCAATCGATGACAGATTACCACCGCTGCTTCGCGCAATGGCCGACACGCTTGTGGCACTGGTTGACCAGGAGCCCTGGCAACTCCACAACGCGCAGCTCGCCTTCTTGCGCGGAGAAATCGATGCGGTTGGTGAGGTCTTATTAGATGCGCAGTATGCATGTTACTCAGTGGACCTCGGGACCGCTCCGACCGTGACATAACTTCACAAACTCGACTATGCGAGCCGGCGCTGCTGAAGTTTGCATGTCGACGGAAGGCAGCAAGGTGTAGGCGCTTGCCATTAGTTCACCGCATAGCCATGACCGACCGCACACGCTGTGTAGCGGGTGCTCATTAATATACCGACTAGGGACGGCAGCGGGGAGCGTTCGCCGGCCATGCCCCCAGCAGCCACATAGCGAGAAGACGCACTTGTCGATACCCAAGTTTCGCATGAAGAGCATTCTGTGTAGCTGACGTTCGTGAACGTCAGCTCATGGCTGTGGATTCAACCGGTCGTCACTACGGCGTGTGCTGGTCAGGTCGAATGCAATTCGACTGGTCAGTGACAATGCAAATGGTCAAGTCCATGCAATTACGCAGGTTCACATTAAAGACCGACGAACGACCACCCGACCATGGAAAACCACCGACTTCCAAGGTCTTCCTGCGCTACCGATTGGCGCAAGAGCCGCCCCCAAAATACTGTTGACCGCGAGCGGAACGAGCGCTAAACCAGAATTGTACAACCGCTGTCCTCGACAGCACCCAGGTAGCCAGAACCTTTGAGGCTACGCCACATTGTGGTGGTTCACCCCCAAGTGCGATTAGCGTCCGGCGGCTCGCACGGTCACAGCGATGTGATGGATGCCACTTCTTCCAGAATGCCCACTGCGGCAACTCATGCCCCCTCCTGGCTGCTCTGCAGCAACTTATCCGCTTGGCTATTTCTTGCGCCAACCTTTTGCCCGTCTCTTTGCCTCCTAAAGAGACGGGCGCATCTCACACTGCTGCAGCCCTGCTCGCACGGGCCTTTGCGGCTTTCCCTCTTGTGACAATCGGCGTGACAAACACCGAATGCTCACTCGCCACAGCGATGCCGATGATGGTGCCGCAGCCCAAGGAGTGGACTGCACCTGACTGACAGTCAGGCATGCCCCGGTCATCGCGTCATTGCCTTCACCCGACTCAAGATCTCGCGGCGCTGGTCTCGTCAGCCAGTGCAGCCTCCACCCGCCCGCCGGTAACGGTGTTCAGGGGGCCAGATCATGAGATGCCCAAGCTCCCGGTCGTAAGGAGCCGCCAGTCCCGCGTGAGTGGACAAACCTCACAGGTCGCAGGGGCCTTGATCCCTGATAACACTCAACAACCGTGGCGGGATGAGTGAGGACGAAGTCGACAATTTCAGGAGAATAGCGATGCAACTGTGCGAAGCGTTCGAGCCACCACAACCCTTGCTGGAGTACCAGCAGGCGCCACTGCCCTACCCGGTCGAAGCACTCGGAGATTTGTTGGGCCCTGCGGTCGAACGACTGGCCGAGGTGATCGGCGTACCCTGCGCCATGGCCGCGCAATCGGTGCTGGCCAGCGCTGCTCTGGTGAGCCAGGGTCATGCCAATGTCCAACTCGACGGCCGAACCTATCCGCTGTCCCTCTACCTACTGACGGTGGCGTCCTCGGGTGATCGCAAAAGCGCGGTGGACCATCTGGCACTGAAGGCCGCGCGTAACTGGGAACGACAGCAGTGGACCCTGTATGCGGAAAAGCTCAAAGCCTATCGCGCCGCTACCAACATCATGGCCAAACCCAAAACCTCAAATAAACACGCGGAGGCGGAAGGCGGTGAGCTATCCGAGCCGGTACCGCCGAGACTGATCATTGCCGAACCCACCATTGAGGCTCTGGTCAAAAGCCTGTGCCATGGTTTGCCCAGCATGGGCTTGTTCAATGATGAAGGTGGCCAGTTCTTGGGCAGCAGCACCATGAGCAAAGAGAACCTGCTCAAGGCGATCACCACCTTGTCGACATTGTGGGATGGCAGCCCGATCGACCGGGCGCGCTCCATGGCCGGAGAAAGCCTGCGTGCCTATGACCGTCGCCTCAGCCTGCATCTGATGCTGCAGCCCTACCTGGCCAACCAGCTGTTTAAAGACCCGGTGATCAATGGTCAAGGCATCCTCGGCCGTTGCCTGATCAGTTGGCCCGAGCGCCTGGCCGGCCAACGACTCTACAAGGCAATCGACCTGACCCGGGATGCCAGAGTCCAACGCTACCAACAACGAATCACCGCCCTGCTGCAAAAGCCCTGGTCGCTTCACAAGGATGGATCACTCAATCCCGTCACGCTGGAACTGACTCCCCGTGCCCGTCGTGCCTGGATAGACATTCACGACACCATCGAGTGCCAGTCTGGCGAGTTCGGCGAGCTGGCCGGCGTCCAGCCTGTCGCGGGCAAGGCCGCGGCGAATGTACTGCGCATCGCGGGCGTGCTGGCCATGGTTGAAGAGGCCAGTGTGTTGGACGAAGCACACATCCAGCGCGCCTCCACGTTGATGGATTACTACCTGGCCGAGATCCAGCGCCTGACAGAATTGGAGCCAGTCAATAGCCGACGCGAAGAGGCGGATCGGCTGTTGCGCTGGCTGGTGCAGAAAGGCTGGAGCCAGTTCAGCATCCGAGACGTCAATCGCAACGGCCCTCGTTTTGCGCGCAAGAGCGCTGACCATACCGCTTCTTTATTGGTCGTGCTGATCACTCATCGCTGGCTGAGCAGCCGCGACGGAAAAACTTTCGAGGTCCGCCATGTTTCGCCTTAATGACGCGGTGCGCCGCTACCAGGCGCAACATCAACCACAACCTGAATCACGGCGTGTCGCCGCCTCTGTCGCCACCCTGTCGCCACGCGCCAGGCCAGTAACGACGCGGGTTGTCGCCACTGTCGCCGCTGTCGCCACACCACCAATTGACCCTGCCCACCTCGCCCTGCTGGTCGAGCAACTGCGCAAGGAAGGGGCACTGTTGCAACACCACGAGAACGCCCTCCTGATCCGCCCGACACACTGGCAGCAGATGGTCAGGCTCAGTCCTCACTGGAAAGCCGTGCTGCTCTTTCTGCAAACAAACGAAAACGGTGATGACGATGGCACTAGTCGGTCGGCGTGAGGGTCGCAACTTTGGCTATGGCCGCCAGCTGAGCTACGCCGGCCCACAAGCGCTAAAGGATCTATTTGCCGGTGGCCACTTCGCCACGGTGAAAGCGCATAGCGATCGCTGGCAAGCGTTCGTGCGTTGGTGTCGTTCAGAGGACGGCCCTGGTTACAATGATGCGCGCCAGATCGATCGACTAACGCTGCAGGACTACGCCGCCTACCTGCGCCAGCAGATCCAACAAGGCGAGCTCAGCATCGCCACCGCGCAGAACCGCCTGAGCAGCGTCAACCGCACCATCGCCGCGCTGCGCGGTGATCAGGACGTCAGGATCGCCAGTCCGAGCCAGGCGTTAGGACTGCGGCGCTCGAGCGTACGCACCCGCGCGCCAGATGGCCAAGACCGCCAACAGCTGCGGCGAGTGCTTGAGGTGCTTGGCAAACAGCAACACGAGCGGGTGGCGGCGATTGTCCTGTTGGCCCGAGAAACCGGCATGCGCCTGCGCGAAGCGATCCTGGCTGACCTGCCACGCTTACACCGCGAAGCCGAACACTTAGGCCGCATCAACATCCAGGACGGTACCAAAGGCGGGCGTTCAGGCGCTTCAGCGCCGCGATGGGTTGTGGCCAATGAAGAGGTGAAAGCGGCACTGCAGTTGGCTCATCATGCGTCGCCGCCCGGCAGCCGCAACTTGCTGGCCCGCGACGAAAGCTACGCCGCGTTCCTGCAACAGACCGTGCTCCCCGCCCGCGAAATACTGCACGAACAAGGGCTGAAGGGCCTTCATGAACTGCGAGCAGCCTACGCCTGCGAGCGTTACGAACAGCTCACGGGGCACGTCGCACCGGTCAATGGTGGTCACGGCTATCGCATTGACCGCGGCCTCGATCAACGGGCGCGCCAACAGATCAGCCTTGAGCTCGGGCATTACCGAGTCGATGTAGTTTCGGCCTACATTGGAGGTCGAGAGTGACCAAACCATTCGATATAGCGCTGTTCCTGAGCGGCGTACTGACCGGCTCGCAGGTCACGCAGCAACGACACCTACGGCAAGCCCGAATCATGCAAGCGGCCATTCAACAGCGATGGCAGCGAGACAATCCCTGGACCTGGCAGCTCAAGCATGTGCGCTGGTTTCTCACTCAGCACCTGAAAGACCATTCCGGCACCACCCGGTATTACTATCGACTCACCGCTCTGCTGATCTGGAAGCGATTAGGGAACGGCCGGCAATTGCTGATGGATCGCTCGAATCGTGAGTAGGCAGCCTTCCAGGCACGCTTGTCCGCCGTCATCTATCTCAGCGCGGATATCCTCTTGCTGATGAACCTGCTCGAAGCACACGCGGCAACGGCAAAAAGCGGCCATAACCGGCCGCTCGAAACACGCCTGAGAACATCAAGTCGGAGCTTCGGATGATGTGTTTCTGCTTTGATCATGAGCCAACACAAAATCTCGCGCTGTCAGCTTGGCAGTTAGGAACCTTAACGTTCGACGGAAGACAGGATGACAGTCGGCATACGGCAAATTATCGAGCGGAGCCCAAAAAAAGCTGAAGGTATGGCCATGGTCATCGAGCGAGAGATGAGTCTATTGCTCCGGCAAGGATACCTGGGTGACACACAGCTGGAATGACTATATCTGGTCGAGATGCCCGGCGTCCCAGCAGCCCATATCGCTGACCACCGAGGCGGCCGCAATGCCTGATTCTTCGCTTAATTCGCGCAGAGCGGTCTCAGTTGGGGTTTCACCTTTCTCGATTGTCCCTTTGACCAATTGTCCGCCTGCCATTGGATGGCGGAAAGAAGGATATGTGCACCAGGAATGCTAGAGAGAATGACGGGGCAAACCATGTTCGGTGACATGGCGATTTCCTTATCGACAACGAAGCACACATCTTACGACCTAAGCCTCGATGTCCAGCTTGAATAAAGCGCTTCATGGGCAATCCTTGCGATGAAATCCTCGAAAATCATAGAAGGGTTCTCAACAATTTTTTGTTCACGAGTTCAGCCAAAAATAGATCCTGCACTTGAGCTATTCTGGTTCGTGACAACAGACACAAAGCTTGTTTCCTTCAGGGTCTCGAAAGTACGCCCCATAAAAATTTGAATGGTATTCGGGTCGCAGGCCCGGAGCGCCTTCGCATGTTCCATCTAATACCAATGCCAAAGCATGGACGTTGCGTACGATCTCTCGATTAGGTGCCAGCAGAGCAATCATTTGCCCATTTCCTAGCGTCGCAGATTCGCCGTCGAACGGTTTGCCCACCACGAAAAGAGGGCGTGCAGTGTCGGGGTGTTTCCAGCCAGCCCATGGACGTTCAAGGTCTGTAAACTTGAGATCAAGTCCGAGTATTTGCATGACCCCTTGATAAAACACAAGTGCTCGATTGAAGTCATTCACGCCGATGATTACATGTGAAATCAATTTTTTGTCCTAATAAAGAAGGAAGCCTTCTCGCACCATACCAAGAGTTTTCAGGCTGTTATCAGCTCCTAGCCTTAAACCTTGGAAACTGTTTTACACAACCTGGGCAGATTGCTGCCTGTGTGAAGGGTTACTATCGACCCACACTGTGAAAGGACAAGCAGCATTTTAAAGTCCTCGCCTTTACGTAAGATCTGTCGGCGTTCGGTCAGTCGGCGAACTCGCAGTCTGCTCAGAAACGCGATGTCCACTCCGATTAAAAATCGCCACGGCTGATCGAAAGCGTTTTTCGATTGGTGCTCTGTACCTTTTCCCGAAGCTGCTTTCGTTACATCCGGCCATCGAGAATAGGTCCCAGGCCTAACTTCTGAAACGAGCCCGAAACCCTCTCAGCCGCTCTCCATAAAATAATAGGTGTGCCGACTATATCGGAGGACGTTGCAATTTGACCCACTCCTGTACGGTTGGACGTTGCCATTGGCGCCGCGCGTACTCCACCAGCGCGGGTGGTACGGAGTCACCATTGAGTATCAGCCGGGTGAGCATCAAGGCCAGATCCACATCGGCGATCGACCATTCGCCGAACAGGTACTCGGGATTGCCGGCAAGCAGCGTTTGTGCGGCACCGAACAGCTTGCGCGCTGCCGACACGGCAGCTGGTGACAAGGGGTTTGATTTGAGTCCATAAAACACAACCAATGTGGATCGCTCCTGCCGAATGGGCAGCAGGTCACTGCGCACCCATGCCTGGACTTGTCGTGCCTTTGCATGCTGCATCAGGTCTTGTGGGTAAACCGGTGCTTGGGGGAAAACGTCTTCCAGGTACTCAGTGATCGCCGACGATTCAGACAAGGCGAAGTCGCCGTGCACAAGTGTGGGTACCCGCTGGGTCTGCGAGAGGCTGGCATAGTCCTCTGACTGATTTTCAGATGCTTCGAGGTCTAGCGGGATCATCTCAAATTCGATGCCCTTTTCGCGGAGTACCACGAAAGCCGACATGGCATAGGGGCTGGAAAATTGAGAGTCAACGTACAAGCGCAGGCGGGAACTACTCATAGGGTCATCTCCTTATGCAGAAGGAGCCACGATAAGAGATCCACAGTGATAAATAAAATTCATGATTTTCATGGGCGTATTCCTGACCGGAATACTCTGTTGACGATCGCACTTCGTCTGACTTCCTTCAGATTGGAGATATGCATCTGTGATTTTCTCTTCCGGAATCGGCAGCTCGCTGTTGGCCTATTTCAGGACTAGACACCGTCCTCATTGTTGCCGGCGCCATTGTGCTGGCTGATCATGTTGCCGCTGTTATGGCGTATCAACTCGGCGATTCATTCACGCGCAAGTTTTAAAAGTGAGTCATGCAATGCGCCTGTCGTGGGTTCGCAGACGGGCATACGGCGAAGACGGGAACGACTGCTTTTGGCCGATTTCTGCCTGTCGCAACCGGCAGCTATGGGTAGTTCACTGCCAATCGTGGTTACGAAACGTGCTGGTCAGATCGAATGCAAACGGGTGGTCAACTGGAGTGCAGTATTCCAATTGGTATTCCAACCAAAAATCAAATTAGATATCAATGTTATAAATCAACAATTTACCAAACGGGTTCAAATTACCCCGGCCCACCAATCCAACAAAAAAGACGTCCTCGGACGTCTTTTTTTGTGCCTGAAATCCAGTGAACACGGGGGTTTAAGCGCTTCTGTGGGCTTTTGAGGATTTCTGAGTTCCAGGCGCTTTGGTATCCCAGGTGGTATCCCGGACGGGGCGATGCGGCACACAAAGAGCATACCCAAAACAGCGTCGTGCAACTCACGCAAACGGGCCTAGCGCTGGCCGCTTGCGGCCGATCACGACCGGCAGTTAACGGCCAGCAGCGGACGACTTGAGCGGCGCAATAAACCTGTCTTCAGTGTGTTTGAACAAAGCTGCCCGCTCCTAGACGTTCATCAGCCCTGGGTTGAGCGTGATCGTTCTGATCTCGGTGAAGTCCTCAATCGCCGCCACACCATTCAAACGGCCAATCCCCGAGTGCTTGGAACCGCCTTCCTCCGTGTCTTCGCCGAGTGCTCCCCATTCATTGATCCACACCATGCCCGCTTCGATCCTGGGCGCGATCCGCAGCGCCTTGGAGAGATCGCGCGTCCAGATACTGGCCCCCAAGCCATAGATGCTGTCGTTTGCCAACGCGACGGCCTCCTGTTCCGTAGCAAACCTCTGCATAGTGACGACCGGCCCGAAAGTCTCTTCCTGGACTACTGGCATCGTTGAATCGGTGACCTCCAGAAATGTGGGGCGAAAGAACGCGCCTTTCGACAGCAAGCCCTCGGTGACAGGCCCGCCTCGCACAATGACGTCGGCGCCGTCCGCAATGGCGCGCTCGACGATTTTATCGACGCGTTCGACATTCTCGCGGTCGATCATCGGGCCCATATCGCTGGACAGGTCCGCCGCAGGCCCGACCTGTACCGAGCGCAGGCGCTTGGCGAAGCGTTCGCGAAACTCGTCGGCGATCCCTTCCTGCACGATGACCCGTTGGCCAGTCACGCAGAACTGCCCTGCGAACATGGTCACTGACGTCTGGAGTGCGGGCAGCGCGAGGTCGAGATCGGTATCGTTAAAAATGATCGAAGGGGTCTTTCCGCCGAGTTCGAGTCCAATGCGCTTGAAGTGCGGTGCAGCGCTTAGCGCGATCGCTTTTCCGGTCGCTGTGCTACCCGTGAAACTGATGACCGGCACCTCGGGAGAGGCGACTAGATGCTTGGCTCCCTCGCCTGTCTCGTCGGTGAACATATTGATCACGCCGCGGGGCAGATCCGTTATGTTGGCGAAGATATTGGAAAGGGTTGCGGCGATCTGCGCGCTTTTGCCCGGCAGCTTAATGATTACCGCACACCCGGCCGCCAAGGCAGGTGCGAGCGATCGTACCGTCAGAATTATCGGGGAATTCCAAGGGACAATGATCCCCGCCACGCCCATCGCCTGACGCATCACAAGCGCGATTCTGCCCGGCTTTGAGTCCACGACCCGCCCGGCATCAGTGCGCACGATCCCGGCAAAATAGCGTAGTGACGGGGCGCAAAGGTCGACCTCGAAGCCGGCCTCGCGTTGAATCTTGCCGTTTTCGGCGCAAAGGATCTTGATGAGCGCGCCCCGATTACGTTCGAAAGCGTCTGCTAGGTTGTCGAGCACACGCGCACGCAGCTTGCGGTCGTGTACCCAATCGGTCTCGCGCATTGCGCGTTTCGCCGCGACGATGCACGCCGCAGCGGTTTCACTCCCCCCTTCGGCATAGGTGCCGATAAGCTCGTAGGTGGCAGGATTGATGGACCCACGGATCGTATCCGAGCCCACCCACTCGCCGCCGACCCAATTCAACGCATGCCTGGACGTGTGCGGGGTATCAATATTCATGACTAACTCTCAAATCTTGTCTGTTGCGAAGTGTCAGCAAGGCCTTGCTCAAACGGCATCAAGTCCAGTCGCATACAGATAGAACGCGCCATAAGCTGCCATGCAGCTGGGAGCCATCTGCCGGCAGAAGCGAACTGGTTCTGCGGCCACTCTGCCCGCAAGTGTTCACCCCGTGATGGAGGGCGTCAGTGGGCCCCTACCGTGAAGGGGGCGGCGTTCTTTGATGTCTTTACGATCCACGAACCAGACTGCCGGAACGAACTGGCAGACGCGTAGGTGTCTTCCATGAACTGGAAGTAGGTCATCTTTCCGTCACGAACCTTGGCGTGTATGGAAAACGGTGAGGTGAACACGTGGTTAACCGCCACGGAGCGGTAAGTGAACTTACCGAAGATCGCAACATCCTCGCCGGATGCGATTTTGGTAGTGACGGTGAAGTCTTCGATCTTCCAGTAATCCGAGACCTGCATGAATAGCGAGCTAAAAGCTGTTGGCCCCTTGTTAGTGCCGGTCCATGGCATGATTTTTTGCAGTTCCGGATTCTCGAAGTTGAGCGAGACATAGGTTGCGTCTGGAGCCGCAAGTCTCTTTGCAGCAGCTTCAACTTTGTCGGGCGCCGTGTTGGCCAGGAATTCCATGACAACCGAAAGTGAAGCGGCAGACTGCGCTTCGCTAGTTGACTGTGCCGCTGCAGGCGTGAGAGTGAAAATGCACGTGGCAAGCGTAATTGCTGCAGCGAGCGACTTAATTTTATAGGTGTTCATGAGCCTTCTCCGTTTTTGACTACCATTGCGGTGCCGCTCTATACGGGACTGTATAAATGCGGCTGGCAGTACTAGAGCAAAGGCTATGCCATGGCCATGAATCCTATATAAATGCCTTACATATCAATAGGATAATAAAAAAACAGAATAGAGCGTGGAGCGTATCCGGCGTTCTGGATTAATTATTTGATCAAGGCATGGTGAGCCATTGCGTATTTGATAAATGACGAGAAGTTACCTCCGGCTGGAGGATCACCATTGTCAGAGCCGCCTGTAAGGGCGGCCGATGCCAGTCAGTCGGCGCGACCGTCGTCGAGGATGCCGCTTTTTTTCAGCCGGTAAGCCAGTGCAGGGCGGCTCAGGCCTAAAATGCGAGCGGCTTGCGAAACGTTTTGTTGAGCAAGCTCCATTGCGCGTCGCATCAGCTGTTCTTCCACAGCCTCCAGGCTTACGTCCATTTCGAAGATCTGCGTGACCCAATCGGCGGCGCTTTGCGCGTCGATGGCCTGGACGAGCGCGCCGTCGGCGTTGATACGGTCACCGAGCTGATTGCTCGCCTTCGGGAAGACGGCGAAGAGCGCCTCTTGCCCTATGGTTTCATTGCTGTCGGTCAGGATGACACCACGTTCGAGCACATTCTCCAATTCGCGGATATTCCCGGGCCAGGCGTATTGAAGGCACAGTTCCAGAGCCTTGTCCGACAGACCCAGCGTGCGCTTGTGGTACTGCAGGTGAAATTTGCTTAGAAAGTGCTCGACCAGCAGCGGCAGGTCCTCAAGCCGTTCGCGCAAGGGCGGAACCTGTACCGGAAACACATTCAGGCGGTAATACAGATCAGCGCGAAATCGACCCGCCTCGACTGCATCGGCGAGGCTTTCATTGGTGGCCGCTATGACTCGCACATCGATCTTGCGAGTCCGAGAGTCTCCCACCCGTTCGAACTCACCCTCTTGTAATACCCGCAGTAGGGTCGCCTGCGCTCTGGGCGTTAGCTCCACCACCTCGTCCAGAAAAATGGTACCGCCGTGGGCGCGTTCGAAGCGCCCCGGGCGGGTCTGATTGGCGCCGGTATACGCGCCTTTTTCGACGCCAAACAACTCGGCTTCAATCAGATCCTGCGGAATGGCAGCACAGTTCACAGCTACAAATGCTTGCTCGGCACGCTCGCTTCGAAGGTGCACGCTCCGGGCGATAACCTCTTTGCCGACACCCGTTTCTCCGAGCAGCAAAACCGAAATCCTGCCCTTGGCTGCCTTGTCGATCATCCTGCATACCTTCAGGTAAGCAGGCGAGCGACCTATGCCGTAGTAATGACCTTCCTGCTTCGCGAGACTCGTGCGCAGTGAGCTGATCTGCGATTGCAGTTCATACAGTTCCTCGATGATGGGGTCGGCTTGAAAGTAACGTCTGAACTGCGCAGCGTTCTCCCATTCCTCAGCGGGTTTTCCAATGATGATGCAGCGCTCATCCCCGCATCCGCGGCAACTTGTTTCCTGGATGATGATTTCCCGCTTCATGAACGAAGAGCTGTACGCGCATGCATAGCCCAACAAGGACCAGCAAACCGGCTCCTCCATCAGCCCCACCTCGGTCAGACAGGTCTCGACTTCAAAGGAGTCAATCCATTCAAGTTCGCAGTAGAAGTGGCCGGTCTCCTGATCAATCTCAAGCTGAATGGGTTTCGCATTGACCATGCCCTTCAGGGAGTGCAGCTGCGGACCAACCAGAAACATCTCCAACTGCGGACTGTCTGGCCTAAGCTTGTGCGCCATTTCGGCGTCTTTGAGGCCCGATTGGTAGCCAAGCCTGAGGAAAAAACCCTTCGCGCGCTCGATCCCGAGCGTATTCATGAGTTCACGGCGCAAGTTAGCCATCGCCGACACTTGCATCAGCAGCATTCTCTGTTCGCCAAACCAGATCTTGCCTTCTGTGCTTTGAAACCGGATCTGCTCGCTCAGGTCCTGAAATCCGGAATACGTGAGCCCCGGCTTGTAACTGGCAACCATTGAATGACGCCTCGATTGATGTCGGTTTAGTTTTTGCGCCGAATGAGAGGACTGAAAAGAGCGATCGTGCCGTCGCTCGATTCTAGCCAATGGGACCGGTAGAGTCGGGCGGACCTGGCAAAGCAAAGCCGCCAAGGCGCACAGGGTGCACGAAGAACATCAAAGCCCTGACCAAGGCGTTAGTAATTATGCCGACAGCGGGGCGCAAACCCTGGGCATTCACCTTCTCACCGGACCAGACGCGTTGAAGCGCTGAGCATTAAAAAGGATAAGTCGTGGAGTGCCCGACCATAAGCCTGGAAAAACCGGTTCGGTGTTTCGTTTTTCTCGAACGGCTCAATACTGCGCTTGCGAACTGACCGCCAGCATCCGCTCCCAAATTGGCGGATCGCCGATCGCTTCGCTAAGGAAGTTGCTCAGCGCGTGGAGCTTGGACGAGGCTTTTTGCGACTGACGATAAACGATAGAAATGTTTCCTCCTCGAGGGGCATAAGGTTCCAATACTTCCACCAATTCCCCGGCTACGATTGCCTCCGCGGCCAGAAATGTGGGCAATATAGCGAGCCCTAGACCGGCCTTTGCCGCCTCCATCAACTGATGGCCGCAGTTAGTACGCATTCGGCAGCGCACGCGAAATGATTGCAATGTGTCGTTCACCGGCAGCGTCCACATGCCATGTGGTTCGCGATTAACGTAGAGCATGGCGAAATGCTGAGCCAAGTCTTGGGGTATCTGAGGCGTGCCATGCCTACTTAGATAGCCAGGGCTGCCACAGATGATATGGCGGTTAGGCGTAATGATTTTGGCGATCAGCGAAGAGTCCGGTAATTCGCCAATGCGTACCGCCGCATCAAAACCCTCTTCCTGCAAGTTGACGCGGCGGTCGTCGAACTCAACGTCCAGGTTCAAGTCGGGGTATTGCTCGGCAAAAGACGCCAACATTGGGGTCAGATATCGCATACCGAACGCCATCGGAACAGCGATGCGTAAACTCCCTCGAACAATCGACTGAGAAGTCAGCACTGCGTTTTCGGCATCTTCAATATCGGCAAGGATCCTGGTGCAATGACGGTAAAAGACCTCACCAGATTCGGTCAGGCGAGTCTGCCGGCCACGCTCTAGCAGGATGCAACCTAGGCGTTTTTCCAGTTGCTGGATGCGCTCAGAAACCATCGACTTAGCCGTACCCAAACGACGAGCGGCCTCGGAAATACTCCCCGTGTCCCCTACTGCCACTAAAGCCTGCATTTCAGATAGCTTGTTCATACTCAAAGTCCAAAGGAAATTGACTTGCAGGCTGTTAGACGGCCTGCCCGAGCGCAACTTGCTTTCACGATACCAGCACAAAGCAAACTGATCGGCTGCATCGAAAAATCGCTTGGGTGGAGGGGCGCTAGCCTGCGTTTGCGAACCACTCGACCAGCATGTCTGTCAGCACCCGTACTTTTCGCGTCGGGTATTGGCTATGCGGTCGAACAATGTAAATGCCAGCTCGCATGGGGGGGTATCTGAGCATTACGGGCACCAGAGCGCCGGTTTTGATGTGCTCATCAATCACGCTATCAGAGAGGTACCCCAGGCCCAGGCCGGAGACGGCTGCCGCAGCGAGCGCGACAGGATTGTCGGCCTTGAAGCGGCCCTGTGGATTGATTGTGATGGTTTTTTCGCCATCCATAAACCGCCAGGCTTCCACGCCCTGCATCAGGGATTCGTGTTCGAGAAGCTCATGGGGGGCCTCTGGCGCCCCATGTGCTTTTACGTAGTCAGGGCTGGCTACGAGCTTGCCGTGAATGCTGCCCACACGCTTAGCGATGAAATTGGAACTCTGTAGATGTCCTACCCGAATAGCGCAGTCGTATCCCTCGCCGATCAGGTCCACGATTCGATCGCTGTAGCTCGTATAAATATGAAGTTGAGGGTGACGCCGCCCCATTTCCGCAAGTACGGGAGCAATATGCGTCGGGCCAAATGAGATGGGGGCTGCGATTCGCAAGCGGCCTCGAAGGTCTCCAGCCGGAATAACGGCTTCCTTGGCGGCGTCGAACTCGGTGACGATGCGTGAGGCGTACTCCCGGAAGGCTGCTCCTGCTTCAGTAACTGCGGCACCCCGGGTGGTTCTGGCAATTAACTGAACGCCCAGCCGGGTCTCTAGCCGCAGGAGCGTGCGGCTTATGATGGATTTCGTGACGCCCAGGCGCCGCGCCGCAGGCGATACGCCGCCCGCATCAGCAACCTCGATAAAGGTTTGAAGGTCTTCAATATCCAATGCTTCCCGCCTCTGCAAGCGGCCTCAAGTGTGCTCAGCCCCTGACCAGCAGACCGAGCCAGGCGACTGCCGTGAGCAGCCTTTCTGGATGCGGAAGGTTAAGCGATCGCCCCGCCGTCCACGGTCAGGATGGAGCCCGTCACCAGGCTCGCGGCAGGACTCGCCAGGAAGACCACCGCGCTCGCTACTTCATGAGGCTCGCCAAAACGCCCCAGGGACGACAGGCTTCGCTGGAAATCGGCCCCAGGACCATCTGCTGGGTTTGCGTCGGTGTCGATCGACCCCGGCTGAACAAGGTTTACGGTGATACCACGGGGGCCAAGTTCGCGGGACAGGCCGCGGGTAAAGGAGAGCAGCGCCGACTTCGACATTGCATAGGCGGTGACGCCCGGAAACGGAACTCGCTCAGCCAAACCCGAGCCAATTGAGATGATTCGTCCGCCAGCGGACAGATGCGGGATAACCGCCTTGGCAAACAGAACGGGGCCTCGTACGTTGATGTCCATCAGCGCTTGATAGTCGTCCACGTTGATGTCAACGATCATTCCGCTTAAGCCGATCGCCGCGCTGTTAACGAGAATATCGAGGCCACCGAGCGCCGAGACGGCCTGCCCGACAGCGCCTTCAATGGCTTCTGGGTTGGCACTGTCGGCTTGAATAGCAATTGCGCGGGAGCCTTTTTCTTCGATGGACTTGACCACGGACTCAGCTTTTTGCATCGAGTGCTGGTAGGTGAACGCAACATCGGCGCCGTTCTCCGCCAGCGCCACTGCGATTGCAGCGCCGATCCCGCGAGCACCTCCCGTCACCAGCGCACGTTTGCCGTTCAAATCGATCATTACTCACCTTTGTGCTTAACAGTTATTGGGTCGCCCGCCGTCACCAAGGTTGGGCAAGCGCGCCGACGGAGCGGATAGTAGGGTTGCAGTTCCCGCGTTTGTAGCCCTAAAAAATGCCTTACTGTGTCGCACAAAGGGGAACATGCAGTCCCCTTTTACAGCGATGCAACCGCAGCGCGACACCTCCGTCACAACGGTGGCTCTTCTTACACTGCCCAACAGGAGCAGCCCAGTGCACCAAAGAAACTTCGGGGGTCCGAAACCGGAGCATTGGAGCCCCATGCACCGGCATGGTCGTGCCCGTGCAGGCCGCAAGAGCTTGCACACCCGCACGAAGCGGCGAGGTGGGCGCGCGTCGGCGACAGCGAGTTTTTGCCCGCACCCTCTGGGTCGCCCCAGGCGCCATAACCTTTGAAAGTACGCGTTGGGGACCAGTCGGGCATGGCGGGTGGTAGCGGGTTGTCGTCAAGCGGGGCGAAAGGGCCCGCACCGTAGACCACGCGCCCCCCCACCACGGTCAGATCAGCGGTGAGAAAAGAAATCTCGTCTTCAGGTACGGCGAAGTAGTCTTTGCTCGGCACAATCAGGTCCGCAAAGTGACCAATTTGGATGCGGCCGCGTTTGCCCTCCTCGTTAGAGAACCAGGCGACGTTCTCTGTCCACATGCGCAACGCGGTTTCGCGATCGAGGAGGTTGCGTTGGGGATACAGGTTCAGACCGCCCACCGTCTTACCGGTGACCATCCAAGACAGCGAAACCCAAGGGTTGTAAGAGGCGACGCGGGTGGCGTCGGTGCCCGCTGACACTTTCACGCCTTTTTCCAGCATGCGCGCCACGGGGGGCGTTGCCTCTGCGGCACGGGCGCCGTAGCGCTCGACAAAATACTCGCCCTGATAGGCCATGCGATGCTGCACGGCAATGCCACCACCGAGTGCAGCGATCCGGTCGATCGATTTGTCCGAGATCGTTTCGGCATGATCAAAGAACCAATTGATGCCTGCCAGGGGGATGTCCTGGTTAACTTTCTCAAATACATCCAGCGAACGAGTGATGGTTTCGTCGTAGGTGGCATGCAACCGCCACGGCCATCGGTTCTGCGCGAGGATGCGTACAACCTCTTCCAGGTCGCCTTCCATCTCGGGCGGAAGGTCCGGCCGCGGCTGGCGGAAATCCTCGAAGTCAGCTGCGGAGAACACCAACATTTCACCCGCGCCGTTGTGACGGAAGTAGTCGTTACCCTGCTTGTACTTGACGCTGGAGGTCCACTTGAGGAAATCCTCCTTTTCTTCCTTGGGTTTCTGGGTGAACAGGTTGTAAGCCAGCCTGACCGTCATCTGACCTTCGTTGTCCAACTTCTGAATCACTGCGTAATCGTCGGGGTAGTTTTGGAAACCGCCGCCCGCATCAATAACCCCTGTCACACCCAAGCGATTGAGTTCACGCATGAAATGGCGGGTGGAGTTGATCTGATAGTCGAAGGGCAGCTTCGGCCCCTTGGCCAACGTGGCGTAAAGAATCGTCGCGTTGGGCGTGGCCAACAGCAGGCCAGTCGGGGCGCCATTGGCATCGCGAAAAATTTGCCCGCCGGGTGGCTCGGGTGTGTCGCGGGTGTAGCCAACCGCACGCAAGGCCGCACCATTGAGCAAGGCCCGGTCATAGAGATGCAGCAGGAATACAGGCGTATCGGGCGCGATAGCATTGATCTCGGCAATGGTGGGCAAGCGCTTTTCAACGAACTGGTGTTCGGTAAAGCCACCGACTACGCGGACCCATTGCGGTGCTGGCGTGTTAGCCACCTGACGCTTGAGCATGTCCATCGCGTCAGCCAACGAACGCACTCCGTCCCAGCGCAATTCCAGGTTGTAGTTAAGGCCGCCGCGGATCATGTGGATATGATTGTCGACTAAGCCGGGCAGTACGCAACGCCGCTTGAGGTCGACAATTTTTGTAGCTGAACCAGCCAGCGCCATGACTTCCTGGTCTGAACCTACTGCCAGAAACTTGCCGTCTTTAATTGCTACGGCGTTGGCGACCGGGTTGGTGCGATCCAATGTAGTGATCTCACCATTGCGGAAAATGATTTCGGGAATGGAGTCGCTCATAGTGGGCCTTTCCTTTCTAAGCGTTTCGGAAAAAGCGTTGTGCCCAAAGACGCCACCCAACGCGAGCGTGGAGGCGGCCCCGAGAAACTTTCGGCGCGATGTCATAGGTTGTGGTCCTCACAAATACGAAGCCCGTTTCCAGTTGCTTCTGGAAATAGGTGAACGCCAGAACTGATTGCTCACGTCTGCTTGGACTCTTGCACCTGCTGCTCCTGCTCCTGCTCCTGCGCAGCTCGACCAGGCAACTGACCCAGTACATGACTCAAGGCGTGCGTTTTGTCACAGGCCGCGCTGAACGCTGCTCCACATAGCATCTGCTTGCCTATCGGGATGATCTGTTCACCGACCAGAATTCCAAGCAGCCCGACCAAAGCCACTAGCGGCGGTGCGGGTGAGCGCACGCTCAGCAGGCTGTAGACGACACCAACAAGCAGGCCGGCGGCCAGGGACAATGCATACATTTTCATGCTCCACCTCGTGTTCTGGACAATAACGGCGATGGGGGAGAGCTATCGCCTTAACGGCGCGCGATAGCTCTTTCACTGCACGCTTACCTGGCTGGGTTTGGACCGATGTGCTCGCCGTGCTGCACACGCTCTGGCGCCTTGTGCACCATGGTGTAGGCATAATCCACGCCCATGCCGTAGGCGCCGGAATGTTCCTGAACGATCGCCATCACGGCCTCGTAGGTCTCTTTGCGCGCCCAATCGCGCTGCCATTCGAGCAGCACCTGTTGCCACGTCACCGGCACGATACCGGCCTGAACCATGCGGTCCATGGCGTAGTTGTGTGCGTCAACCGAGGTGCCACCCGAGGCGTCGGCAACCATGTAGATTTCATAGTCCGTGTCACGCAGACAGGACAGTGCGAAGGTGGTGTTGCAGACCTCGGTCCACAGGCCGGATACGACGATCTTTTTGCGGCCGGCACTGGCGGATTTTGCCAAGGCGTCACGAACGTTTTGGTCGTCCCAAGAGTTCATCGAACTGCGCTCGAGAATTTTGTTCTCCGGATAAACAGCCAGCAATTCAGGATATGTATTGCCCGAGAAACTTTCGGTTTCCACCGTAGTGATGGTCGTAGGTATGCCAAACGCTTTAGCAGCTTTGGCCAACCCCACCACGTTGTTTTTCAACACCTGTCGATCTATCGACTGCACACCAAAGGCCATTTGTGGCTGCTGGTCGATGAAAATGACCTGGCTGTTTTGCGGGGTTAGTACCTCTAAGAACTTATTGGACATGGCGGATTTCCTTTATAGGTAGACCGATGCGAAAGCGGCGTTATGCGTCGCTGCGTGAGCAGAACGCTGCCCGTCCCGGTAGCCGCAAGTGCCACTGTCCGGGCCAGTTCAGGGGCTGCCGAAAAGCCCCGTGATTTATGGATGCAGGCCTTATCCAATGGCGTTCACCAAATTCCAGTCGATATCCGTTCTTCGTTCTCACTGCCATTTGGCGATTTGTGGTAATCCAAACCGCAAGGCAATGCGACAGTCAGCGGGAAAGCAAGGGCTATGCCATCGCCATAAATCTAAAAAAACGGTTAATTATCAACAAGATACTGACTATATGTAACCAACAGACAGTGGCGCCGGAGTTTCGCGCCGACAGCCTGATTGATCATTTGGTAAAGCCAAAGTGAGGTTTTGTGATTTGATCAATGCAGCTGCAGCATGGCAGCGCGGTCAGGTGAAATCAGTCCGCGCTATCGCCGTCGAGAAAGCCGCTTTTTCAGACGGTAAGCGCGGCGGCTTCAGCTCGTCCGGAAGCGGGATAAATTCGGCGTCATCGGCATCCGGAAGTTTCATTCTTCCCCCCTTCCAGTCGGCAGCCGCCTGGGCGAGTCGGGTCTCTGACGAGGACACAAAATTCCAGTACAGATACCGCTTGCCGACAGGCTCGCCGCCCAGAACCATCACCGTGGAACGCTCCAGGGCTCGAACGCGCGAAGCGTTGGCGCCGAGTACCAGCATGCGGGCTGCCTCGTGCCGGGCGCCACCCAGCTCGACCGCGCCGGCCGCAACATACAGCGCGCGCTCCGGGTGCCCGTACGGAATTTCGGCGGTCGCACCTGGCAACATTTCCAAATGAATAAATGGGCCAACCATCCGCTGTTTGGCGAACGGCAGCACGCGGCCGATTTCAACGCCGCCACCAAGGTTGCGGCGCCGCTGCTGGATGATCATCTCAATCATGGTCGTTCTCCTGCCTGTGCAGCGGGCAGCGCGCGGATAACCGGTGCGACTTCGCTGCCCAATAGTTCGATCGAACGTTTCATTCCCGCCGTGTCGAGCGAGGCGGTACTCATCAGGAAGGTAGCTCGCGCTACGCCACCCAGCGTTTCACAGGCATGCAGCATTTGGCTGCCGACCGTTGAAGGATCGCCAATCAGAAACGCCCGTCGATATCGCACGGTTCCTTTTATCAGGGTTAATGGCGAGATCGGGTCGGTTGCACGAGCCCCAAGCCATCAGGGATATTCGATATGTAGAAAGCGGGAATGAAGGCGGGAGTCCCCCTGACGGAGCGGCGCCTGGCTAGTCCTTCATCCCAGCTGGATCAGCCTTCGACCGGTACCGGGGTGTTGAGCAACTGCTGCTCCCACAGGTACGCAATGCCGCTACCGGCGGCGTGCTGTTGAAGCACTTCGGTTACCGCGCCCGCCGTATCGAGGCGTGCCCAGTCGCGCTGCCATTCAGCCATGACTGCCAACCATGTCATGACATTTGCCCCTGCTCCGATCATGCGCTGGATGGCAACCTGATGGGCCTCAACCGAAACGCCCCCGCACGCATCGGTCACCACGGTCACGTCCCAGCCTTCGCCCAGCGCCTGAATTGCGGGCATGGCGACGCAGACTTCAGTCCACAGGCCAGCGATGATCAATTGCTTGCGACCGGTCGCTTTAACCGCATCCACCACCTTCTTGTCTTCCCAGGTGTTGATCAGGGTTCGGTCAATCACTTCCTGGCCGGGGAAAACATCAGTGATTTGCGGAAAGATCCAACCGCCGCGCTCACCGATCACACTGGTCAGAATGGTAGGGACGTTAAATGCCTTCGCCGCCTTCGCCAGTGCTGTCGCGCAGTTGACCGCTGCGTGCGGATCGTGGCTGTTCAAATTGGTGAGCTGGAAAGGCTGGTGGTCGATCAGCACCAACACGGAGTCTTCGGGGCGAAGAAGCGAAGCAAGACCGTTACGCGAAGCCATAAATACATCCTCTTGTTGCCGCTTGGTCAGCGGGATTGTTAGCGGAGTCAGTGTTCGCACAGCGCGCCTTTGAGCGACGCTGCTTAGCGCACTGTGCAGGACCCCTTTACCTTCGGGTAGTAGCGCCAAACGGTTAGCTGTGTCGCAGAAAAAGGAACGCAGGGCCATTGCTGCCAACCTGGCCGGAATCGGCATCGCCTGGTTGCCGGACTGTTCACCACTGAGCGTTCTGCCAGCGGCGCACTGGTGGCGATCATCACGCGGTATCCGCCGCCTCCAGCTGCCGCGTATGTAGTTCGGCCACCAAGCCAGCACCCTGCGCGAAAAATCAGGGTGCTCAACGAACTGCTGATTGAATATTGCGACCAGGCTGCGCAAATTGCCGAATCGCCAGAGCGCTGATATCCACGTCACACACAGGTGAGTTTCAAGGGGGCTCACTCGAAGGCAGCGGTTGCCATTACCAGGCCGAACATCACCAATACTCCGCCGGTGATTCGCTTGCCCCAGGTCGCCGCGCCCGGCTTGGCCAGCCGGTCAGCCATTTTTTTAGCGGTTAACGCGTAGGTCGCCGAGACCATGAATTTGATCAGCACGAAGAGCGCAATCAGGCCCAGCAGCGAGCCGAGATTGGCGTGCTCTGGATTGCCGACAAACTGCGGCAGCAAGGACGAAAAAAACAGAATCGCCTTGGGGTTGCTGATGCCCACCACAAACGATTTTCCCCACAGCGTCGACCAGCGCTCATTCGGCGCGCCGGCAATTGGTGTGACCACGCTGTGGCGCGCCAGGTGCAGTTGCTGGAAGCCGAGCCAGACCAGATACCCGGCACCCGCCAGTTTGATCGCCATAAACACGCCGGGATTGGCCATCAGCAATGCGTCGATGCCCAGCAGTGAACAACTGGCGAGCACCGCGATGGCCAGCAAGTCGCCGGTGAGAATCCAGATGGCCCGCCCTGGGCCGTAAACCAGGGCGTTATTAATTAGAAAGATCGTCGACGGCCCCGGCGAGCCCACCTGAGCCACAGCGATAAACGCAAACAACCAATAATCGGCAGGTGACATTGGCGACCTCAGACGTATCCATTGCGAAGATGGCGCTACACTACGGCGCGTAGTGGTTCACTCAATAGAGCCATTAAAGCAATCTTTGAATGGACCATTATGAAAGGTAAAACCCCCGCTGCGATGGACCTGCCCCTGCCTCCAGAAGGTAACGCCACGACGAAACAGGAGCGGGCTTACTTGGCCATACGTGAAGCGATCCTGAATGGCCTGCTGCACGCGGGCGATCGACTGCCGTCCACCCGAGAGCTTGCGCTGCGCTGGCGAATTGCCCGCGGCACGCTGGAAAACGTGTTCGAGCGATTGCAGCTCGAAGGCTACATCCTTCGCCGAGTCGGCTCGGGCAGCCACGTGAGTGCAGTTATCCCCGACAGCTACCTCAAAGCGGTGAGTGCAACGCGCACCACACCACCCACACCGAAAAAATCCACCAAGCCCCCCCCGACGTCGGCCGGATCGAAAGCCGAAAATCGCGCCCAGGTAGGTGTGCCATTTGTTGCTCGACTGGCCAATCCGCTATTGATTGCACCCGCTGAATGGGCGGCCCATTTGCAACGTGCCATGGCTTCGATGACGCCCGAGCAGATGTGTAGCGCAGAGCCCGAAGGCGCCTGGGCGCTACGGGAACAGGTCGCACGGTACCTGCGCAACCACCGCGGCATCGATTGTCAGGCCGAACACGTACTGATCACTAACGGTATCCGCCATGCCATCGACCTGGTGGCGCGTTGCGTACTGCAACCTGGCGACAAGGTGTGCGTGGAAGACCCAGGCTACCCGGCCGTGCACCGCATTTTTGCCGAGGCGGGAGCATCGCTGCTGTATGCACCCATCGATGAGCAAGGTGTTGATCTGCGCGCCCTCTCAGACTCGGTTAACTGTCGCCTGGCTTATGTCACCCCGGCGCATCAGTCGCCACTCGGGGTAATCATGTCAGCCAGCCGCCGCCTGGAATTGCTCAACTGGGCGCAGCGGAACAACGGCTGGATCATCGAGGACGATTACGACAGCGAATTCAACTACCACAGCGCTCCGTTGCCCGCGCTCAAATCCATCGATGCCATGCAGCGGGTCGTGTACTGCGGGAGTTTTAACCAGGCGCTGTTTTCCAACCTTCGACTCGGTTATCTGCTCGCGCCGCCGCAGCTGCATAGTCAGATTCTCCTCCTGTGGCACACGGTGGGACGCAGCGTGGGAATCTCTGAACAACTGGGCCTAGCGGCATTTATGCGCGGCCCCGCGTTTCTACGCCATCTACGCCGCGCCCGGCAGGAATACCAGATCCTGCGCGATATCATGCTGGATACCTTGCGCACCCAGGCGCCGGGGCGCTATCGCATTAGCGGCGAACACGCGGGTTTTCATTTGATTCTCTGGCTGACTGCAAACCAAAACGAAAACCAGCTAGTCGAAGCAGCGAAACAGGTCGGGCTGCAGCTGCAACCGCTTCGCCATTCTTGTCACAACCTTCAACCGGGACCAGCGTTTGTCTTGGGCTTTGCCGCGCTCACCCGCGCCCAGGTAAAAAGCGCTGCGGGAAAACTGGCGCACCTGCTCAGGGCCAACCAGCCCTCGCAGTGAAGAAGGACCAAGTGGTTTGCACCTGTTGCTGTCGGCTCTGCCTTTCGGCACCCCCGGCAAGGTGACCGGCACATGCTGGGCCAACCATTCACTTAAACGATCGCGCGTTTAGTCAGTAAGTGTGGCCAACACCTTTCCGTCTCTGCGCTGCACGATGGTCTTAGGCGCTACCGGCTGTGAGCCGTCGGCGCCCGGCGGTGGGGTTATCAACCAGGCACCCGCATAGTCTTCCCGGACATGGAGCGGATTGAAGCGGATAGCGCTTGCCGCCGCATAACGGCGCCCTGCGAGTGTGGCAACGTTCGAAAGCACCGCACTTCTGACTTCATAGAGCCTTCGCTCTGCGTCGAGCGCAATACTGGCATCCGCAAGCTCGAAATTATCGATACGCACGGGCACGCCTTCCGGCATATCGAGAACCCACCGGTCAGAGTCTACAAACCCATCGGCATAGATATTGCCGGTCGAAGCCCGGAGCGAGGTGCCTTCGGGCAAGGTGATGCCATCGACTACATTGCCATCAGCAAGCGTACAGGTGCTGAACCTCGATACGCCGCCATCTGGCTTGAGCTCAAACTCCACCGGTTGCAGCGCATTGCACCGCCAGCCGTTCTGCATCGTCGTGCCATGGCCGGTTAGCCGCATGTTCTCTGGCGTGAAGCCCACCGTTTCGTATTTTTCGTTGGTTTGAATCGCGATGTAGCGGGCTACTTCGACGACATCCATATCGAGCATACGCACAGGGCTTGGAAACACGGCTCGTTTGAAGGATTCCGGTAGATCCGCAACGGCTAATTCGAGTTTTGTGCCTTTGGGCATGTCGATGTGGCCAAGGCGCATCGGCTCTACTAGTTCCGGGCGATAACTTGCCTCTCTCTCCCGTTCATAGCCGCGCATCTGCACATAAAAAGCCGCGGACTGCCACAGGGTAAAAAGCGCACACGCGGTGACAAGCATGTAAGGCAGGAGGAGAGGGCGGCGCCAGCGACCTTTGATATATCGAACCACCAGCCTTATCGTCCACCCGAACCAGAAAACCGCCGCGGCGACGAAAAAGGCAAGGTAAAGCAGTAGTTCGGCGGAGGGCAGTGCAACGGGGATCATGCGAGCCAAACTTCCTGAACGGGTGATGGGGTTTGAACGCACCTACGACACAAAAAGGGTGTGCCCTTATGCTGAGTCAATTTTACTCCCATGCCGCCTAGGCAGGCACGTGAGCATTTGCACCGGGATATTCAACCAGTAAGGGAACCGAGCACTCAAGAATGGCGAACGCGCGCCGCTTGGAATTCTTATGAACTTCTAAAGCGGTGAGCGTCGCCGTTTTATGCACTCAGCCAACGGCCTGGCTGAAGATGATCTTTACCTCTTGCAGGCCGTGCTGAAAGGCAAACTCACAGCCGAAGCAGCATTGGCCGGTGCCGCTGCGGCGCAAAGCCCATTGCGCATTGCCAACGCGCTGCTGGAGCTGGAGACCACGGTTAAAGAAAAGCAAAGACCGGGTACTGCTCGACTTCATTTTTGCCTTGCTGCAATCGAAAAAAGTGCCCAAAGAGTTGAACCGTTTCAGCGCTTCTGTGGGCATTCCAGTTTTTGCCCCCCACAACAGCACACAGCGCCAACCAAGATCACCGCCGCAAACCACTCTGCCGCGGCGCTCTACGCAAAATCAACATCGCAATAAAAACCGCACCGACTATCCCCACCGAGATCATCAGTCCATGCGCGCTGACGTAGGACACTGTCGCACCCGTGGCAATGGGACCCAATACGCTACCCAAGGTGTAGAACATCGCAATGGCCGTCATGGCGGTGGACACTTGATGTTCTTCAACCCGGTCTCCCGCCTCGATCACTGCCAGGGTGTTCATGCCGCCGATGGCGCCGCCCCACAGGAACACGATAATCGTCGCCAGCCAAGGAAACGGCTGGCTGAGCGGGATGGCCAGCGTACCCAGCAAAAGTATCAAGCCGCAGACTAATTGGCCGACTTTGTACGAGCTGCGGTCGGCCATCCAGCCGATCGGCAGTTGCAGGACGGTGCCGCCAATGCCGAACACCGATATCAGCAGGGTGGCGGCGGTCAACAGATAACCGGCCGAGAGGCTGTAGCCTGCAAGGAATGATACGGATGACGTTTCGGAAAAGCCTGCGATAAACGCGCCACACAGCGCCGTGGGGATGACGCTGAACAACTTGCCATGGCGTTTTTCCGCTGGGGTTTGCGGTCGCGTATCGTAGTCCTTGAGGGTCAAGGCCAGCGCGCCGGATAACAACACGATCAGGGCACAGGCATAGTAAGGCGCGGTACTTTCCACGCCGAACACAACCAACACCAACGGGCCAACAGCAATACCCAGGCCCATCAAGGTCTCGTGTACGCCGATCGCCCGGCCGCGTTCGTCTTTTGAGGCGACCGCGACGATCCACGTATCGCAGGCGATCCAGCGCAGGATCAAGCCGATACCGAGCACGAAGTTCAGCGAAAAAATCAGTACCAGATGGGTAGTCAGGG
This sequence comes from Pseudomonas sp. FP198, assembly GCF_030687895.1. Taxonomy (NCBI): domain Bacteria; kingdom Pseudomonadati; phylum Pseudomonadota; class Gammaproteobacteria; order Pseudomonadales; family Pseudomonadaceae; genus Pseudomonas; species Pseudomonas sp. FP198. The sequence continues at coordinate 5,020,432 of NZ_CP117452.1, forward strand.
TCATGCCGATCAGCGCGGAAATCGTCAGTGCTGCGCTGAGGATGTTCGTCTTGACGAGGCCCAGATGGGCCAACAAGCGGGGAACCCACTTGTAGAGCAACAGGATCGCTAACCACGAGGCACTGACAATCACCCCGATCTTTGCCGGCTCGACCCCTTGCTGCTCCAGCGAAAGCGACAGCAGCGGAGTGACGGTACCAATCTGCACGATCTGCGACAGGGCCGAGAGGGTGTTTATCTTGGTGAGCGCAAACCAGCGTTGTTTGTCGGTGTACTCGATACTGGTATTTTCCATTCGTGACCGACCTTGGCTAGACAGCGGTAAAGTGTTCGAACTGCCACGGGCAGAGCTCACCTTCAGGCTTGTGGAACAGCGCATTGATGGTGTCCAGGGGCGTCCAGTCGGTCTGGATGCCTTCGAGACAGCCGAGGAAGGGTAGAGCAATTTCCAGCACCCGACGATGATCCATCTGTTCCGGCTCGACGATTCCGCGGTCGGGGTTTTCGATGGCCCAGATGATGCCTGAGTACACACCGGCTGCCACTTGCAGGCTGGTGGCCGTGTTGAACGGGGCAATCTGCCGCGCCTCGTCGATGCTCAGGATCGAACCGTACCAATAGGCGTTCAGGGCGTGGCCCATGAGCAGCACACCGAGCGCGTCGACACCGCCTGGAGCGATCTCATCGTTCATGATCCGCTTGCTGTCCTGGAGCTTCCAACCTCTCCCGACATATTCGTGCACCGACAGCAGTGCATCGTCGCAAGGGTGGTAGGCGTAATGCACAGTTGGCCGGTACAGCAGCACGCTGCCATCCTTGACCGTCAAAAAGTCGGGAAGCGAAATGGCTTCGTTGTGAGTGATCAGCAGGCCAGTGCAGGGGCCGCCGTTGGGGGTCCAGGTTTTCACTGGCACCGAGGCACCGGGGCGCTCCAGGTAGATTGCGTTATTTGAACCGAACTGGTGATGGCGAGCGAAGGGTGGCCAGGTTTTCTCATGGGACCCCCAGCCCAGTTCGGCGGGCTGTCCGGCTTCGCTGACGAACCCGTCGACTGACCAGGTGTTGACGAATTCGTCATCAGACTTGATGCGTGACGAGCGTTGAGTGTCGCGTTCAGCGATGTGTATCACCTTTACGTTCAGCGCCATCGCCAGCTCGCCCCAGGCCAAGCGCCCCTCGGTCTCAGGCACGGCCACGCCGAGTTTCGCGGCGAGCTGCAGTAATGCGGCTTTGACGAAATGCGAGACCAGGCCCGGGTTTGCACCGTGAGTCACGACCGCAGTAGGGCCCGGCCCAAGCTCATCTCCAAGGGCCAGCAACTGGTCGCGCAACGCGTAATTGGAGCGCTGCGAGGTGGTCAGAGTGGGTTCGTTGTAGGTGCCCTCCCAGGGTTCGATGCAGGTATCGAGATAGAGCGCGCCTTGAGCATGGGCAAATCTGATCAGGTCAGCGCTGCTTACATTGACCGACAGGTTGACGATGAAATCACCAGGCTGGACCACATCGCGCAATACGTGGCCAAGATTCTCGGGCGTCAGCGCCACGTCGATAAAACTTACCCCCAGTTCAATAAACGGCTGGTGTTTCTCTATCTGCGGAGCGATGACCACAACCGATGAGAGATCGAACGTGCGCGCGCGGACAAGCAGCCCGATGGTCGCTTTGGTGATCGAGCCGAAGCCGATAAACACCCATTTTTTGCCGGAAAAACTCGCTTCCTTGCTCATTTCAAATGGCCTCTAGAGTGGACTCGGTTGCGTCCAGGTGCTGGCTGCCAGGGGTGGCGGTCTCGCTGAAATCCGGTAGGCGTCCGGTTGCGAAATACCGCTCCCATTCGCAAAATATCTTGGGCACGTAAATCAACGGCATGTCGTGTCGATACAATGTCTTCACCGACTCTGCAAACGCCGGGTCCTGATGATTGGCGAACCAGTATCGATTGTTGTCATGCAAGTAGACCGGGCACTTTCCAACGTCAGTCATATTGATGTAATTGCCCAGCGTCTTCTCAGCGATACGCTGCCAGCCATGTAAGACTAATTCATAGAGCTGAGCGCGCTCTGCCGAGTTCAACTGGTACACCTCGCGCTTGAATTTCTGCAAGCTCATGTCCCGACAGAACATTGAAAAGGCATATACATCGGAGTTGAAGTTGACCGCCGGAATCGGTGCTGACATCAAAGGGTCATAAAGCTCGTCATCCAGATCATCTGATTGCGGACAAAACGCCACTGCGTCAAAGTCTTCGAACAACACTTTAACGTTGGTGACCGGGCACGTCAGATAGAGTTTCTTATTTAGAGCGCGGCCCGTAGCCAACTCTTCGGCAGAGAACTCACTGAGCGGACTGAATAGCGCAGACAGACGCCGAACTTCTTGAGCCACGCCGTACGTGTTTTGCTCTGCGCTGGTGGTCGGGCAGATGATCAGGCAGGCTACTGCTTCTCTGGCCTCAAGCGCTCGGATATAAGCCTCAACGCTATCCCTGGCCTCTTGTGCGGTTCGAGCAATAGCCAGCATATAACGATTCTTACTGAACTCTCGCCTGCCCGCCGCGCACCCCAAGCAACTGATGAACCAATCTTTTACTTCATCCAGAATTTTTTGATCGTCCATGAACCACCATCCTGATTGCGTTCCAGGTTTATGACAGACCGGCATGAGAACGGCTTGATCATTTTGGATCCAGCCCGGGTACGAAGCGATTAGTACACGGGGAAGATTCTTAAAACCAATACTTTTAAGAAATAAGGTTATAAAAATGCTTAAGACTCAATGCGAAGGTTCATAGGACTCCGGCCTATGCGCACAACTCGCGAATGATGAATGGGCGTGTTTCTCGCAGTTACGTCCTCCTACCCCTAATGCGAAGAAACATAACCCGACGCCGCAGCCCCCTCCGGCAACGCATAAGTCGCCCTCATCCATTCCACCTCGGCCTGCGGCGTCCGACCAAACATCCGCTTGAACTCGCGGCTGAATTGCGAGGCGCTCTCATAGCCGACACTGAACGCCGCCGTCGAGGCGTTCATGGTGTTGCGCAGCATCAATAATCGCGCCTGGTGCAGGCGGGTCGACTTCAGGTACTGCATGGGTGATGCGCCCGTCACGTTGCGAAAATGCAGGTAAAAGTTGGGGACGCTCATGCCGGCTTCCTGCGCCAGGGTTTCGACGTCCAGATGCTCGTGATAGCAACTGTGGATCTTGCGTATCGCCCGGGTGATCTTGCCGAAATGTCCCCGGCGACTGAGGGCGGCGCGCATCGAGCCGCCCTGTTCGCCGGTCAGGATTCGATAGTAGATTTCCCGCATCAGAGACGGGCCCAGTATTTGCGCCTCGCCCGGACGGCTCATCGCCTCGAGGAAGCGCAGCGTCGAGGTGCGCAGCGGCTCATCCATGGGCGAGGCGTACATGCCTTTGGGCTGGGCGTCGCTGGGGCCGTGGGTTTCGTCCACTTGCAACATGAGTTCGCTGGCCAGTTGCAAGTCGAGGCGCATGTAGACCGCCAACATGGGTTCCGAGGCGCTGGCGTCGGTCTCCATGGTGAATGGAACGGGGACAGACACCACCAGGTAATGCTGGGCGTCATAGACATAGACGTCATCGCCGAGATAACCGCGCTTGCGCCCCTGGCAGAGGATCACGATGCCGGGTTCATACAGCACCGGCGTGCGCGTCAGGGGGCGGTTCGAACGCAGGAAGCGGACGTCGTCCAGCGCGCTGAGGTTGTAGCCTTCCACCGGTGCGAGCTGTTCCATCAGCTGCACCATGCGCGCAGCGGCCTGAGTCATCGAAGTCCCCTTTTTGCTGGCCGTTCAACTGTCGGTCGAACGGGTCAGCGCTTCCCATTGATCAATCTCACTGGCGGCACTACTCAGCTTTTCCCGCACCAGCTTCAGCGCATCACTGCCCAACAGTAAATGCGCGGGTGGCGTCGGGCTGGCAATGATCTGCAGCATGGCCTGCGCCGCTTTCCGCGGATCGCCCAGTTGTTTGCCGCTTTTCTCCACGCGCGCTTTACGTATCGGATCGAAACTGGCGTCGTAGTCGGCAATGCTCCGCGCCGTGCGCTGCATCGAACGGCCGGCCCAGTCGGTGCGAAACGAGCCGGGCGCGACGGCCGTCACGAAGATGTTGAACGGTAGCAGCTCCTTGCTCAGCGTATCGGAGAGACCTTCGAGGGCAAACTTGCTCGCGCAGTAATAGGAGATGCCCGGCATGGTAATCGTGCCGCCCATGGAAGTGATATTGAGGATATGACCGGCACGGCGCTGGCGAAAATACGGCACGAAGGCCTTGGTCACCGCCACCGCGCCAAACACGTTGACGTCGAATTGACGACGCATTTCCTCCAGTGGCGACTCTTCGAAGATGCCTTCGTGGCCGTAACCGGCGTTATTGACCAACACGTCGACCGGGCCGTGGGCAGCCTCCGTCGCCGCCACAACGGCGTCGATTCGATTGAACTCGGTGACGTCCAGGATGACGCCATGGGCACGCTCCGTGGACAGCGACTCGAAGGCCTGCAACGCCGCCTCATTGCGCACTGTGCCGATGACACGGTGGCCCGCTGCAAGTGCCTCCTGCGCCAGGGCGTTGCCCAGGCCACTGCTCACGCGGTGATGAATAGGGTTTTTCTGCCATGCATGGCGAACTCCAATGGATAAGCGAGAGGCCATGGTAACGATGGAGAAATGTCCCACCTATGCCGGTTTGCCTTGGGGCATTGCCCATTCCTATCAGCGCGTCATATACCGGGGCCGATCACTTTTCAACGGCTGGATAAAGCCGCATCGATTTTGTGGCGAGGGAGCTTGCTCCCGCTGGGGCGCGCAGCGGCCCTACGATTTTTCGGTCGCTGCGCAACCGAGCGGGAGCAAGCTCCCTCGCCACGGTCCGATCGTTGATCATGACAATGGCCCGAATGGACAATAGCTCGACCCTGTTTATACCCGCAAAGCGATGTAGGGATAGTCAGCAGTTTAAAAGTCCAAGCTCCTACATGAAGCACGGAAAGCGCTGTCTTGTGGCGCTTGAGCTAGGCGGCCTATAGTTCCTCGTCGCCCCGATGGCGACTCGGGTTTGGCGACCCGGCAACGAGGTGCGAGAGCGATCTGCTTGTTTGCAGGCGTCCCCGCATCAGCGATACTGCCACCACAATGGCAGTTGTACGCGGGAGATCTCCGGGTCTGCCGGTACCTCGTTCCGGTTCGCCAACCTGCGTACGGCTGCCACCATTCGTTTGGCGACGATTAGTTGGTAGCTCTCACTTAATAACGAGGTTACAACTCATGACTCGATACATGCCCATCACCGGCGTCGACTGCGTTCCCGCTACCCTGCTGATCGACACCGAAGCCCCGCTTGATGTTCTCTTCGAAACCGCTGACTACCGCATCCGAACCGTGACCCAACTGCTGGAAAATATCGCGTTCCGTTCAGAGATCAGCTCCGACACGCTGGTGCTGTCCGACTTCTGCAAAATGCTGACAATAGCGCTGCGCGACGGGTGCGATGTGATGGATGTGATTGGCAGACGATTGCGGGAGCAGGCAACTGAATGATAAAAAAGGGGCGACCTTTCGGGTCGCCCCTGTCATTCAACGCTTTATCAGCGCACGCCTTACTGACTGTTTCATCTAGTAGCTACGGCAAAGACGTCCACTACAATCAGGCGCATGACCCAGATTAACTCCGTCCGGAAGCGAGAATCTGCTGAGGACTGACCAACCTGACCGAAGCGCCTTCATCACCAAACCCGGTGACGAATTCCTGCGGTATCCACATTATCCTTTGAGTTTCATTGGCGGATATGTTGAAAGCACGGACCCGAGCCTCCGGGGTATACCTAAACTATCCTCTAAGTGCCGTTTACGCTACCCCACCTCCTCCTCTATGCCCCCAACAAAGTCCTCAATAATTCGCCTATCTGAGTCATTTTTTGCAGAACGACGTAACACGGGGACTAGATAATAGAGTAACAATTCGCGCCTAGCAGCATCTTTCGGCAGAGCTTCCTTAACACAGCCGACCATAGAAGCTACAGACATGATAGATGCGAACGCCTCGTATCCTCGATAACCTGAAAAAGGCAGCTTTTTAAAGAAATGATTCGCCAAACGCTGCTGTTCAGTTTTTTTCCATGATCGATGGGGTAGAAGAAAAATTGCCTCCCCCCATTCATCAGATTCTATTGGATATGTATCAATCAACCAGTCGGCAGCTTGATCGGAGCTCATTTTTGAAAGCTGTTTACACAGTTCCGCCTGTCGTGCGTCCATACCAAACCTATTTAGGGTTAAACAAATTTTGGGGCAGCCCAGAGTTATCTTTCAACGAAGCAGGCGGCTTGTAATGCCCTGAGCTGTTATCCCACTTCGTTATAGTGCCTCGCTCTGGTCCTTGGTTGTTCCCGAAGCGAATAGAGCCCGCGTATTTAACGTCTTTACCACCACTAAGCCCAAGATGGGTTGAAAACCCTTCGTTGATATTCGGCCTACTAACTTTAATAGTCCCATCCGGCAACGTAACAAAATCATATGAGCCTGAGGGAGTAATTCTGCCGCCTGCTTGCCCTTGGAGCCAATACCGCCCTGACTCGTCCTGAACCAGAGTTCTTATTGGTCGCTGTGCGATAGCTGGATCAGACGGAAAAACGTTAGTAAGTGTGCCACGCTCAGTAAGATTCGGAACAGTCTGCACCTGTGGTTTACCGCCAACGGCACCACGTCAGTTCAGGAGAGGGAAAACTTTCTGCGTAAAAAAGAGACGCATCTCACAGGATGCGTCCAAATGGCTTGGCTGACCCGCGCTTCCGCAGTTTTCAGGCCTGCCGTTCAGGTGGAGGAAGGCGCGTTGCCCAACGCCGGCACGACGGGCGGCACCGTGCGCTGTCGATTCGACAGCGGCTGCTCCAAGGCGCCTCGTCCATAAAACAGCAACGCCATCAACCAACAGCTCAACCAGACAAAAATCCCGGCCCAGAAGGTATGGGACATGTAGTGCCAACCCTGCAGGACCCGCGTCGTGCCATAGACGAACCCCAAGGCCAACGCCCCATACATCACCGCCTTGGAATGACGCCAGCGATAACGACGGGCGACGAAGTACAGCGCCAGCAGGGTGAAGCCGCCGGACGCATGACCACCCGGCCAGCAACGGCCGTCACCGGCGACTTTCAGCAGGTCGAAATTCTGGAACCATTCCTTGTGCTCGATCTTGCCGGCGTATTGCGTGGTTTCCACCGGGCAGTACACGCTGGTATGGCCCTTGAGGTAATGGATAACCCCGGTACTGAGCGAAAAAGCGAAGACAACGTAGAGGAAATCGCGACGGTGTTTGTAGGCAAAACGTAGCGGTTTGGCCAGTCGGGTTCTGTCCAATACGCGAAGTAGCCCAGGGCGTTTTTCCGGTGTGAGCAGCGGCCAGAAAAACGACAGCACGGCGCCGATTATGGCCGCCTCCCCCGTCCAGTTCGGAATGGCCCGGGCCCATTTGTGAGTGATTTGCTCGAACAGCCGCACATGCCCCAACGGAAAGACCTGATGCAACGGGTCATAGAAAAGATTGCTGATGGTTATGTCGATACGGGTCAGATCGAACAGCAGGAACACCACGGCGGCACAGGCCAGGGGAATTCCGAGGTTGAGCCCGTAGAAACGGGCGCGGGCAGACGTCAGCATGAGCGGTCCTGGTCGTGGGAAGAATTACTGGAATGTCACCGAGCGCCAGTCAGGGGCTTCGATAAAACCGAGCAACCGTGGCGCTTGTGGCTCGGCGATGGAAACGAACAGCGAGGCGCCATAGCCGAACGTCGAGGTCGGGCGCAGAAGCGCGGTTTCCATCGCCTGCATGCATTCGCTGTGGGTGACCAGGATCAGGTTGCGACCGGCCACTTTGTGGGCCAGGGCATTGCGCAGCAAATCATGTCGGCAGTTGAACAGCCAATCATCACCGGCACTCACCTTGTTGAACATGTACCCCGCCGTCTGCGCGGTGCGCACCCGTGGGCTGTTGTAAAGGTCAACGTGGTCCAGGCCCAGCTGTTCGAACCGGGCCCCGAGCCCCACCGCAACGGCACGGGCGCGGTCGGTGATGCCTTCGCGGTCACCCAGGCACGCAGCCTTGGAGTGGTCGCAGCGCTCGACATGGCGCACCAGCACGATCATTTCGCCCTTGGCCCAGCCATTGGCCAGGGCCCGGGCGCCGGCGACGTTGCCGTGGGCCAGGTCCGGCACCGCTGCCGGGCTGAGTAGCCACAGCACCAATGGCACAGCCAGCAGCGCTGAGGCAAGCACGACCACGGTGTTTTGGTAACGGGCAAAACGGCGCCTGTCGATCGAGCGCGTCAGGCCGAAAAGACTCAGTCTCAGTTCCACATCAAGCCGCCCCGACGGCATCCACCCAGTGATTCGATGGCGCGACAGTAGAGAGGCCGACGTAGGCAGGCAGTGAAAGCGATGTGAAAAAAAACTTCGGATTCAACGATCGCGCCGCTCACAGCGCTCGATCAGTTACCTCGCCATCCACCAGCCGCCGAATCCCTAGCGGATTGCCGTTCTGCAATGCGGGGGGCAACAACGCATCCGGGTAATTCTGGAAACACACCGGCCGCAGGAAGCGATCGATGGCCAACGTGCCCACTGACGTTCCTCGTGAATCGGATGTCGCCGGATACGGTCCGCCGTGCACCATCGCCTCGCACACCTCCACCCCGGTCGGATAGCCGTTGAGCAGGATCCGCCCGACTTTTTCCTGCAGTACTTCTGTCAGCCAACGGTACTCCAGTAATTCGTCAGCCTCGCCGATCAACGTGGCCGTCAATTGTCCGCGCAGGCCGTGCAGCGCCGCCGCCAACTGTGTCCGATTCTCCACTTCGATGACGATGGTGGTCGGCCCGAACACTTCCTCCTGAAGCAATGCATCGCCCTTGAGCAACAGGCTGACATCGGCCTTGAACACCTGCGGCTGTGCCTGGTTGCCCTGTTGCGGCTTGCCCGCCAGGTGCGTCAGGCCCGGATGTTCGAGCAGCTCACCGAGGCTGCGGCTGTAACTGGCCAAGGTGCCCGGGTTGAGCATGGTTTGTGGCGGTTGCTGGTTCATGCTCGCGCAGAAGCGTTCCAGGAACAGGCTGAGCTGCGGCGAGCGCAGGCCAATGACCAAACCCGGATTCGTACAGAACTGACCGCATCCCAACGTCACCGAACCGGCCAACTGCACCGCGATCTGCTCGCCGCGTACCGCCAACGCTTCGGGCAGCAGGAACACCGGATTGATGCTCGACATTTCGGCGAACACCGGAATCGGCTGTGGCCGGGTGGCGGCCATGTGGCTCAAGGCGTTGCCACCCTTCAGCGAACCGGTGAAGCCCACCGCCTGAATGGCCGGATGCTTGACCAGCCATTCACCGACACCCCCGCCATAAATCATGTTGAACACGCCGGCCGGCATTTCAGTTCGTTCAGCGGCACGGATGACCGCGTCCGCCACCCACTCGGCAGTCGCCATATGGCCACTGTGGGCCTTGAACACCACCGGGCACCCCGCTGCCAGCGCCGAAGCGGTGTCGCCGCCAGCCGTGGAAAAGGCCAGCGGAAAGTTGCTCGCGCCAAACACCGCCACCGGCCCCAGGGCGATGCGGTATTGACGCAGATCCGGACGTGGCAGTGGCTGGCGATCGGGCAATGCGCGGTCAATCCGCGCACCGTAGAAGTCGCCACGACGCAGCACGCTTGCAAACAGACGCAACTGGCTGCTGGTGCGACCGCGCTCCCCTTGAATGCGCCCGGCAGGCAATGCGGTTTCGCGGCACACGGTGGCGACGAAGTCATCGCCCAGCGCGTCGATTTCCTCGGCGATTGCATCGAGAAACGACGCGCGTTTTTCCGCGCTCAGATTGCGGTAATCCGGATAAGCCGTAGCGGCAGCCTTGGCGGCGGCATCCACTTCGGCTTCGGATGCCTGGAAGAAGGTGCCGGGCAAGGGCTCGCCGGTGCTCGCATCGAAGCTTTGCAGTTGCAGGGTGCCGTTGGCGCTGCGACGGCCGCCGATGTAGTTGTATCCCTGTGGCAATGTCATGAGGGCATTTTCCTGTTGAAGGCTTAGAGCGCACGCACCTGGCCGATGGGCAGCGGCTGGGCACTTTCGCCGATACCGTTGACCAGCGGCGCACCGAACTCATCGAGGCTGATCCGGAAGCGATCCCCCGGCTGTGTCTTCACACCGTCGGCGAATGACAGGGTAGCGGTGCCGAAGTAATGCACATGCACATCACCCGGTCGCAAGAACTGCGCGTACTTGAAGTGGTGAAATTCCAGGTTGGCCAGGCTGTGGCACATGTTGTCCTCGCCGCTGAGAAAAGCCTTCTCCCAGAGGGTTTCGCCATTGCGCTCGATGCGACTGGTGCCGACCAGATGCCTGGGCAGCTCACCGACGCGCAGCTCCGGGCCGTAGGAGCAACTGCGCAGTTTCGAGTGGGCGAGGTACAGGTAATTGCGCCGCTCCATGACGTGGTCGGAGAACTCGTTACCCAAGGCATAACCGATGCGATACGGCAGGCCATCGTCGCCAATCACATAGAGGCCCGTCAGCTCCGGCTCTTCGCCGGCATCTTCGGCAAACGGAGGCACCGGGAAGTCCGCGCCGGGGCGCACGACGATGCTGCCGTCACCCTTGTAGAACCATTCCGGTTGCGCACCGACCTGCCCCGGCGCCGGCTTGCCGCCCTCGATCCCCCATTTGAAAATGCGCATGGTGTCGGTCATGCCGGCCTCGACCTCACCGTCATGCTGGTGCATCTTGTCCCGCGCCGAGGCGCTGCCCAGATGTGTCAGGCCGGTGCCGCTGATCAGGCAGTGGGCTGGGTCTTCGTGATCCAGCGGCGGCAGGACTTTGCCTTGGTGCAACAGCGCTGCGTAATCCGGGCCCGGCTCGGTGCCGCGCGAAGCGACTTCTTCATGCAGGCTGCGATTGCCGCGGATCGCTGCAAGCGCCAGTTCACGGGTATTGCGGGTTCCTTTGAGCACTTGAACAAGTGCCCCATCGACGACGCCGACCTGGCGCTCTCCGGCGGTATTTTCAAATTGAATCAGGCGCATGGTGGCCTCCAGAAATCAGGGTAGGCGCCGCTCATGTAGGTAACACTGTTCACTCAAGGCAATCGACCAATCCGTGGCGAGGGAGCTTGCTCCCGCTCGACTGCGAAGCAGTCGTAGACCGGCGGGCGCGGTGTGCCTGAGGCTCCGCGTTCGGTAGGTTTGGGGCCGCTTCGCGACCCAGCGGGACAAGCTCCCTCGCCACAGGTCCATCATCTTTTCTTGAGTGAACAGCACTACGCTCATGTACGGCGCGTCCAGGTCACTCGATGATGTTGAAGTCGCTCAGGTATTCGTCGGAGATTTCCAGGCCCAGGCCCGGAGTGTTGTCGTCGAGCTGGATGTACCCGTTGACCGGTTGCGGCTCGCCCTTGAACACGTAGTAGAAGAGTTCGTTGCCAACCTCGACGTCGAACACCGGGAAAAACTCCGCCATCGGCGAGGCGGTGGTGGACATCGTCAAGTGGTAGTTGTGCATCTGCCCGGCATGGGGAATGACCGGCACCGACCAGGCTTCGGCCATGGCGTTGATCTTGCGCGCGGCAGTGATGCCGCCGACGCGGTTGGTGTCGTACTGGATGACGTCGACGGCGCGGCGTTCCAACAGGTCTTTGAAGCCGTAGGAGGTGAACTCGTGCTCGCCTCCGGAGATCGGCATGATCCCCATCTTCTTCAGTTCGATGTAGCCTTCGATGTCGTCGGCGATCACCGGTTCTTCCAGCCAGCGCGGTTCGAACTCGGCCAGCTTCGGCAACATGCGCCTCGCGTATTCCAGGGTCCAGCCCATGTAGCATTCGAGCATGATATCGACGTCAGGGCCGGCCAGCTCCCGCAGGGCGCGCACTTGTTCGATGTTGCGGCGCATCCCCGCCGGACCGTCTTTCGGACCGTAGCCAAAGCGCATCTTCAGCGCGGTGAAACCCTGGTTGAGATAGCCCTGGGCCTCTTCGAGAAACAGATCGAGGTTGTCGTTGGCGTAGAGCTTGGAAGCGTAAGTCCAGATCTTTTCCTTGGTGCGACCGCCGAGCAACTTGAACACCGGCTTGTTGACGGCCTTGCCCATGATGTCCCAGATCGCGATGTCGATCGCCGAGATCGCCGCCATGCCGATGCCTTTTCGGCCCCAGGCGTGACTCTGACGGTACATTTTCTGCCAGATGTATTCGTTGTCGAAAGGGTCTTCGCCAATGGCGATCGGTGCCAGATAGGTGTCGATGATTTCCTTGGCCACACGCGGCGCCAGGGCGCAGTTGCCGATACCGACGAGGCCGTTGTCGGTCTCGACTTCCACCACCAGCCAGCCGTGGAAACGGAAGGAGCCCATCGCGTCGCCGCGCTCGAACAGGATGTCGCTGGCGTTGGTGCAGAAGTGCGCCTGGGGCGGGACGACTTTGCCCTTCCACTCGAAAACGCGGGTACGGATCGCTTTGATTTTCATGAAAATACAGTTCCTTGGGCTGCGGCTTCTTGTCATTGTCGGTCGTGTGCGCAGAGCCTTTTCAGGAGGGGCTCCGGCATCCGATGGGCCGACTTTAGCCAGCGTCCGAGGACTGCGGATAATCACTTATGCGTATCCGGCGATAACCTGAGGTGATAGCGCATCCGGGTAAGAGGGCAGATCGGGTTATCAGCCATACACAAACAAATGTGGGAGCGAGCCTGCTCGCGAAAGCGGTGTATCAGCCACTGGAAATGTGTCTGTACTACCGTAATCGCGAGCAGGCTCGCTCCCACAACGGACCGTATTGCTTTCAGGATCAGTGCCGGTTGCGCCCCATCCGGCATGCGATTTCGAAGGCCTGACGCGTAGCGCCGACGTTGGCCTTGCCCTGCCCCGCGATATCAAAAGCGGTGCCGTGGGCCGGGGTGGTGATCGGAATCGGCAAGCCGCCCTGCACCGTCACGCCACGGGAGAAGCCCATCAACTTGATCGCGATCTGGCCTTGGTCGTGATACATGGTCACGACAGCGTCAAAGGCATTGGCATCGCCCTGGACCTTGAGAAAGATCGTGTCTGCCGGATACGGCCCTTGCGCCTCGATGCCCAGCGCCCGCGCCGAACGTACGGCCGGACCGATGATGTCCAGCTCCTCGCGACCGAACGAACCGTTGTCGCCGTTGTGCGGGTTCAAGCCGCAAACACCGATTCGCGGTTGCTCCAGGCCATTGCGCTTGAGGGCGGTGTCGATCAGTTGAATCGCTTCCACCACCCGCTGCTCACTGAGCAGACCCGGCACTGCGGACAGGGCCACATGGGAGGTCACGCGTGAAGTCCAAAGATTGTCGAGCACGTTGAATTCGCAGAACGGTCCGTGGAAATCCAGCAGCTCGGCAAACCAGTGCAGTTCATCGCTGTGGGCCATGCCCGCCATGTGCAGCGAGGTCTTGTTCAGCGGCCCGAACAGGATCGCGTCGGTGGCCCCGGCTTCGGTCAGGCGCAGGGCCTTTTCCAGGGTGTCGAGGCTGTAGCGACCGCCAATCACGCTGGCCTCGCTACGGGGGAACTCGCCGACCGTGTCGCCGCGAAAGTCATGGAACAGTGGCGTGTCATCGACGAACTCCAACACGTCCAGGGTCTCCACCCGGCGATAAGGAAACTCGCTGCCGGCGATGCGCATGCCGCGAAGCATTTCCGCTTCGTCGGCAATCAGAATGATGTTGGCCTTGCTGCGGACCTCGGGCTCGGCGAGCAAGCGTGCAATCAATTCCGGGCCAATGCCGGCCGGGTCACCCAGGACCATGGCGATAGTGGTTTTTTTCATGCTTCACTCCTCAAGGGTCCATGCCACGCCCGGTCATGACGCAAAGCTCGCGTCCTGAGCCATGACGTGTACCCCGTTTGTTATTGTTGTGAAATGCCGTCGGCCTGAGACGTTGCCGAGCACTATCGGAGGCCTGGCGATAACCGTCTAATCAAAACTTGAAATCAGGTGATAGCTTCGGGTTATGGCACGGCGCGCTTTCAGCCTTCGCGTTCTATTTCTGCTTGTTTCAAAAAAGGCCCTAGCCCTCGACTCTGGACGATGTCCACCGCTCCTTTTCGCGAGCTATAACCCCAGGCTATCGGTGTATGTATTGTTTTGACTAGACGCGGCGCCGGCACCTTTCCACACTCAGGCCAGGCTTGCGGCTTCATCGCGCAGACAAGTCACTCATAACAACGACAAAAACGAGGCCCATCATGCGAAATGCATTCGTCCGTCGCACATCGCGTCTTCTTCTAGGCGGCGCCCTGACTGCCGTCGGCGTCCTTCCCGCCCTTGCTCACGCCGCCTGGCAACCGAACAAGAATGTCGAAATCGTTGTCGCCGGCGGCCCGGGTGGCGGAACCGACCAGCTCGGTCGCCTGATCCAGTCGATCATCACCACCCATAAGCTGCTCGACGTCAACACCATTGTCCTCAACAAGGGCGGCGGCAACGGTGCCGAGGCCTTCCTCGACATGAAGATGAACAAGGGCGATGCAGAGAAACTGGTGATCGCCACCAATAACGTTTACCTGTTGCCGCTGGTTTCCAAGCTCGGCTACCAATGGCAGGAACTGACCCCGATTGCCGCTGTGGCCGAAGATGACTTTATCCTCTGGAGCTACAAGGGCGCGCCGTGGAAAGACGCGAAAGGTTTCTACGAAGCGGCCAAGACCGACCCGGCGAAGCTGCGCATGGGGGGCAGCCAGTCCAAGGACGTCGACCAGACCCTCACCCTGCTGCTCAACCAGACCAACAACAGCAAACTGGTGTACATCCCGTTCAAGAGCGGCAGTGAAGCCGCGACCCAACTGGCCGGCAAACACATCGCGGCCAACGTCAACAACCCCAGTGAAAGCATCAGCCAATGGCGCGGTGATCAAGTCGAACCGCTCTGCGTATTCAGCAAGGAGCGCATGAGCTACACCGAGAAAGTCGCCGGGAACAAAAGTTGGGCCGATGTTCCAACCTGCCACGAACAGGGCCTGGGCATCGATCAGTACCGCTTCCCGCGCACGGTGTTCATGCCCGGCGATGTCAGTGCCGAACAACGGGCCTTTTATGTCGAGCTGATGCGCAAAGTCACGCAGACCGATGAGTTCAAGGCCTACGTCAAACAGAACGCGCTGGTGCCGACTTTCCTCGAAGGCGAGCCCCTGACCGCCTACATCGAAAAGGACGTCGCCCGCGTCACCCCGGTGTTCAAGGAAGCCGGCTGGCTGAAAAACTGAAGTTGCCAGGGCCGCTCGCCCCAGGGCGGTCGTCACCTACTGGAGGTGTTTGATGTCCCATTCTTCGGATTCACCGGCGCTGGTCGGTACCCGTTGGGTCGAGCTCGGCCTGACGCTGTTTACTACCCTGCTCGGTGCCGTGGTGATGTTCGGCAGTGTCGAACAAGGCATCGGCTGGGGCGATGCCGGCCCTGAACCGGGTTACTTCCCGTTCTATATCGGCCTGATATTGAGTGCGGCGAGCGTCGCCAACGGGGTCTTGACCGTGGTGCGCTGGCAGGCTCTGAGTGTTGCGTTCCTCACCCGCAGTGCATTCAAGCAAGTGCTGTCGGTTTTCGTGCCCATTGCCCTGTTCGTCGGTGCAATGCCCTTCACCGGCATCTACCTCGCGTCGGCCGGCTTCATTGCCTGGTTCATGTGGCGCGACAAGGTCCGCGCCAAGCCTTACGGCAAGTGGATGATCGGTGCGGTTGCCCTCGGTGCGGCGCTCGCCAGCTACCTGATTTTCGCGCTGTGGTTCAAGGTCCCGCTGGATGCCGGCCCAATAGGCGACTGGATTGCCCTGGCCGGGAGAACCTTCAAATGAGCGAGTTCGATTCCCTGTTGCAGGGCATGAACCTGATCCTGACCCCGGGCCACATCGGTCTGATGGTGATCGGCGTTCTGCTGGGCATCCTGGTCGGTGTGTTGCCCGGTCTCGGCGCTCCCAACGGCGTGGCACTGTTGTTGCCGTTGACCTTCACCATGTCGCCGGTATCGGCGATCATCCTGCTGTCGTGCATGTATTGGGGCGCGCTGTTTGGCGGCTCGATTACCTCGATCCTGTTCAACATTCCTGGCGAGCCGTCATCGGTGGCGACTACCTTCGACGGTTACCCGATGGCCCGCGAAGGCCGGGCTGCCGAGGCGTTGACCGCCGCGTTCAGCTCGGCGCTGATCGGTGCGTTGTGCGGGGTGTTGTTGCTGACGTTCCTGTCGACAAAAATCGCAGCGTTCGCCATGTCCTTCAGCTCGCCGGAGTTCTTCGCGGTGTACCTGTTGGCGTTCTGCACCTTCATCGGCATGAGCAAGAACCCGCCATTAAAAACCGTGGTCGCGATGATGATCGGCTTCGCCATGGCGGCAGTCGGCATGGACACGGTTTCCGGCAACCTGCGCCTGACGTTCGACCAGCCGATCCTGATGACCGGGATCAGTTTTGAAGTGGCGGTGATCGGCCTGTTCGGCATCGGCGAAATCCTCTGCACTGTGGAAGAAGGCTTGGTGTTTCGCGGCGAACACGCGCGCATTACACCGATGGTGATCTTGCGCACCTGGGCCAGATTGCCGCGTTACTGGTGGACGATCGTGCGCAGCACACTGGTCGGTTGCTGGATGGGCATCACCCCCGGCGGCCCGACGGCGGCATCGTTCATGAGCTACAGCCTGGCGCGACGTTTCTCGAAAAGCCGCGACAACTTCGGCAAAGGCGAGATCGAAGGGGTGATCGCCCCGGAAACCGCCGACCATGCTGCCGGCACCAGCGCGCTGCTGCCGATGCTGACGTTGGGCATTCCGGGTTCCGCCACGGCGGCAGTGATGCTCGGTGGCTTGATGATCTGGGGCCTGCACCCCGGGCCGACGCTGTTTGTCGAGCAACACGATTTTGTCTGGGGCCTGATCGCCAGCATGTACCTGGGCAACGTGGTCAGCCTGATCGTGGTGTTGGCCACCGTGCCGCTGTTCGCGTCGATCCTGCGGATTCCGTTCTCGATCATCGCGCCGATCATCATCATGGTCTGCGCCATCGGTGCGTACTCGGTGCACAACTCGTTCTTCGACGTGGTACTGATGCTGGGCTTCGGTGCGCTGGGTTACCTGTTCAAGAAACTCGGCTACCCGATCGCGCCGCTGGTGCTGGCGGCTGTACTGGGGGACAAGGCCGAAGACGCATTCCGTCAGTCGATGCTGTTTTCTGACGGACAGCTGGGTATTTTCTGGTCCAACCCATTGGTGGGCAGCCTGACCACCGCCGCGCTGCTGATGCTGTTCTGGCCGCTGATCTCCAAGGCGCTGGGTCTGCTGGTGGGCCTGCGTAAACCCCACGTCGCCGAGGCGAAATCATTGCTGTGACTCGGCACTGCTGGTAACGCCTGGCATTTATTGTCAGGCTTGCCACGGACCTTCCAGCGAGCACCGCCCATGACCCGAATTCCTGTTGCCAATGTCATCCATAGTCGACTGCGTCTGCGCCAACTGCGGCTGATGCTGGCATTGCAGGAATTAGGTTCTCTGCGCCGCGCAGCCGACCACATCGGCATGACCCAACCGGCTGCCACCAAAATGCTGCACGAAGCCGAGGACTTGCTCGGCGTCGAGTTGTTCGAACGCCTGCCCCGTGGCATGCGCGCCACCCCATTCGGGGAAACCGTCATTTACTACGCGCGCATGGTCTTCGCCGAGCTCAGCGGCATGCGCGAAGAACTGGTGGCACTCGAATCCGGCAACCTCGGCCGGGTGGCAGTCGGCGCCATTCCGGCACTGGCTTCGGGGCTGCTGACGCGCACCATCGCGACCCTGAAACAAAGCCATCCCCGGTTGTCCATGAGCATCCAGGTCGACACCAGCGACGTGCTGGTGCAAGCGCTGTTGCAGGATCAACTGGACATTGTCCTGGGCCGGATTCCCGCCGGTGCCCGCGCCGAAGAGTTGCTCTTCGACAGCCTCGGGGAAGAGGCGCTGTGTGTCATTTGTGGAGCGCAGAATCCGTTGGCGCAGGCGACCCGACTGGGCTGGGCCGAGCTGCAGAGCATGACCTGGGTGTTGCAACAACACCCGAGCCCGATGCGCGCAATCATCAACCAGGTGTTTCACAACGCCCGGGTCGATATCCCCAGCAGCATCGTCGAAACCACCTCGATCATGACCTTGCTCTCATTGGTCCAGCAGACCGACATGCTCGGCGTCACCCCGATATCGGTCGTCGAGGATTATCCAGGTCGTGACTTGCTCGCCGTGTTGCCGATCAAGTTCGAAGCCCGGTTGCCACCGTACGGATTGATTACCCGCCGCCATCGCATTCAGTCATCGGCGATGCAGGCGTTCATGAATTCGGTACGTGCCGAGCATGCGTTATTGAACTGACAGGCCCGCGTCAGACGGCCGATCAGCCAATCGACGAGGCCAGCCCTGCATGAACTTTTCTTCACCCCACGCCCTCGCGGGATTCGCTAACATCGCCTCGCTCATTCAAGAAACTAAGGTTTTAGCCCGCTCTCCCGCGGGCTTTTTTTTTGCCTGGATTTCAGGCCGCGTCGCCCGCTGTGCCCCCTGCCTTTCCCGATGTGGAAAAAAATCTTACAGATCCCTCCGTTTCCGCCGATAAACCTCCGTTACACGTTTTTGCTGGCTCTTAACAACAACAATCTTCCAGCCAACCGACGATAAGCAGCACAACGTTCCTGGAGGAATTTGATGAACAGCTGGTTTGGCAACATTAGCGTCAACATGAAATTGGGCCTGGGCTTCGGCCTGGTGCTGGTCCTGACCTGCCTGCTGGCCCTGACCAGCTGGACCAGCCTGGGCGGCCTGATCGACCGCAGCAACTGGATGAGCGACATCACCCAGCTCAACGCCGGCCTGACCAAACTGCGCGTGACTCGCCTGCAATACATGCTGGCCAACGGTGACGAAACCGCTGCACAGAATGTGCAAACCACCCTCGA
The DNA here is from genome assembly GCF_030687895.1 of Pseudomonas sp. FP198. Taxonomy (NCBI): domain Bacteria; kingdom Pseudomonadati; phylum Pseudomonadota; class Gammaproteobacteria; order Pseudomonadales; family Pseudomonadaceae; genus Pseudomonas; species Pseudomonas sp. FP198. The sequence continues at coordinate 5,039,427 of NZ_CP117452.1, forward strand.
CGGTTTCGTCGCGCAACAGAACGCGCTGCTCAACAGCTTCAAGAGCCCGGAAAACGTCAAGCTGCTCAGAGAGCAGAGCGCGACCATCAGCGCCTATCAGGTGTCGTTGAACAAAATGCGCAGCGCTTACCGCACCGGCAACAGCGCCCGTGATGTCATGGGGGCGAACGCCGAAACGGCCTACAAGCTGATCGAGGCCATCGACGCCGACGTGAAGCAAATGGCCCTCAACGATGAACGCTTCGCCCAGTTCCAGGCCATCACTGAAGCCAAGCAGGCGTTCATGCTCGCTCGTTATGAAGTGCGCGGCTACACCGCCAACCCCAACGCCGATACCGAACGCAAGGCCTTCGCCCAACTGGACGCGGCGATTGCTTCGCTCAAGCCGCTGAACGAATATTTTGCCAGCGTCCATCAGGACGAACTGCGTCAGCTGGAAACCACCCTGGTGCAATACCGCAGCGCCGTGCAGGCCTTCAAATCGGCCACGGCCGACGTGGTGCAGGCGCGCAAGGAAATGACCGACCAGGGCGCGACCATCGTTTCCCTGAGCGAACAGCTGTACCAGATCCAACTCGACCGTCGCGACGCCGAAAGCGCCCAGGCGCGGACGTTGCAACTGGTCAGCACGTTGCTGGCGTTGTTGGTCGGCATCATTGCCGCCGTCATCATCACCCGCCAGATCACCCGTCCGCTGCGCGAAACCCTGACCGTGGTCGAACGCATCGCCAGCGGCGACCTGTCGCAGGATGTGATCGTTACCCGTCGCGATGAACTGGGCGTACTGCAACAGGGCATCGCGCGCATGGGCGTGACCCTGCGCGATCTCATCAGCGGCATCCGTGATGGCGTGACTCAGATCGCCAGCGCCGCCGAAGAATTGTCGGCGGTCACCGAACAGACCAGTGCCGGGGTCAACAGCCAGAAAGTCGAGACCGACCAGGTCGCAACCGCCATGCACGAAATGACCGCCACGGTGCAGGAAGTTGCCCGCAACGCCGAAGAAGCCTCCCAGGCAGCGGCCGCCGCCGACGGCGAAGCCCGTGCCGGCGACCAGGTGGTCAGCGAAGCCATTGCCCAGATCGAACGCCTGGCCAGTGAAGTGGTGCGTTCCACCGACGCCATGAGCGTGCTGCAACAGGAAAGCGACAAGATTGGCGCAGTGATGGACGTGATCAAGGCCGTGGCCGAACAGACCAACCTGCTGGCGCTCAACGCCGCCATCGAAGCCGCCCGCGCCGGTGAAGCCGGTCGTGGCTTTGCGGTCGTCGCCGACGAAGTCCGTGGCCTGGCCCAGCGCACCCAGAAATCCACCGAGGAAATCGAAGGCCTGGTGGCCGGCCTGCAAAACGGCACCCAGCAAGTGGCCGCCGTGATGAACAACAGCCGCAACCTCACCGACAGCAGCGTGGCCCTGACCCGCAAGGCCGGCGTATCACTGGAGAACATCACCCGTACGGTGTCGAACATCCAGTCGATGAACCAGCAGATCGCCGCCGCCGCCGAGCAGCAAAGCGCCGTGGCCGAGGAAATCAGCCGCAGTATCATCAACGTGCGCGACGTGTCCGAACAGACCGCCGCCGCCAGCGAAGAAACCGCGGCGTCCAGCGTTGAACTGGCGCGGCTGGGCAGTCAGTTGCAGCAGATGGTCAGTCATTTCAGGGTTTGATTACAAAAGCGCCCGCTTCCAACAGAAAGCGGGCGCTTTACGTAGCGATGCGGCTCATGCGCACCACGGATTGATTACCTCGACTCCTGGAAACTCGAAATCTCTTATATTGCGCGTAGCAACCGCAGCACCGTGAGCTCGGCAAATCGCTGCGATTTGCGCATCGGCCATGCCAACCGCCTTACCCTTGGCCTCGCATGAAGCGACAAGAGTTGCGTACTCAACAGCCGCATGGGCATCAAAAGACAGGATCCTGCCGGCAAAATCCTCTTCGAAGATGGCCATGGCATGGGATTCGAGCTTCTGCTTTCGCTTGCCGAAAGGCAGCCGAGCTATGCCATGAAGAATTTCCGCTACCGTGACAGCGCAGATAACCAGATCCATTGCGGGCTGCAAATCGACCCAAGTTAGAACCTTCGTGTCCGGCTCAGCGCGCATGAATTCGGAGATAACATTAGTATCGAGCAATATCATTCAGAGAAATCCACCGCCTTGGCTTTTTCGTCACGGGACGGTAGATCCAGCTCAACGCCCCCCAAAGCACTGAACCTGTTTCGAATACGGCTCCCAAGTCCTCCCGCAGGGCTTACCGTCGCTAGCGCGCGTCCCAAAATAAGACGAGCCTCTTCCTCCATGGAATGACCGTTATGAGCTGCGGCAATACGCAGCTGTTCTTTGATTTGATCATCAAGATTTCGAATCGTAATACTGGCCATAACGCCCCTGCAATCAATGAAATCATTGATTGCAGGCTAGTCGAAGACTCATCAAGTTGTCCAGCCGCCGTTACACACTGATCGCATTGGTAAACACCAGCCGATTCCCGAACGGATCACTGATGGTCATGTCCTGGCTGCCCCATGGCATGGCCTGGATTTGCGGGTGGGCGTAGCGGTATTGCTTGGCCATCAACTGTTGCTGGAACGCTTCCAGCTCATCGGTCTCGATCCGCAGCGCCGAGCCCGGTGTGCAATCGCCGTGGTGTTCGGACAGGTGCAGTACGCAATCACCGCGCGACACTTGCAGGTACAGCGGGTAGTCGTCACCAAAGCGATGTTGCCAGTCGACGCTAAAGCCCAGGAAATCGACATAGAACGCCAAGGCCTTGGTTTCATCGAAAATCCGCAGGATCGGGGTGGTCTTACCGAAGCTCATGGGTTGCTCCCTGGCTGAAATGACCCAGTTTAGATGGGTTGACCCCAATGCTTCGGCCTATCAGCCGGCTTCTTTAGTGTCGTAGTGCCATTATTGTGGCGCCAATTAACGTTATATCAGCCGCTTACACACCTTTAAAAATCCGAAACCCCTGGTGCAGATTGCCTTCCCGCGCGAGGAATCGACCTTCCCGGCGGCCGTTTGCCTGGCCATCGCGATAACTCGGGACGCCGTTGACCCATACGCCATCGATGCCCTCGGCAGCCCGTTGCGGTTGGTTGAAATCGGCGACGTCGCGGACGGTTTGCGGATCGAACAACACCAGGTCGGCCCAATGTCCTTCGCGGATTTCACCCCGTTCCTTCAAGCCAAAGCGTGCAGCCGAAAGGCCGCTCATCTTGTGCACGGCGGTGTGTAACGGAAACAGCCCGATGTCTCGACTGAAATGTCCCAGCACTCGTGGGAAAGCGCCCCACAACCGAGGATGGGGAAACGGGTCCTCGGGCAAACCGTCGGAGCCGACCATCGACAACGGGTGCGCGAGGATGCGTCTTACGTCGCTTTCGTCCATGCCGTAGTACACCGCGCCGGCAGGCTGCAGGCAGCGCGCGGCTTCCAGCAGTGGCATGCCCCATTCGGCGGCGATGTCGATCAAGTCCCGTCCGCTCATGTGCGGGTGCGGCGCCGACCAGGTGATAGTGATGCGATGGGCATCGGTCACTTGCTTGAGGTCCAGCGTCGAAGAGCTCGCCGCGTAGGGATAACAGTCGCAACCGACGGGATGGCTTCTGGCGGCACTTTCCAACGCCGCGAGCACCTGTGGGCTACGCCCCCAGTTACCTGCCCCCGCACATTTGAGGTGGGAAATGATTACCGGGCTCCGGGCATGACGGCCGATCTGGAAGGCCTCGTCCATCGCTTCCAGCACCGGTTCGAATTCGCTGCGCAAATGGGTGGTGTAGACCGCGCCGAACGCTGCCAACTCTTCACTCAGTTGCATGACTTCATCGGTCGACGCGCAGAACGCGTTGGCGTAGGCCAGGCCAGTGGATAAACCCAGCGCACCGTCCTCCAGGCTTTCGCGCAGTTGCTGACGCATGGCGGCGATTTCTCCTGCGCTGGCGGTGCGCAGCAGATCGTCCAGGTGGTTGCTGCGCAACGCCGTGTGCCCGACCAGTGCCGCGACATTGACCGCCGGCGTGGCGGCCTCCACCGCCGAACGATAATCAGCGAAACGTGGGTAGGCGAACGCCTGGGCAGTACCGAGCAGGTTCATCGGGTCCGGTGGATCGCCCCGCAGGCTGACGGGCGCAGCGCTGATGCCGCAATTGCCGACAATGACCGTAGTGACGCCCTGACTGAGTTTGGGCAGCATCTGCGGTTGGCGTATGACTACCGGGTCGTCGTGGGTATGCACGTCGATGAATCCTGGCGCCAGCACCCGGCCGGCGGCGTCGACTTCTTCAGTCGCCCGGGCGGCGCCCAGGTCGTCGCCGATGTGTTCGATACGACCGGCGCGGATCGCCACGTCGGCGCTGTAGCCGGGCTTGTCGCTGCCGTCGATGATCAACGCGTTGCGAATGAGCGTGTCGTAGTGCATGTCAGTCTCCCAGCGGCAGGTCGTCCTCGCCGCCTCGGTAATCGTCCAGGGCGAGCTTGACCCGCCGCAGGCGCTCTTGATTGTCTTGCGGATGGGCCAGCGCCAACTCGGTGGCGAGCACATCGATCGCCAACAGCATGCCGTAGCGCGCCGCCGTGGGTTTGAAAATGAACGAGGTTTCGGCGCCTTGCAGCGGCAGCACCACATCGGCCAGGTGGGCCAGCGGCGAGTCGGCACGGGTAATCGCCAGGACCGGTGCTCCGTAGCTGCGCGCCAGTTCGACCGCGCCGAGGAGCTCCGGGGTGATACCGGTCAGTGAACAGGCAATCACCAGATGCTGATCGCTCAGCGAAGTGGCCGTGATGCGCATCATCAGCGGGTCGCGGCAAGCGGCGATCGGGTAGCCGAAACGCACCAGGCGAACCTGCAACTCTTCACCGCACAGCGCCGACCACCCGCCGAGCCCGAACGCATGGATCATCCGCGCCTTGCCGATCATCCGTACCGCGTCGGCGAAGCGTGACTCTTCGAATGCCGACAGGTGCTGGCGCAGCGTTGACTCGATATCGCCGACGATCTGCCCATAAAACGCCGACTGCTCGGGCGCGCCCGTGGGGTCGAGGAAACGGCTGCCGACGCCACTGGCCTGGGCCAGTTGCAGGCGCAGATCGCGCAAATCGCGGCAACCGACAGTCCGGGCAAAACGCGACAGCGTGGCGCTGCTGACTTCGGCGCGTTGGGCCAGTTCATCCAGGCTGGCGGAAGCGGCAAATCCTACGTCGTCGAGCATCAGCCGCGCGATTCTTCCTTCGCCTGCACTGAAGAAATCCTGACGGGAGCGGATCTGGTAAAGGATGTCCATGGCGGCACCTGTGTTGAAGCGCGATCAGAGCACGCGCGCAAGCCCGAGGGTCAAGCCGAACGCGACCAGGGAGATCAACGTTTCGAGCACGGTCCAGGTCTTGAAGGTTTGGGTGACGGTCATATTGAAGTATTCCTTGATCAACCAGAAGCCGCCGTCGTTGACGTGGGAAAAGATCACCGACCCGGCGCCAGTCGCCAGCACCAACAGTTCAGGATGGGGATAACCGAGGCCGATCGCCACGGGCGCGACAATGCCCGAGGCCGTGGTCATCGCCACCGTCGCCGAACCGGTGGCGACGCGCATCAACGCGGCGAACAGCCAGCCCATGACCAACGGCGACAACTGGAACTCCTGGGCCAGCCCCACGATCTGCTGGGTCACGCCAGCGTCCACCAGAATCCGGTTCAAACCACCGCCGGCGCCCACCAACAGGGTGATGCTGGCCGTCGGCGCCAGGCACTCGTTGGTGAACTTGAGGATTGATTCGCGGTTGAAGCCTTGGGCCAGGCCGAGGGTCCAGAAGCTGAGAATGGTCGCCAGGAGCAAGGCGATCACCGAGTTGCCGATAAACAACAGGAACTGGTTGAAACCGCTGCCCGGTGTGGAAATCAGGTTGGCCCAGCCACCGATCAGCATCAGGACCACCGGCAACAGGATCGTCCCTAACGTGATACCGAAGCCCGGTAGGTTGGCACGTGGCTCGCGGTCGAGAAATTGCCGCTCCAATGGGTTCTCGGCCGGCAACTGAATGCGTGGCACGATGAATCTGGCGTACAGGGGACCGGCGATGATTGCGGTTGGAATGCCGATCAGGATGGCATACAGCAGGGTCTGCCCCACCGAAGCCTGGAATGCCTGCACCGCCAGCATCGCCGCCGGGTGCGGCGGGACCAGGGCGTGGACCACCGACAACCCGGCCACCATCGGCAGGCCGACCATCAGGATCGACACGCCGACCCGCCGGGCAATCGTGAATGCGATAGGCACCAGCAGCACAAAGCCGACCTCGAAAAACAATGGCAAACCCCACCAGGAACGCAATGCACACCATCGCCCAGTGAGCGTTGCGCTCGCCGAAGCGCTCGATCAGCGTCTGCGCCATCCGCTCCGCGCCGCCGGACTCGGCCATCATCTTGCCGAGCATCGTGCCCAAGGCCACCACCAGCGCAATGTGCCCCAGGGTTTTGCCCACACCCGCCTCGTAGGCGCCCACGACGCCGGACGGTGGCATCCCGGCCAGCAGCGCCAGGCCGATGGAAACCAGGGTAATCACGATGAACGGGTTGAGACGGTAGCGCGCGATCAGGACAATCAGCGCAATGATCGCAATCGCCGCGTAGACCAACAGCCAATAACCGAAATCAGGGGCCATGCGTTACTCCTCGAATGGGGTCACGTCGTTGTTTATGAAACTCATAAATCATTTCGAGAAGAAATCTACAAACCCGCTGAAAGTAATTTTCGCCCACAGACAAAAAATGTCGCGCTGGGACATCGCGACAAGGTGCCGATGAAAATCCACAGCCGAATTTTCATCGCCTGACAGGCCCCTCGTGGCGAGGGAGCTTGCTCCCGCTGGCCTGCACAGCAGGCCCCTGAAGCCAATCACTGGCCCCAAGGTTCTCGATTCCGTACCATTCCCCCCTGCTTTTCGCACCACTTCTCCGGCAGCCGACCCTTCACCGGCGCCCAATCAGGTAAACCATGAAACCAGCTCGTCTTCGCGCCGACGCCCTCGCCGGCCTCACCACCTCGTTCGCCTTGCTCCCGGAATGCATTGCCTTCGCCCTGGTTGCGCATCTGAATCCGCTGATGGGCCTGTATGGCGCCTTCATCATCTGCACCTTGACCGCCCTGCTCGGCGGGCGGCCGGGCATGGTTTCGGGGGCGGCGGGGTCGATGGCGGTGGTGATCGTCGCGCTGGTGGTGCAACACGGCGTGCAGTACCTGCTGGCCACGGTGCTGCTGGGCGGATTGATCATGATGGCGTTCGGGCTGCTGCGGCTGGGCAAGCTGGTGCGGATGGTGCCGCACCCGGTGATGCTCGGTTTCGTCAATGGCCTGGCGATCGTCATCGCGTTGGCGCAACTGGAGCATTTCAAGAGCGATGGAACCTGGCTGAGCGGCGCCCCGCTGTACCTGATGGCCGGCCTCGTGGCGTTGACCATGGCCATCGTCTATCTACTGCCGCGCCTGACCCGTAGCGTACCGCCGGCCCTGGTGGCAATCCTCGGTATTGGCCTGGCGGTGTACTTGCTTGGCCTGCCGACCCGGACGCTGGGCGACATGGCGCACATCGCCGGTGGCTTGCCGGTCCTTACCCTGCCAGATATCCCTTGGAACCTGGAAACCCTGCTGATTATCGCGCCCTATGCGGTGGTCATGGCGATGGTCGGCCTGCTGGAAACGCTGCTGACCCTTAACCTCACCGACGAAATCACTGAGAGTCGTGGTTATCCAGACCGTGAGTGCGTGGCATTGGGCGCGGCAAACATGGCGTCCGGCCTGTTAGGCGGCATGGGCGGTTGCGCCATGATCGGCCAGACGGTGATCAACCTGAGCTCCGGCGGGCGCGGCCGGCTATCCGGGGTGGTGGCTGGGGTGATGGTGTTGCTGTTCGTGCTGTTCCTGTCGCCACTGATCGAGCGCATTCCGTTGGCCGCGCTGGTGGGCGTGATGTTCGTGGTCGCTCAGCAGACCTTTGCCTGGGCCTCGTTGCGGGTGATCAACAAGGTGCCGGCCAATGATGTGCTGGTGATTATCGCGGTCACCGTCATCACCGTGTTTACCGACCTGGCCGTCGCGGTGCTCTGCGGGATTGTCATCGCGGCGCTCAACTTCGCCTGGCAACAGGCCCGGGAGTTGTACGCCGACACGCACCTGGAAGCCGATGGCAGCAAGCTTTATCGGCTGCACGGCACGTTGTTCTTCGCCTCGACCACGCCGTTCCTCAACCAGTTCGACACGGCCAACGACCCCGACCTGGTGACCCTGGACTGCCGCCACTTGAGCTTCGTCGACTACTCGGCCATCGCCGCGCTGATGACCCTGCGCGAGCGCTACAGCAAGGCGGGCAAGCATTTGCGGGTGTTTCATCTGTCCGAGCGCTGCAAGCAGATGCTCAAGCGCGCGGGTGTGCATCACGACTAAAGATTGCCAACACAAAACCCTGTGGGAGCGAGCTTGCTCGCGAAGGCGGCCGGTCAGTCGAAGCACATGTTGCCTGGTCTTCCGCATTCGCGAGCAGGCTCGCTCCCACAGGTCCTGGGTTTTACTTATGGATCTCACCAGCTCTGATGTAACTCACGCCATCTCATCAAGAATCCAAGCCACCACCGACGTGCGCTTCGGCGTCCACCCCAACAGCTCACGGGCATTCTTGCCGCGCACGCGACTGTTGGAGCCCAGGCCGTAATTGGCCATTTCATAACCCCACTCGGCTTCGGCCTCCGCCAGCGGCCAATCCTGCGGTTCGCCAAGGTTCAGCGCCTGAGCCATCGCGGTGGTCATCTCGATGAACGAAGCTTCACCGCTTTCGACGAAGTAGAACGTGCCTGGCTGGTTGCGGGTCAGGGCCAGGGTGTACAACTCGACCACGTCCTCGATGTGCACGTTGGACCAGATGTTCTGCCCCGGTCCGACATGCCGCACCACGCCTTTTTTTCGTGCCTGCTTGAGCAGGCGCGGCAGTTGCACGCTGTCACGCTTGACGCCCAGGCTGTGGCCGTAGATCAGCGTGTTGCAGATCACCGCCGAGTTCACGCCGTGCTTTGCCGCGTCGAGAATCAGGTTGTCGATCGCGACACGGGGCGCCTTGTCGGCGGTAGGTTGCGGCAGGGAGTCTTCGTAGTAGATGTCATCGCTGGCACGACCGCTCGATGCGTCGCCGACGATGCTCGAACCGCTGGTATGCAGCAACACCTTGTTCGAGCCCTTGAGCGCCTCGACCAACGCTTCGGCCGCGCCACGATGATCGCTACTGGCGGCGTTGATCACCGCGTCGGCGGCTCGTGCCTGTTTGATCAGCAGCGCGCTGTCTTCGAGGGTGCCGATAATCGGCGTGATACCCAGCGCGCTCAACTCGTCGGCTTGTTCGGCGTTGCGCACCAGGCCAGTGACCTGATGGCCGGCCCGCACGAGACCGGTGGCAATGGAACCGCCGATAAAGCCGGCAGCGCCGGTGACAAAAACATTCATGGGTAACTCCTTGGCGAGATCAGTGATGGGACGAGTATCGAGGAGCGTTCCTTGCCGAAACAGTCCACATTGCCCAAATCACTCTTGCCTTGAAGTCACGAATCAGCCTCTAAATTCTCGCGACGCGTAGTCGGCGAGCTTGCCTTGGATGAAGTCCAGGAAGCACTGGATCCGCAACGCCAGCTGGGAGTTGCGGTAGTACACCGCGTTGATCGGCTGGCGGTAGCCGCTGTTGGCATCGGCCAGCAGCACCTTGAGGCGATCGGCGCTGATATCGTCGCGCGTCATGAAATCCGACAGGCAAGCGATGCCCTGCCCTTGCAGCGCCAGGTGACGCACCGTTTCGCCGCTGGACGCGCTGATGGCCGGCTGGATCGGCCAGCGGTCACCGTGGATGTGGCGCAGCGGCCATTGGTTGAGCCCATCGTTCTGGGCAAACCCCAGCAGCGAATGCTCCACCAGCTCGGCCACGCTTGAAGGTGTGCCATGGCGCTTGAGATAGGCCGGGCTGGCGAGGATGTGCAACGGACTACATCCCAGCGACCGTGCGTGAAGCGTCGAGTCGGTCAGGGTGCCGATGCGGATGGCGACGTCTGTGCTTTGCTCGAGCAGATCGATGATCAGGTCGTTGCTGTTGAGTTCGAGCTGGATGTCCGGGTAGAGCGTGCGGAACTCTTCGATATGAGGAACGATGGCGTGCAGCATGAACGGCGATGCGGCATTGATCCGCAAGCGCCCGGCGGGGTTCTTCTGGCGGGAAGACAGGCGTTCTTCCAGCTCGTCCATCTGGTCGAGAATGCCCTTGGCATGCTCGAAGAAATACTTGCCTTCTTCAGTCAGGTCCATGCGCCGCGTGGTGCGGTTGATCAGCGTGGTATCGAGCTTGGCCTCCAGGCGCGACAACGTACGGCTGACCGCCGACGGCGTCTGCCCGACCTGCTCGGCGGCGGCGGAAATCGATCCGCATTCGATCACGCAGACAAAAATCTGCAACTCGTCGGATCTGGCTTTCACGTATCCCTTCCTTATCGACTGATCTCTCTTGTGGCGAGGGGATTTATCCCCGCTGGGCCGCGAAGCGGACCTGAACCAACGACGAAATATAACTGGATAAATGCATCGTCAGCCTCGGCGTCTGCTTCGCAGACGAGCGGGGATAAATCCCCTCGCCACAGGATAGTAGCGGGATACGTGGCAAAAAATGCCTATGCGTTTAGACCGAACACCTCAATCAAATGCCGCTCATACCGCGCCACATCTTCTTCGATGTTCGGACGTTTCATCACGTCCACGCAGAGAAACGTCGGCAGACCGGTCATCCCGAGGAACTGATTGGCCTTGTGAAACGGGAAATACACCGCGTCCACGCCCTTGGCTTCGAAGAAATCAGTCGGGTCGTCGAAGGCTTGCTGCGGGGCGTTCCAGGTCAGCGACAGCATGTATTGCTTGCCCTGCACCAGGCCACCGCTGCCGTACTTCTGTGAAGCATCCGAGCGGGTGCGGCCGTCGCTGGCATAGAGGCTGCCATGGCCTTCGGTGAAGACCTCGTCGATGTATTTTTTTACCGTCCATGGCGCCCCCATCCACCAGCCGGGCATCTGGTAAATGATCACGTCGGCCCAAAGGAATTTCGCGACTTCTTCCTTGATGTCGTAGCCGCCGTCGATGAGCGTGGTTTTTACATCCAGACCGCCACGGTCGAGCACGCTGAGCGCAGTGTCGTGCAGGGTTGCGTTATAGCGACCGTCGGAGTGAGCGAATTGTTTACCGCCATTGAGCAACAGGACTTTTTTCATCGGAGCCTCATTGGTTCCACGGCGTACACCGCTGGACGGCCGCCGAAGGGAAAGATTGAAAATGATGGCGGCAGAGTACCGATGAGCTTCGCGTGGAATAAGCAGCGAAACGACAAAACTGTTTTGATCTACACGCACGAATCACAGCTGGATTGTTGCCGTAAAATTCGCCGGCCCCTTTTACCAGGAGCCCACCTGATGAGTGAATTGCACGGTTTCATCCTGCACGCCAAGACCCGCCCGGAAAAAGCCGAAGCCTTCGAAGCGCTGTTTCGCGCCTACGTCGAACCAAGTCGTGCCGAGCCTGGCTGCATCGAATACCACATGCTGCGCGACCAGCAGGACCCGACCCTGTTTATCTTTTATGAAATCTGGGCCTCCCAGGCCGACCTGGAAGTGCATTCGAACCTGCCGCACATGAAGCAGTTCTTCGAGCAGCGCATGGACTATCTGGAACGCGACTTCGAGATTCGCCGCGTCGACATGCTTAGCCCATCCTCGGCTAGCCGCTGATCAACAGGTGGCCGCCGAGCACGCCAAGGCCAATAAAAAACACCCGCTTGAACAACACGGCGCTGATCCGCTGGCGCAGCCATTGCCCCAGCCACATCCCCAGCAGCGCCGGCACCAGCGCCAGCAGCGAAGCGCTCAGCTCGCCACCGCCCAGCGCACCGCGCCACAGCAGGCCGGCCGCCAACGCCACTGTTGAGACAGTGAATGACAGGCCGAGGGCCTGCACCAACTCATCCTTGCTCAAGCCCAGCGCTTGCAGATAAGGCACCGCCGGGATGACAAACACGCCTGTGGCCGAGGTGATCACACCGGTCAGCAGGCCACAGAGTGGCGCAAGCCAGTGTTCGTTCCGAGTGCTCACTCGCAACGTCGGCAGCAGCAACCCGCTCAGCGCATACAACACCAGCGCCGCACCGAGTGCCCGTACTGCCCAGGCGCCGCCCACCATGCCGATCCACAACGTGCCAAGGCCGGTGCCGATGAAAATCGCCAGCAGCAGCGGCCACAAGCGCCGGATCAATGCTTGCAGATGCCCGCCAGATGCCAGTTGCCAGACGTTGGTCAGCGTGGCTGGAATCAGCAACAACGCCGCAGCCTGCGTCGGCGCCATAGCCAAGCCGAGAAGTCCCATTGAAATGGTCGGCAGGCCGAGGCCTATCACGCCCTTGATGGTACCGGCCAGCAGAAAGGTGCCGATGACCAGCAAGGAAAGGGCCAGGCCGAGGTTCTGATAGAAGGCGAGGAGTGTGTTCATGGGCTTATCCTGATGTCCACGCCCGGGTTTGAAAATGTGCCATATACTGAGGGTGCCTCTTGTCTGGCGATAGGCAAAAAACCTCCATCGCCGCTTTCGCGAGCAGGCTCGCTCCCACAAGTGAAATGCAAACCCTGTGTGAGCGAGCCTGCTCGCGAAAGCGATAAACCAACCACCGCAGACTCATAGAGCTCCCATGCACTTCGATTTCACCGACCTGCGCCTCTACCTGAACATCCTCGACACCGGCAACATCACCGCCGGCGCCGCTCGCAGCCATCTTTCCCTGGCAGCGGCAAGCGCCAGGGTGCGCGCCATGGAGGCGTCCCTGGGCATCGACCTGCTCGAACGCGGGCGGCGCGGCGTCACCCCGACGCCGGCCGGTAAAGCCTTGGCCCAGCATGCCCGGGTCTTGCTGCAGCACGCCGACCATCTGCAACAGGACCTGGCCGAATACGCCAGAGGCGTCAAAGGCCAGGTGCGACTGCTGTGCAACACCAGCGCAATGACCGAATACCTGCCCGAACTGCTGGCCGGTTTCCTCCACAGCCACCCCAACCTGGACATCGACCAGCAGGAATTGCCCAGCTCACGGATCACCCATGCGTTGCGCCAGGGCGCCGCAGACCTGGGTATCGTTTCCGACGCGGTGGACACCGCGGGCCTTCAGACCTGGCCTTTTCGTGACGATCCGCTGGTCCTGATCCTACCGTCGGGGCATCCCTTGGCTGACGGCCGCACGCCGAGTTTCAGCGAGACCCTTCACCACGACTATGTCGGCCTGAACGCCACCAGCGCGCTGGCGGTCTACCTGGAGGAACAAGCGCTGCACACCGGTATGCGCATGCAGATCCGCATTCGCGCCGAGGGCTTCGACGGGGTGATCCGCATGGTCGCCCATGGCGCGGGTATCGCCGTCGTGCCGAAGGCCGCTATCGAACGCCGTCCATCCCAATCCTCCTATCACTGCGTGCCGCTGCAGGAGGCCTGGGCGCACCGGGCGCTGTTGCTTTGCGCACGGAATTTCGAACGTCTGCCGGCCTACGCCAAGGCCTTGGCTCGGCATCTGGCCGAATGATGCGCGCTTCTGGGCAGCCCGGTGTCGAGTTCAGGCATTTGCCTGGTCGTTCTCCACGCTAGGGTGCAGGTTCTTTTCTGCCACTTCGGAGCTCACATGACCGCCCCCATCACCGTCCTGCGCGATACCCATCCGCTGCCCGTACTCGATGCCTGCAAATGGGAAAAACTCGAAGGCGACCCGCACACCGTCAACCTCAACGCTTATACCAGCGAAGACGGCAGCAAGATCATGGGGACCTGGATCTGCACGCCCGGCAAGTGGCGGGTGGACTACGTGAAGTGGGAATACTGCCATTTCCAGGAAGGCTACTGCGTGATCACCCCGGACGGCATGGCGCCGATTCATCTGCGCGCCGGTGATATTTTTGTCGTCGAACCAGGCATGAAAGGCACGTGGGAAGTGGTCGAGACCGTGCGTAAATATTTCGTGTTTGCCTGAAACAAAAAAGCCGAGGGACCTCCTGTGGCGAGGGAGCTTGCTCCCGCTGGGTTGCGCAGCAACCCCAATTTTCATGGGCGCTGCGCACCCAAGCGGGAGCAAGCTCCCTCGCCACAAAAGCCTCTCGATATCACTGATCCTGTTGCGGCTTGCGATAGCTGTTCACAATCGCCGAGAAATCCTTGCCGCCCTCGCCCCGCTGGCTCATCGCCTGGTACAACTGCTGCGCCACCGCCCCCAGTATCACCGGCTGACGGGCCTGCCGCGCGGCTTCGGTGGCCAGGCCCAAATCCTTGAGCATCAGGTCCGCGCCAAAACCGCCGGTATATCCACGCGCCGCCGGGGCCGTTTCGATCACGCCGGGCCATGGGTTGTAGGTATCGGAACTCCAGCATCGACCGGTCGAACTATTGATGATGCCGGCCAGCACCTGCGTGTCGATCCCCAAGGCATCGCCCAAGGCCATGGCCTCGCTGACGCCGACCATGGAGATTCCCAAAAGCAGGTTGTTGCAGATCTTGGCGATCTGCCCGGTGCCGACTTCGCCGCAATGCACGATGTTGCGGCCCATTTGCGCCAGTACCGGTTGCAGGGCGGCGAACAGCTCAGGCGTGGCGCCGACCATGAAGGTCAGGGTGCCCGCCGCCGCGCCGCCGGTGCCGCCCGAGACAGGCGCATCGGCCATTGCCACTCCCTGCCTGGCAGCGGCAGCCGCCACGTCACGGGCGGTTTGTGGATCGATGGTGCTGCAATCCACCGCCGGCGTACCGGCGGCGATACCTGCCAGCACGCCGTCTTCGCCCAGCCAGACACTGCGCACATGGGCAGCGGCCGGCAGCATGGTGATCACCAGCGCCGCGCCCTGGGCCGCATCGCGAGGCGAGGCGCTGACGGTGCCACCCAGCGCCGCCAGTTCGGCCAGCACCGTCTGGTTCAGGTCGAACAGGTTCAGCGAATGGCCGGCTTTGAGCAGATTGCGCGCCATCGGGGCGCCCATGTTGCCGAGGCCGATAAATGCGATGTTCATGTCCGGCTCCTTAACGCAAGTTGATGGTGGTGTTCACACCGTCGTTGACGCTGTCATCGTCGAACCAGCGCGCGGTGACGGTCTTGGTCTGAGTGTAGAACTGCACCACTTGTTTGCCGTAAGGGCCGAGGTCGCCGAGTTTCGAGCCGCGGGAGCCAGTGAAGCTGAAAAACGGCACCGGCACCGGGATCGGGATGTTGATACCGACCTGGCCGACGTCGATTTCGCTCTGGAATTTGCGCGCCGCCGCACCGCTCTGGGTGAACAGGCCGGTGCCGTTGCCAAACGGATTGGCGTTGACCAGGGCGATGGCTTGATCGAGGGTATCGACCTCCAGCACCACCAGCACCGGGCCGAAAATTTCCTCGGTGTAGATGCGCATGTCGGTGGTTACGCCGGAAAACAGCGTCGGACCGACGAAGTTGCCCTGCTCGAAGCCCGGCACGCTGATGTCGCGGCCATCCAGTTCCAGCTTCGCGCCTTGCTGCACGCCGCTTTCGATCAATTCGAGGATGCGCGCCTTGGCTCGCTTGGAAATCACCGGGCCGACATCCGTGCCCGGCTCGCTGCCGGCATTGACTTTGAGTTTCTGCGCCAGCGCCTTCAGCTCCGGCAACCATTGCCTGGCCGCGCCCACCATCACCACCACCGAAGTGGCCATGCAACGCTGGCCCGCCGCGCCGAAACCGGCACCGACCAAGGCGTTCAGGGTTTGCTCGCGATTGGCGTCGGGCAGCACCACGGCGTGGTTCTTGGCACCCATCATCGATTGCACGCGTTTGCCATGGCGACCCGCCAAGTCATACACATGAGCGCCGACCGCTGTTGAGCCGACGAAGGAAACGGCCTTGATGTCCTTGTGGGTGCAAAGCGCATCCACCACATCCTTGCCGCCGTGCACCACGTTCAGCACGCCCGGCGGCACACCGGCCTCGATGGCCAGCTCCACCAGCAGCATGGTCGACAGCGGATCCTGCTCCGACGGCTTGAGCACGAACGTATTGCCGCAGGCGATGGCCATCGGGAACATCCACAGCGGGATCATCGCCGGAAAATTGAACGGGGTAATGCCCGCGCACACACCAATCGGCTGACGCAGAGTATAGGTATCCACACCACCGGCGACATTCTCGGCAAACTCGCCCATTTGCAGGGTGCCGATGGAGCAGGCGTGCTCGACCACTTCCAGGCCGCGGAAAATATCGCCTTCGGCGTCGGCGATGGTCTTGCCCTGTTCGGCGCTGAGCACCGCGGCGATGCGCTTGGAATGCTCGCGGATCAACGCCTGGAGCTTGAGCATGATGCGCATACGCGCACCGATCGGCGTCAATTTCCAGGTCTGGAAAGCACGCTGGGCTGCGGCGATGGCGGCATCGACTTCCGAGGCCGTGGCAAACGGTACCTTCGCCAGCACTTGTTGGGTGGCCGGGTTGACGATGTCGTGCCATTCGCTGGATTGGGACTCGACCCACTCGCCATCGATCAGCAATCTGACGGTTTGCAGGGCTGTGTCGCTGGGCGTAAGGGAAACGTTCATGCTGGCCTCCGGGATTGTTCTTATAGGATGCGCTGGTTCAGCAACGACCAAGGTGAAGAGTCACCTTGGTGATGAGACGGTTTTTGGAGTATAGATGTGCAAACTTCTAATAAGAACGCACATAAAAACCGGTCCATCATGCAAAAAAACATCACCTCCTTAGGGTCGCTGAATTGGGACGACCTCAAGTTTTTCCTCGAAGTGGCTCGCACCCGCAAGGCCAGCACGGCCGCCAAGCGTCTGGCCGTCGATTACACCACGGTGTCGCGACGCATCAGCTCGCTGGAAGCTTCCTTGGGTACGCTGCTGTTCGAAAAATCCCGGAGCAACGGTTTTGTCCTGACGGCTGAAGGCCAACGTTTGCTGGGCTATGCCGAGTCGATCGAAAGCACGCTGCACATGGCTTGCGAACAGGTTTCAGGCTCAGGCGTCGCGCTGTCCGGGCATGTGCGCATGGGCTGCACCGAAGGCTTCGGCAGCTTTTTCATCACCCCGCAGTTGAGCCACTTCGTCGACGCCTACCCGGCGATCTCGGTGGACATCCTGCCGCTGCCGCACTTCATCAGCCTCTCCAAGCGCGAAGCCGATATCGTCATCGCCCTCGAGCGCCCCGAACACGGACCGTACGTGTGCTGCAAACTCTGCGACTATCGGTTGCAGCTTTATGCAACACGGCAATACCTGGACAGTCACCCACCGATCCACCGCCCGGCAGACCTGAACAAGCACTCGTTCATCAGCTACGTGGATGACCTGGCGTTCAGTTCCGAGCTGCTCTACCTGGCCAACGTATTGCCCGGCGCCCACGCTCATCTGCGCAGCACCAGCGTGATCGCGCAATTCGTGGCGGCGCAGCAAGGCCGGTCACTGGCGATCCTGCCGTGCTTTTTGGCCGCCCAGGACCCACGCCTGCTGCCGGTGCTGCCGGAGGAGATCACGGTCACCCGGCAATTCTGGATGTACTGCCGGGAGGACCTGCGCAAGCTCAAGCGGATTACGTTGCTGTGGGATTACATTCGGGAAGTCACCGAACAGAACCAGCCACTACTCATGGGCGACAGCCGGGAGATGGTGTTTGCCGATTAGTCGGCGATGACCACGATGGCCACGCGACGATTTTCGGTGCGCCCACTGGCGGTGTCGTTGGAGGCGACGGGTTGGCTGCTGCCCAGGCCACGCAGCTGGACGTTTTCTTCGCGCATGCCCACACCTCTGAGGACTTTGCCAACGCTTTCGGCCCGACGTATCGACAGTTGCTCGTTGTAGACCTGGGAGCCCGATGCATCGGTGTGACCGTCGATACGTACCCGCTCGATTCCCGCGCCCAGCAGTGCCTTGCCGATCCGCTCGACGATCTCGGTGCTGGCCGGGTTGAGACTTTCCACATCACTGCCAAACAGCACTTTGCCCGAAAGTCCGAAGGCCCAGCCGTCGTCTGTCAGTTTGAACCCCTGCTCCTGGAGGACAGCGATCTGCGCTGGGCTCAGTCCTTTTTGCGGCGTCGTCTGGCATCCGCTGAGGGCAAAAATGGCGATGAACAAAAATGCTGCATAACGCAGCAGAGAAAAACGCGAATTGGAAAACATGCAAATCAGCTCCTGGTTTGAAGATCCGCGACCGGGTGCTCCGACCCCGCCGTGTGTTGGCCGCCTCGGGCGAGGCGCTTGGCCTGGTACATCGCCGCATCCGCGGCGCTGAGCAAGGCGCCGGGCGTGGCGCCATGATCGGGGTAAACGGCTATGCCGATGCTGAGGGACGTCAGGACCGAGGCATTGCCGGGCAACTGAATCGGCATCTCCATGCTCGCGATGATTTTTTCAGCGATCCGTTCGGCATCCTCGGTCTTGTGCAACGGCGCCAGCAGCACGGCAAACTCGTCACCGCCCAGACGCGCGACCAGATCATCCTCACGCAACTGCGCCCGGACCCGGGTCGCCACGGCGGTCAACACCGCGTCACCGGCGGCATGAC
The DNA here is from genome assembly GCF_030687895.1 of Pseudomonas sp. FP198. Classification (NCBI taxonomy): domain Bacteria; kingdom Pseudomonadati; phylum Pseudomonadota; class Gammaproteobacteria; order Pseudomonadales; family Pseudomonadaceae; genus Pseudomonas; species Pseudomonas sp. FP198. The sequence continues at coordinate 5,058,030 of NZ_CP117452.1, forward strand.
CAAAGTTGTCGTTGATACCCTTGAAGCGATCGCTGTCCAGGTAGAGGACGGCCACTTGCTCGTCGAGCTTGTTGGCATTGCGCAGGGCACGGATCAGCCGACCTTCGAAAAAGGCCCGGTTCGGCAGCCCGGTCAGGCTGTCGTGGCTGGCCTGGTGAGCCAGGGTCTCGTTTTCACTTTGCAGATGGGTCTGCCAGGATTCCAGCTCGGCAAGCAGTGCGTTGAAGTCGTTGCCCAGGTTATCCAGTTCGGCGATATCGGCCGGTGGCACTCGGCGATCCAGGGCGCGCTCGCAACGGGCGGCGTGGGCTACTTCAGCCAGGCTACGCAAAGGTCCGGTAATCGCCCGCAGCTGACGGCGCGCCAGATACAGGGCGACCCAGGCACTGACCGCCGTGCACAGGATGATCCCGGCCAGGCCGCTGAGCAGAAAGCGCAACAGGCTACCGCCGTGTCCTGCCAGCAGGATCCTGCCGATGTTCTGTTCCTGGTGGATGATTGGCAGGCTGATGGGCTTTTCCAGGAATGCCTTGGCGATGTGCATTTCCAGCTCCGACAGGAGACCGGTTTCCGGTCGTCGCCAGTGCGCCAACAGGCGGCCACTTTCATTGAAGACCTGGGCATCGGCGACTTCTTCAGTGGAAGCAATCAGAGCCAGCGCTTCGGTGGCCGCCGCGGCGTCATCGAAGACCACGGCCGCCTCCACGGTGTAGCTGATCGAACGGGCAATCAGATGCAAGTTGTGATCGGCATAGACCCGCAGCGCAAGCACGCCCAACAAGGTCAGGGAGACGCTGGCCATGGTGATCGCCACCAGCGCGACGATCAGGTGACCGCGACCGATGACCGAGCCCAACGTGGGACGAATTCGTGATCTGGACGAATTCATGGCGCGGCGGGCCTACGGCGTGACAGCTGGAGGACGCTCGGATGGATGCGTACACCGCTGCGTGCCACCGAATCGAGGTTGACCTCGAACGACACCTGTTCATCCCCGACTCGCAGGCAGAACAGGCTGCCCACGGTGCATTGGTCGCCGCCTTCGCTGATGCTCAACACCGGCTTGCCGATCAGGGACTCAAACAATCGGGAGCGTTCGTCGTTGGTCAGCCTGCCGATGTAGACGGCATTGCAATCGCTCGCGATGCCGGGATGGTCGGCCAGCAAGCGCTGTACCGTCACAGGCCTGCCGGTGGCCTGGGCGGTGCCTTTGACCAGGTCGTCGGTGTATTGGGTCGGACCGACGATGCACAGCTGCAATTGCGTCGGTTCAACAGGCCAGCGAGCGTAGCTGAGGATCCCCAACACGACCTGGGTGACCGCTTCTGCCCGCTGTTCGGCCCGAGTGGTAGAGGTCGGCTCCTGGGCGGCAATTGCAGGCGACAGCAAGCACAGCAGACCGGCGAGCACATAATGCCTCCGGCCGTTTCCGCGCGCCGCCCCCCGAACCGCCGCTTCCATGGAGAATCTCTTGGTGTGGATAAGTGCGAAACGATAGCACAGTGTCAAAAAGCCAGCGAGACAGAGTCCTACGCAAATTTCCGTCAGAAAACAGACTACTCACAACCTTTTGAACAAACAGGCAAACCCGAGCTTCAGTCGTTTCCATCCAATTCCAGCATCAACCCGCTCAACCGCTTGACCTTGCGCCGAACCGCTTCTTCGAATATTCCCGTGCGCGGCTCTATCAGGCTGAACCACTGCTTGCCTCGGGTAATGGCGGTATACACCAGTTCCTTGGTCAAAACGGGGTTCAGGGCATCCGGAAGAATCAGGGCCGTGTGGGTGAATTCCGACCCCTGGGACTTGTGCACCGTCATGGCGTAAACGGTTTCCACGTCATTCAGGCGGCTGGGCAGGACGAAACGCACACCACCCCGGCCATCGTTACGAGGAAAGGCGACACGCAGGACTTGCTTGCCAGCGTCAGGACCGTCACGCTCGGGCAACTTGAGGGCGATCCCGATATCGCCGTTCATCAATCCCAGCCCGTAGTCGTTGCGAGTCATCAGTACCGGACGCCCTTCGTACCACTGGTGATCGCTATCGATCAGGCGAGCCTTGAGCAGCGCGGCGGTGATTCTCGGGTTCAGACCCTCGACGCCCCACGGTCCCTTGCGTACGGCACAGAGCAATTGGAATTCGTCGAAGGCCGACAAGACCTCACGTGCCCAATCAGTCCAGCAACTGTCCTCCAGCGGGCGAGAAATGTCCGGACGTCGCTGTCGCAGCAGGCTCAGATAATGCCGATAGCCCTGCGGACCACCGGGTCGACCATCGAGCAACCAGCCCTCAAGCGTCCCGTCGTGCTGGCTCTTCAGCGCCAAGGAGAACAGGTCGGCATATTGGCCCTCCTCCAGCAGTTGACGAGCTTCTTCAGGCTGCTGTCGATTGACCCGTCGGGCCAGTTGGCCGATACCGCTGCCTTCGCCAAAGCGCCGGGAATGCCTGAGCATCACCACTTGCTGCGCAAGGGGATGAGTGTCGTCAAGATCCTGTTTCAGATCGCTCGCCGCCAGGCTCTCGCCGCTGACGGACTCGAGCCAGGCGCGCGTCTGTGGGCTGTACCAGCCGTCCTCGGCATCCCGACACAGATCCCCCAGTACCGCGCCGGCCTCCACGGAAGCCAACTGGTCCTTGTCGCCCAACAAAATCAACCGCGCATGGGACGGCAGCGCGTCCAACAGATTGGCCATCATTTCCAGATCGATCATGGACGCCTCATCGACCACCAGCACATCCAACGGCAATCGATTGCCACGATGGTGGCGAAAATGTCGGGTGCCAGGACGACTGCCGAGCAGGCGATGCACCGTGGTGACGTCGCAGGGAATTTTTTCGCGCACGGCGTCGATCACATCCAGCGTCCGGACTTGTTGGCTGATCGACTCGGTCAACCGCGCAGCGGCCTTGCCGGTCGGTGCGGCCAGGCGAATCCGCAGCGGTTTCCCCGCCTCGACGGCAGGTGCCTGCAGCAAGGCAAGCAAGCGCACGACCGTGGTGGTCTTGCCCGTGCCCGGGCCGCCGGTAACGATGCTGAAAGCGCTCCGCGTCGCCAGCGCGCAAGCCAGCTTCTGCCAGTCGATCGGGCCGGTCGTGCTGGCCGGCCCGAACAGTCCGTCCAGACGCTCGCGCAGATCATCAGGGGCGCTTTCCTGTTCGGCCAGGCGTTGACGCAACGCCGCGTCGATCCGTCGCTCGTAGCCCCAGTAACGACGCAGGTAAAGCCGTTTGCCGGACAATACCATTGGCCGCTGCTGCGCCTCTTCGCTGTCATCGACCGCCAGGGCCACGAGGCGGCTGGACGCCAGGACCTTGCACCAATGGGCACCGTCCAGCGTTCTCAATATCTGCGAAGGCAACAGCATCACGCCCGTCTGCAGGTCGCCCTCGGGGGGCAGTGACAGGGCGAAATCAGGTTCCTTGAGTGTCTCGAACAGGTCCAGGCAAACATGCCCATGGCCCAGTTGGTGGCTGGTCAGCGCAGCCGCCAGCAATACCAGCGGATCATCGTCAGGCGACAATTCATGGAGGAACACCACGAATGCCTTGTCCAGGGCCCGCAACCAGCCACGTTCCACCCAGCGCGTGAGCAACAGCAGCAGATCCTCTGCACGACTCAGGGGCGCCAGGTCGACGAGCCCTTCGTCGTCGAGCGATTGAGGCAGCAGGTCGGCAAAGGAGCGACTCATAACAATTCTCCTTGCACCCATGCCGGCTCGGCCTTGGGCGCGGGTGCTCCCTGGAACAGGCGGTCAAGCTGTTCGATCAATGCCCGAGGGGGCTTGGTGAAAAACACGCCCTGGCTGGCTGCACGCGTGCCGCGCAGGAAAAGATACAACGCGCCACCGACATGCCGGTCGTAGTCATAGTCTGGCAGGCGCGCCTTGAGCTGGCGATGCAGGGCCAACAGGTACAGCGTGTATTGCAGGTCGTAACGATTGTCCAGGATCGATTGCTCCATGGCTTGAGCGGTGTAGGCCATGTCATCGGCGCCCAGCCAGTTGGATTTGTAGTCAGCCACGTAATACCGGCCGTCATGCTCGAAGGTCAGGTCGATGAAGCCCTTGAACATTCCGTTGAGCAGTGCCGGTTCTGCGGCGACACGAGCCACGCCACCGTGGGTTGACTGGCAAACCAGCTCATCAAGCTTGAGCACATCAACCTTGTGACTGGCGAACCAGAACTCCATCTCGACCTGGAATTGGCTCAACCGGGCCAGTACCACCGGAGGCTGCCCGTCACCGATCTGCAAGGGCGTCGTGACCAGGTGCTGCAACCAGTCTCCAAGGGTGCTGATCCAGCCTTTCCAGCCGCGGCGGTTGCAACGTCGCGCGATGGCATCTTCGATGGCCGTTGGCGAGGCGCTGAATCCTTCGCCGGCGGCCCATTCCAAAAGACCATGGAGAAACGTACCGGGGTTGGGACCGCGGGGGAAACGATGGATATCACCGCCGACGGCGATGACTTCCCTGGGAGCGTCGGGATCAAGCCGTTCGTCATCGAACATTTTCTGCGCCTGCGGGTTTTCCGGCGCGGAATCGGTGCCGGCGCTGAGACTTTCTCCAAAGCGCAGCGCGCTGTACGAAGCGATCCACCAGTTCTCGCTGGCTTTACGTACTGGAAGCAAGGGTTCAAGCAACACCGCATCATTACGTGGGGGTCGATAGTGCTGATCGTTGGCCTCCGGCATGTCCTGGCAGCTCACCGCCTCGCTACCCTGCTGCAGATCTTCCAGCCAACGTCTCAACGCCACCGACTCGGTCAACGGCGCACCACCGCCCAACAGATACCCCAGCGCAGACAGATGCAGGATCGAGCGGCTGTTACTGCCTCGCTTGAGATCGGCCACACCTAACCAGCAGGCATGCTGCGCACGGGTAAGCGCCACGTATAGAAGCCGAAGATCCTCGGCCAGGCGCTCGTCGTCGGCCTTGGCGATCAACTCGGGGCTGGGCGTAAGACTGATTTGCGCATGACCGGCTTCGTCGTGGCAATGCAACGGCAATCGGGTGCCGTCCACCGGTTTCGTCGAGCATATGAACGGCAGGAAGACCAACGGATATTCAAGCCCCTTGGATTTATGGATCGTGACCACCTTGACCAGTTGCTCGTCGCTTTCCAGGCGCAGGATCTGTTCCTCTCCCGCCTGCCCGGTCAATGCAAGGTGTTCGGACAGATAGCGAATCAAGGCCTGCTCGCCATCCAGCTCGACGGCGGCCTGCTGCAACAGCTCGCACAGATGCAACAGGTTGGTCAGCACCCGCTCGCCATCGCCACGCATCATCAAGGCCTGGTGCAGCTTGAATTCATGCAGCAGGCGCCTCAGCATGGGCAGCACGCCCTGGGTGCGCCAGACCACCCGATAGCTACGGAACTGCATGACTCGACGTTCCCAGGCCAACTCGTCCTGGTTGAGGCGCTCCAGTTCTGCAAGCGGCAGATTCAGGGTGACGCTGGCCAGCGCAGCTCGCAGCGGCCGCTCGACGTCCGGCTCGGCGCAAGCCTTGAGCCAGGCCAGTAAATCCCTTGCCTCCTGCGAGGCGAAGACCGAGTCCTTATCGGATAGATAAACGCTGCGCACACCCCGTGCCGACAACTCGTTTCGCACGGCCTGCGCTTCCTTGCCATCACGCACCAGGATGGCGATATCCGCCGGTCGAAGCCCCAGTAACATTTCCCCATTACCAACGAAGCCATCGTGCCCTGACTGGCCACCATTGAGCAGCGCCGTGATTTCACTGGCGCAGGCCACGGCCATCTGCTGTCGATACACCGCTCCGGAGAGCGGCTGGTCCGAAGCCAGGTGCCAGATATTCAAGGCCGCGACCGTCCGCCCCGCAAGCTGCAAGGATTCCTTGCGGCCCTGGGAGTCGACCGGCAGGAATGGCACCGGATTCTCACCCGATGGCTCGCGGAACAGAAAAGCCCCGCGCCCATTCAGCCGCGATTCGGCGTATTGAAAAATATGGTTTACGGCGCCGACCATGGCATGGCTGGAACGGAAATTGGTCCCCAGCGTATGCAACCTGCCGGCAGTAGCTTCGCGGGCGCGCAGGTAGGTGTAGATGTCGGCGCCGCGAAACGCATAAATGGCCTGTTTCGGATCCCCGATCAGGAACAACCCCGTTTCAGGATCGTTGTCGCCAATGCGATAGATACTTTCGAAGATCCGGTATTGGACCGGGTCGGTGTCTTGGAACTCGTCAATCAGCGCAACCGGAAACTGCTCGCGAATCAGGCTCGCCAGGCGCTCCCCTCCTTCAGCCTGCAAAGCTGCGTCCAGGCGCAGCAGCATGTCGTCGAATCCCATTTCCGCCCGGCGCCGCTTCTCCGCCTCGAAGCGCGCCCCGACCCACTGCGCAGCATGCTGCAGCACCGCAGCGTCAGGTGTGGGCAAGGCATCCAGGCCAGCTTTCAGGCCCGCCATGGCGTCCAGCCCTGGGTGGCTGGGCACGTCGCCCTTCCAGGCCTCGGCCATGCCTTCGGGCGTCAAGCGCGTGAAGCCGGTGCCGATGTCGAGCAACTCCAGGCTCTCGTCTTCAACCCATGCAGATATCTTCTGAAACCATGGCTCGAAGTAACGAGCCTGCATCTTGCGTCCGTCAACGGTTTTATTGGCTACGCCTTGCTGGCAGATCTCCAGCAACTCCACCGCCCACTGCCGCCAGGGCGCCTTGAGATCGAGCAAGGCTGCGCTGCGCTCGCGCAGGGATGTGGCGATGAGTTCCGCCGGTTCAAGCGCCTCGTCACCACCTCGCGAGCTGGCAAACAACCCCCTCACCCGTGGCAACAACGCAGCAGGACCGCCCCAGTGCGCTCGCACCCAGTCCAGTGCCTCACCCTCCATCGAGTAGCAGAACAATCGCCAATAATCGCGCAGCACCTCGCCGAGCAATTCGCTGTGGTCGGTTTCCAGGGTCTGGGTGAACAGGCTGCCACTGTCAAAGGCATGCTCACGGAGCATCCGCTGGCACCAGCTGTGGATCGTCGAAACGGCTGCTTCATCCATCCATTGCGCGGCGATATCCAGCCGATTCGCACAGCCAGGCCATTGCCCCTTATCAAACTCATCACGCAATGCGTTTATCAACGCGTCGGGAGCGGGAATCTCGTCACGAAAAAAACGCGCCGCTTCAGCCAGGCGGGTGCGGATGCGTTCGCGCAATTCCTTGGTGGCAGCGTCGGTGAAAGTCACCACCAGTATCTGCGGAGGAAGCAGCTCACGGCCAAAGCCGCCCGTCGAGCCGCCATGGCCCAGCACCAGGCGCAAGTACAACGCCGAGATGGTAAAGGTCTTGCCAGTACCGGCGCTGGCTTCGATCAATTGACTGCCACGTAGTGGGAAAGCCAGCGCCAAGGGTGTTTGTCGACTCATGAATGCGCTTCCTCACCCGCCAACGAACGCCACGGTGCTTCCAGAAGCGGTCGATAGAGCGCGTCACACCAGTCGGGGAATGTGTCGTCAGCGATAAGCGCATCGAAGTCGGCATATTGCCGAGCCAAGGCGGGGCTTTCGCGCCGCTCGCCTTCAGACGTCAGCCCATCGCCTTCGTAGGCTTTTCGAGCAGCCGATTCGGCTTTGTCCGGATCACTCTGACCGAGCCAGGCGAAGGCGGTCTTCACTGCGATTGGCAGCGGTTGGCGCATGCCAGCCTGCCAGGCTTGCAACAAATCGCCGAGCAGGTTGCGGGCTACCGGCTCGTCAAAAGGATTCAGCAGCAAGCTGTCATCGCTGGCGACCAATGCCGTCGTCATCGACAGACCGTTGGCGCAAGCCACGAGATGGTTCACCCAGGGTCGTATCAAGCGGTGCCATTTCCGGGTCCTGGTAGAACCGATACTGTTAGGAATCGCGGTGATGGCGAGGACCGCACCATCGGAGCGCTGGTGCAGACCGCTGAGCCAACCTTCAATGTTCACACCGTGTAATTGCAGGCTGACGGGTACGGCACTGGTCAGCGGAGTCGGCCATAGCGCCAGAAGTTGCTGGTAGCGTTGCAGCAGATCAGGCAGCGGCTCGATCAATTCACGCTGCATACATTGGCCAAAGCCAGCCATGGGTAACAGGCCGCTGTTCTGAAGCCTCCTGGCGTGGGCCTCCAATGCAAGGTCCGCTTGGTCAAGGCGAACAAGGGCAGCCTCGAGCAGACTGTCGCTCAGGCTATAGCGCTGCAGGGCATTCAGGATAAAAGGTTCGTCGTCCGCCAATGGGGCTTCGAGAGGCTCAAAGAACACCTTGAGTCGCTGGCTGAAAAAATGCCGGACAGGATTACGCAGGAAATCCTGCAACTGACCTATCCCCAGGGGCTCCTCCTGAACGTAGGGCTCCAAGGCCCCAGGCTTGCCAGCATCCTCATGAACTTCATGAAGTCCTCGCCATTCGCTGGCATAGCTGAACAGCTCATCGCCCTGGTAGAAATAACGAGCGCTGAACGGTTGCAGGGGGTGCTCCTGGGTCAGCGCTTCAAGAAGGTCGCCATGGCCACCCGCCAACTGCCAGCCACTTGCGAGATGATCGCGCAACTGGCCGACCAGGACTGAGGCAGGCCGCTCACTGTTGTCGCGGATGCTGCGCCCGACCCAACTGATGTAGAGTTTTTCTCGCGCAGAAAGCAGCGCCTCCAACAGCAGGTAGCGATCGTCCTCTCGTCGAGAGCGATCCCCCGGTCGATAATCACTGCCCATGAGATCGAAATCCAATGGCGGTTGAGCCCGCGGGTAATCACCATCGTTCATGCCCAACAGGCAGACCAGCTTGAAGGGGATCGCCCGCATCGGCATCAGGGTACAAAAATTGACCGCACCGGCGAGGAACCGCTGGGACAGTCGCCCTTGATCCAGCCCCGCCAGCCAGGCCTCTCTGACAACCGTCAACGGCAGCTCGTCGTGCAGGCCGACCGACTCGCAGGTTTCCAACCAGCTTTCACGCAAGTCCTCGAGCTGGGCCAGCAGATAATCGTCATGCTCGTTGCTCGCCAGAAAGAACAACTGCATCAGATCATGCAGGCGCGTCCCCCAGTCCTGAGGTGAGGCGGGTTGACTGAGCGCCTGGTAAGCAACCTCCAGGGCATCGAGCAACGCAACCAACGGACCGATCAATGCGGCATCCAGGCCGCCGATTTCATCATAGGGCTCTATGCCTTCAAAGGCTTGCGAATCACCGACGGCATACCCCAACAACATGCGACGCAGGCCGAAACGCCAACTGTTTTGCTCCAACTCCGCGGGCAAGCCCAGCCCGGCTCGGTGCTCGGCGCTTATCCCCCAACGGATGCCAGCGCCCTCGATCCAACGGTGCAGTGTCGGTAAATCGGCCTCATCAATGCCAAATCGTTCGCGCAATGCCGGGACGTCCAGCAAATCAAGGATTTCGCTGACGGGAAAACGGCTATCGGGAAGTTTCAGCAAATGCTCGACGGCAATCAGCAGCGGATCGCGTCCGCGCTGACCTTGGTCCGTCAGGGTGAATGGGATGAAGCGGGGATCGATCCGGTCGAGTTGGCCGAATACCGCGCGAATATGCGGCGCATAACTGTCGATGTCCGGGACCATGACGATGATATCCCGAGGGCGTAACGCCGGGTCCTTGCTGAAATGGGCAAGCAACTGATCGTGAAGAATCTCGACTTCACGCTGGGCGCTGTGGGCGATATGGAAACGAATCGATCCGTCTCGCGTGGTATCGACCGCGGGCCATTTTTCCCGGGTTTCGCTCAGTGGCCGCAGCTCAAGAATGTCATCCTGCAACTGGCTGAGGAGCGTAGTGGGATTGCCTTCACTGAACAGGTCGATCCGCCCTTCGCGAAATACCGAGCGATAGGTGTTTGGCTCGTCATAGCTGTCGAGCAAGTTGATATAGTCGCGCCCCTGCTTCCCCCAGGCGGCCAGCAGCGGATGAGCATGCTGATGCAGGGTTTGCGGATCCAGGACGTCCGGCATGCCGCTCTTGCGTGCCTGCCGCTTGTATTGGTGGCGAAGCAGATCCTTGTCGGCGACGATATCTGCCCAATGGTGACGGCATGGGTTATGGACGCACAGCAGAACCTGACTGAACCGTGACAGCCCAGCCAGGGCTTCGAGCGCTTGGGCGGGCAGTGAGGAAATACCGAAGACTATTACCCTTGCAGGCAGACCTTTTGGAGCGGCTTCCAGACTATTGATGCGCTCGATGTAGCGCTGATGAACACCCGCACGGCTTTGAGCCATGCCTTGCTCTCCCACATCCAGCAATAACGCCCGCCACAATTCCGCTTGCCAGCAATTCGCCGGCGCGAGCGGCTTGATTTCACCCCGGACGTTGCGGGTCTGATGGCGCCCTTGGGCCCAGTCTTCGAGCCAGTCGGCTCGGTACACCTGATATTGGTCGAACAAATCTGCAAGGCGCTCGGACAACTGGTACCGCTTGCGCAAGTCCGTGTCATGGGTCAGAAAACGCCGCAGGGGCTCGAAATGAGGCTGTTCAATCAACTGCGGCAAGAGGCGCATCAGCCGCCATGTAAGCGGAGCCTTGTCCAGCAAGGACTTGGCTGGAATCTCGTCACGCCCGAGCACCATTCGATAGAGCTGCCACATGAAACTGCCGGGCAACTGCACATCAATCGCAGCCGCGATGCCGCAGCCGCCCATGTCATCGTCAAGGGGATCCTCAGCCAGTGCCAGCTTCAGCCATTGGGCAATGCCGTTGCTCTGTACGAGCGCGATTTCATTTTCAAGAGGGGCCAGCGGATAGCGCCGCATGAGGCTTATCACCAGGCTGCGCAGCTCATCAAGGCGGTTCCCGTGGACCACCATGAAAGCAGGGCTGAGGGACTTCGCGTCCGGCATAAAGGCGTCCTTGAAAAATGCAAAAGCCAGGGCGGAACCTTAGCACTGTCGGGGGGCCGTGACAGCCGGGAGCTTTCTGCGCTTGTCGTAAGAATTTTCTTGCGGGCAAAACAAAACCCCTACCTGCGTCAGCAGATAGGGGTTTCGGAATTTAATCTTGACGATGACCTACTCTCACATGGGGAAACCCCACACTACCATCGGCGATGCATCGTTTCACTTCTGAGTTCGGGATGGGATCAGGTGGTTCCAATGCTCTATGGTCGTCAAGAAATTCGGTAGCCAGCGCGTGCCTTGCGGTCACGTTCCAGCGAATGGGTATGCGATAGTTTGTGGGTTTGACTCGAACTTTCGGTTCATTTCGTCTTCACACACCGCAATCTGGCCTCTTTCGAGTCTACAGATTGCTTGGGTGTTATATGGTCAAGCCTCACGGGCAATTAGTACAGGTTAGCTCAACGCCTCACAGCGCTTACACACCCTGCCTATCAACGTCGTAGTCTTCGACGGCCCTTCAGGGGACTCAAGGTCCCAGTGAGATCTCATCTTGAGGCAAGTTTCCCGCTTAGATGCTTTCAGCGGTTATCTTTTCCGAACATAGCTACCCGGCAATGCCACTGGCGTGACAACCGGAACACCAGAGGTTCGTCCACTCCGGTCCTCTCGTACTAGGAGCAGCCCCTCTCAAATCTCAAACGTCCACGGCAGATAGGGACCGAACTGTCTCACGACGTTCTAAACCCAGCTCGCGTACCACTTTAAATGGCGAACAGCCATACCCTTGGGACCGGCTTCAGCCCCAGGATGTGATGAGCCGACATCGAGGTGCCAAACACCGCCGTCGATATGAACTCTTGGGCGGTATCAGCCTGTTATCCCCGGAGTACCTTTTATCCGTTGAGCGATGGCCCTTCCATACAGAACCACCGGATCACTAAGACCTACTTTCGTACCTGCTCGACGTGTCTGTCTCGCAGTCAAGCGCGCTTTTGCCTTTATACTCTACGACCGATTTCCGACCGGTCTGAGCGCACCTTCGTACTCCTCCGTTACTCTTTAGGAGGAGACCGCCCCAGTCAAACTACCCACCATACACTGTCCTCGATCCGGATAACGGACCTGAGTTAGAACCTCAAAGTTGCCA